>CAZYWK010000099.1:0-6451 GCA_964651825.1 uncultured Ilumatobacteraceae bacterium | reverse complement strand
CGGGGACGGGGCCGGATGAACGAGGTCAGGCGACGGGGTTCTTCCAGCGGTTCAGGGAGGTGACCTCGGCAGCGGAGCGGCGAGGTGCTGGGGTGAACGAGTCGCCCGTGTAGTAGCCGACCGCGAGGAGACACACCTGCGTGACCGTGTCGGGGATGCCGAGCAGCTCCGCGATCTCCGCTTCGTGTTCGAGGTGGAACGTGGTCCACGCCGAGCCGATGCCTCGAGCCCGGGCGGCCAGCTGGAAGCTCCACACACCGGGCAGCACCGAGCCGTAGTACGCCGCTGCGCCTCCCTGCTGTGACGGTTCGAGCGGCGGCCGGTCGAGGCGCATCGCGATCACCAACGCCGGCACCTCGGCGAGATGGTCGACGAGGAACTCGGCCGACTCGATCACCTTCTGGCTGCGGTCGTCGAGGCGCACCGCGGAGTTGGCCGCCAGGTACGGCCGGCCGACCTCCGCGAAGCGCTCGGCAATGCGCGCCTTCAGGTCGGCGTCGTCGACGATGATCCAGCGGTTGCGCTCGAGGTTGCCGCCCATCGGCGCGTGACCGGCGATCTCGATGCACTCCAGCAGCTCGTCGTACGGCACCGGCCGCGTGAGGTCGAGCCGCTTGCGGACCTGCTTGGTCGTGGTCATCAGCCGGTCGATCTCGTCGAGGTCGAATCCGGTCGTCGGATGTGGTGTCATCAGTCCTCCAGTTGGATGGTCAGTCGTTCATCACGGTCGAGCGTCGATCGGCGCTGGTTCGGCCACCAGTGACAGCACCGCCACGGGTTCGGAGAACCCCTTCAGCGCCCGCCGCCCCGCCGGCTCGAACGTGCAGGACGCCGCCGCCGAAGCGAGGAGATCGGTGACGAGGATCTCCTCCGGAACGGCCTGGTCGGCGAGGCGCGAGGCGAGGTTGACGACCGAGCCGTAGTAGTCGCCTCCGCGCACGAGCACCTCGCCGTAGGCGATGCCACCGCGCGGCAGCACCGTCGCGCCCTCTGGCCCGAAGCTGGCGATGAGCTCTGCCGCAGCCCGGCAGGCGGCGTCGGCGTTCGTCGCGACGAACATCACCTCGTCACCGATCAGCTTCACGACGTGGCCACCGGCCGCGTTGACGACGTCATACGCCCGTCCCTCGAAGTCGCGGAGGAACCCCGACAGCTCGGCCACCGACATCGCTCCGGAGATCTCCGTGAACCCGACCAGATCGACGAACCCGACGGCGTAGCGGTACCGCAGCCGTTCGCGCGTGTTGATGGTCGCCAGCCGTGACCGCTCGATCGCCTGCACCAGGAAGCGACGGAACAGCGGATCGAGGGTCGTCATGAAGCCCTCGATGAGGCCGACCGCCTCGAACACCTTCTTGGTGAGCGCCAACTCGTCGCCACCGGACTGGCGGTGCGGCGACTCGACATCGGTGAGGAACAGCGAGAGTGCGGCATCGGCGACCCGACCGATCGAGGCACCGATCACCCGCAGGAAGCTCAGCAGCTCGTCGTCGGAGAACAGGCCGCTGGACTCGCCGACGGCGCTCAGCGACAGCAGCGCGTCGGCCTCCTCGTCGCTCAACCCGACCTCACCCGGTGGGCTGAAGCTCAGCGGCGCCACCCCCAACGCCGTGGTGTACGCATCGACGCGCTCCGCGCTCAAGCCGGTGCGCGCCACCACGTCGGCCCGTGGACGGAGGGGACCTGGCACGAGCACCATGTCGCCACCGGAGATCGCGTCGAGGCGGTCACCCTGGCGCGCGGTGGCCAATTGCTCGATCGTGAAGCCCTGCTCGATCAGCCAGTCGAGGAGTTCGAGCCGCTGCGCCGCGTTCGGCGCGGCCGGGTCGTACACGCCCGCTGCCGCGAAGTCGTCGGGAGTCGGCACAGCGGCGATCGTACGGCGGCGACGACCCGCGGCCCGTACGGTGCGGTGCGGTACCGTGCGAGCAGCGATGGGATTGTTCCGCAAGAAGACTCCAGCCACGGCTGCGCCGAGCGTTCCGCCGGCCGACGTGCAACCACTCGACGACCTGCGCGTCGAGCTGGCCGCGATGCGCGAGCGGCTCGACGCCACCGACCGCGAGAAGGCCGAGCTCGCCGCCACGGTCGCGGCGCTGCAGCAACGCCTGCTCGACGCCACCCCGCCCCCACCGGTGGCCCCGCCACCGGCCGCTCCCCCGCCGGCGCCGCCTCCGACGGTCGAGCCGGTCCCGGATCTGACCGACGTCACCGACGAACTGCAGCGCCGGCTCTCCGCCCTCGACGAGAGGGTGGCCCGGCTCGACGAACGGGTCACGTCGGTGTCGACCGAGCTCGCCAACCAGCTGACCGAGGTCGGCAACGACATCGAACCGATCCAGGCCGGCGCCGAACGACTCGCCGCGGAGCAGGCCCGCTACCAGATCCAGTTCCGCCAGGATCTGGCCGAACTCGCCGAACGCCTCCGCCGATCCCACTGAACACCCCGTTTGCGTCGGGATCTGATCACGCCCGTCGGTGCTGAATCCCGACGCAAACGTCGATCCGGCAGCCGGTGGCCGAGCCCGGGTCAGTCCTCGAGGAGTTGGAGGGCGTCGGTGATGAGCGCGTGGGCCTGTTTGAGCTTCGCCTGGTACTCGCCGAGGTCGCCAGTGGTGGCGAGCACTTCGTCGGCCTCAGCGAACAGCGCGTCGGCCTGATCGAGCAGCTCGACGGCCGAGCTGGCCGTGCCAGGCACCGTGCTGGTCGATCCGGTGTCGGTGTCGTCGGGGTCCGGATCGGGTTCGGTGCCCGCCGTCGGCTCGGCCGGGGTCGTCACCCGCTCGTTGAGATCGCTCTCGAAGCCCGGGAACAGGCGCGCCAGACCGTCGGCCAGGGTCGGTTCGATCACCGCCCGGTCGTTGTACGACACGATCACGAACCGGAACTCGGTGACCGAGCTGGCCGAACCCGAGCTCTGCGGGATCGCCACGTAGTACGGCCTCACGTAGATCAGCCCGTCCGCGACCGGCACGATCTGCAGGTCGCCGAAGACCACCTCCGAACCGCCGCCGCCGACGTTGTCGAGTGAGATCCGCTGCGAGATCGCGGCCGTCGACTCGGCGTTGCTGGCGACCCGCAACGGGCCGTCGGGCAGTCGATCCCCACTCATCTCCACCACGTAGGTGGTGAGCTGGCCGTAGTCGGCGGGATCACTCGACGCGGTCATGTACGCCTGCAGCTCGGTGCGCTGGTCGTCGGTCGAGAAGGGGACGAACGGACGCAACAGCACGAACTCGTCCCGGCTCGGCTCGCCGGGAAGGCTCGTGTCGAAGATCGTGTAGTACGGCGTGAAACGCAGGGCGTCGGTCTCACTGGCGAAGGTTCGCTGGGCGGCGGTCACGGTGCCGTCTTCCGACGCCGGCGTCGTCCCGGTGCTCCCCGCACTCGTCGGTTTCGTGCTCGGTGCCTGGGCGACCGACCAGGCACCGACGCGCTGGAAGAACAGGGCCGGGTCGATCCGGTACTTCGAGTACATGTCGGTCTGGATGCGGAACAGATCCTCCGGGTAACGCAGGTGATCGCGCAGCTCGGCCGGCATCTGGTCGACCGGTGTGAACAGGTTCGGGAACGCACTTCGCCACGCGGCGAGGATCGGGTCCTGGTCGTCGACCACGTAGAAGGTGACCTCCCCCGAATACGCGTCGACCACGGCCTTCACGCTGTTGCGCACGTAGTTGTCGTTGTCGCCGAGGCCCGACGGCTGCTTGCGCTGGACGTCACCGATCCGTTCACCGTACGGATAGCGCGTCGAGGTGGTGTACGCGTCGACGACCCACACGGCTCGGCCGTTCACCGCGACCGGATACGGGTCGGTGTCGTACGAGAGGAACGGCGCCAGCTTCTCGAGGCGATCGTTCACACCGCGCACCCAGAGCATCTGCGAGTCGGGGTTGATCGCCCCGGATCCGAGCACGTTGTAGTCGAGGAACGCCAACGCGAACGCGGCCCGCCGGACGAACGAGCTCATCTTCACACCGTTCGTGCCCGCGTACTGGTGCGGCTCGTCGCACACCCGCTCGGACGACTCGCTGTTGGCGATGGCGTAGCCCGACAGGATCGGGCTGAAGTACAGCTCGGGACGTTCGAGCTCGACGGTGCGATAGTCGGGGCGCTGACTCTCGAGCACGCGGCCCGTCGGCGCGAGCACCAGACCACAGCCACGGGTGTTGATCAGGTGGAGGCCCTGCCAGCTGCGGTTCGTCACGCCGGAGAGCTGGAGCTCGCGGGCCGCGATCAGCACCTCCTCGGGTTGATTCGCATCCTCGAGCGTGTAGCGGTCGACGTCGAGGTCGTCGATCGTGAGGCCGGCCAACTCACCACGGTCGACGAGGAACCGCGTCTCCATCTCCACCGGATTGAGCAGGCGGACGTTCCGTAACGGGTCGAGGTCACCCTCGACGTCGTCGGTCGTCAACGTGCCGAAGTTGACCGAACGGACCTCGACATCGGCGAGGCCGATCGCCTGGCGCGTGGCCACCACGTTGCGCTCGATGAACGGCTGTTCGCGCGTCTCCTGGTCGGGGTTGACCACCAGCGACTGTACGACGGCGGGGTAGATGATCCCGCCGACGATGGCGACGACGAGCCACAGTGCCGAAGCGATCACCGGGAGGCGGAACGAGCCGGTCTTGACCACCGAGAGGTACAACCCGGCGGTGAGCAGGGCGATCAGGATCAGCAGCAGGACCGCCGGAAGCTGCGCGTTCACCACCGAGTACGTCGCGCCCTGCACGATGCCGCGCTGGCTGTTGGTGAACTGGTACCGGTCGAGCCAGTAGTCGGCGGCCTTGACGATCGCCAGTGCCGCCAGCAACACCGCGATGTGGGCCTTGGTCGACTGGCGCACCACCGGCATCGGCGACACGAACACCACCCCGCCGTTCAGCACGTGCGCCGCAGCGGTGAGGAGGAACACCACGATCAGCGCGACGAACAGCCAGTTCAGGACGAACGTGAGGAACGGCAGCTGGAACACGTAGAACCCGACGTCGACACCGAACTGTTCGTCGGTGACACCGAAGTTGCGGGCGTTGCGGAACAGCAGCCAGCTCTGCCAGTGCGCGATCGACGGCAGGGCCAGCACCATGGCGAACAGGACGGCTGCGCCGTACCGGACCAGCCGGAGCCGGTGTCCGAACACGTCGTGGAAGCGCTCGACGTAGGGGTGGACATTGGCCGGGAACGACGTCGGCGCGAGGCGATCGGCGATGAACAGGTTGAAGCCGGCGATCACGAGGAAGATCAGGAAGAAGCCGACGAACAGCGAGAACTTCGCGCCGATCACCCCCCAGAACACGTCGCCACGTCCGAGCGCAAGGTGCCACAGGTAGTCGACGTAGAACCGTGCGATCGCGCGTCCGAAGATCAGCACGAACAGGAACAGCCCACCGATCGTGATCAGGACCGCTCGGCCGCTGATCCGGCGGCGCGGACGGTCATCCATCAGATCGGAGGAGCGCCGCATCGGCGCTGAGATTACCGGTCAGCGGGAACGAGCAGGCATCGGCACCCGGTGTGCGACGGTGCGAACAGATGGCCGGTGGGGAACGGGGCGCCCGCCGCTACGGCGCCGGCCAATGCGTTGTCGTCGCAGTCGGCGCATTCCGGATGTTCCGGGTCGACCACCCACGCGATCGGGGCGCCGGCCGGAATGGCCGCCAACACAGCGCGGCCGTGCGCGGTGCGCAGCACGTCGTCGAGTTGCTCGTCGATGTGCTTGGTCTTCCACTCGCGGTACACCGACCGCACGCCCTTCGAGATGGCGTCGGTGTCGCCCGCGGCGTCGACGATGCAACGTTCGAGCCGCTCGCGCAGCGGATTGACCAGGAGCTCGGCGAGGGCGTCGCGCCCGGCGCCGCGGCACGCTTCGAGCTGCGACTTGTTCAACTTGGCTGCCCGACCGGTGGCGACCGATGCCGCGCCCGCGACCGCGGAGGCGGTGAGCTCGTCGTCGATCGCTGATGCGAATCGCACGAGATGCTCGTCGCGATCGGGCAGTGTGGCGGCGCCTCGGCGAAGCCCGTCGAGCACCTCGTTCTGCTCGTCGGCGAGGACCCGCTTGAGCTTGCGCGCGCTGGCCACGATGAGCGGGGTCAGCTCGGCATCGCGCACATGGAACGGAGACTCGCCGTCGGTGACGTCATCGGCTGCCGGCACTTCGTCGTCGGTCGCCTCGTCGACAACCGGTGTGGTCTCGGCGCGGATACGGGCGAACAGATCGACGACCACGTCGTCATCGGCCGCATCGTCATCGGCCGCATCGTCATCGGCCGCATCGTCATCGACTCCCTCGTGATCGACGGCGTCGGCCGCGTCGTCGGCGGAGTCACCACGCTCGTGGAGTTCGATGGTCTCGACGACCTCGTGGATCTCGATCACTTCCACCGCGTCGCCGAGGTCGATCACCTCGATCAGGTCGGTGGTCTCGATCTCGACCGTCTCGATCTCG
>CAZYWK010000098.1:0-13508 GCA_964651825.1 uncultured Ilumatobacteraceae bacterium | reverse complement strand
GTGTTCCAACGGTGCGTGCTGGTCGGCACGGGTTGACAACCGGTCGGTTCCGAGCGCACGATACGAACAGTGTCAGTTGAACCGAAGCGAGACAGGCGTGCCGAGCGCAGGCAGGCGACGATCGACGAGATTCTCGACACGGCGTGGCGGCTGGCCCGCGCGGAGGGGTTGGCCGGGCTGTCGCTGCGGGAGCTGGCCGGCGAGGTGGGGATGCGCCCGCAGTCGTTGTACTCGTACTTCGAATCGAAGAACGCCATCTACGACGCGATGTACGCACAGGGCTGCCGGCAGTTCGTCGAGGGCCAGGCCCACTGGAACCTCACGGGCGACGCCCACGTCGACCTGACGATGATCGGGAGGTTCTTCGTCGGCTTCTGCACCGAGGACCCAGCGCGCTACCAGCTGCTGTTCCAGCGCACCATCCCAGGCTTCGAGCCCTCTGCCGAGTCGTTCGCCATCTCGATGGACAGCCTCGCGGAGATCGAGGCGCACCTGGTTTCGTTCGGCATCGACGAACCGAGCGACATCGATCTGTTCACCGCGATCGGCGCCGGTCTCGCCGATCAGCAGATCTCCAACGATCCGGGCGGCGACCGCTGGACCCGGCTGATCGACGACGCCGTGGACATGTACCTCGGCCACGTCACCAAGCGCTCCCGGCCGAAGGAGCCGACGAATCGGAAGGAGCCCACACGATGACCACCACGACCAGTGTCGAGACGATCCCGCCGATCACTCGGGCCGAGGCCGAGGTGCTCGCGGCCACCGAGTACGTCCGCCTCGTCGAGCAACTGCGCGCACTCAGCACCGACGACTGGACCAAGCCGACCGATTGCCCGCTCTGGGACGTGCGCGCGGTGGCCGGGCACAACGTCGGGACGATGTCGGACTTCACGTCGTTGCGATCCGTGATGCGACGCACACGCGCAGCGAGGAAGGCCGCGAAGAAGACGGGTGGGCCCATGATCGACTCGATGACCGCGATGCAGGTCGCCGATCACGCAGCCCTGACCGAGACCGAGCTCATCGCCAGCGCCGAGCGCAACGGCCCCACCGCGGCGCGCTGGCGGGCGCACGCGCCAGCGCTGCTGCGCCGCATGCCGATGAAAGAGACGGTCGGCGGCCGACCCGAGACCTGGCGCATCGGCTACCTGCTCGACACGATCCTCACCCGCGACCCGTGGATGCATCGCATCGACATCGCCCGCGCCACCGGACGCGACCTCGTGCTCACCCCCGACCACGACGGGCGCATCGTCGCCGACGTCGTTGCCGAGTGGGCGAGGCGACACGGCCAGCCGTTTGCCCTCACGCTCACCGGCCCCGCGGGCGGACAGTACATCGCCGGCCCCGAAGACGGTGGCGGCGTGGAAATCACGATCGACGCCGTCGAGTTCTGCCGAACACTCTCTGGCCGTGCGCCCGGCAGCGGCCTGCTGACCCAGGAGGTCCCGTTCTGATGGAGACACGAATCACCGAGGTCGCCGACGGCGTCCACCAACTCACCACCGTCGTACCCGACGCGCCGGTGGCGTTCAACCAGTACCTCATCACCGGCGACGAGCCGACCCTGTTCCACACCGGCATGCGATTCCTCTTTCCGCTCGTCTCCCAAGCAGTCTCACGGGTGATCCCGGCCGAATCGCTGAGATGGGTGAGCTTCGGGCACGTCGAAGCCGACGAGTCCGGCTCGATGAACGACTGGCTCGCCATCGCCCCGCAGGCCACCGTCGTGCAGTCCGAGATCGGGTGCATGGTCTCACTCGGCGACCTCGCCGATCGGCCGCCACGACCCCTCGCCGACGGCGAACGCCTCGACATCGGCGGCCACGTGCTGCAGTGGCTCGACACCCCCCACGTCCCCCACGCCTGGGAAGCAGGCCTGCTCTACGACTCGACGACCAAGACGCTGTTCTGCGGCGACCTGTTCACCCGGTTCGGCGAGTACGAGGCGTCGACCACCGCAGACATCGTCGGTCCCGCCGTCGAGGCCGAGGACATCGCGCCCGGTTCGCTGTCGCTGCACCCGGCGAGCGCGGCGACGGTCCGGCGTCTCGCCGACCTCGACGTCGACACCTTGGCGCTGATGCACGGGCCTGCGTTCAGCGGCGATTGCCGCCAGGCGCTGCTCGATCTCGCCGACGACTTCGACCGGCGCATCGCCGCGCTCAGCGGTCCGGCGGGATGAGAAACCCCAACTACCTGGGATAGCCGCTGAGCAGCACGATCCGTATGGTCCGAACCATGTCGTCGCTGCACATCGAACACCCCGTCACCGACCTCGCCGCCTGGACATCTGTGTTCGACGGCTTCGAGGAGATCCGACGCCAGGCTGGCGTCACCGCCGAGACGATCCGGCATCCGCACGACGACGATCGCTACGCGGCGGTGCTCGACGTCTCCTGACAACCGGGGCGACAACCGCGCTACTCGACTGCCTCGCGGAGCCGTTGCAGTGTCTGTTCCATCCCGACGCGAAGATCGGTTCGGCGGTCCGTGCCGTGCATGACCGCCAGGATGGTCGGCGACAGTTCCGCGAGGGTTCTGATCGTCGACCCGGTCGACGGCGTCAGGCACGTGGCACCGAACACGTCCTCGGCCGCGAGCGCGGCGTCGACGATGTCGTGTGACGCCAGCGCCGGCCCGTCGCCGAGGTGGGTGAACAGGTCACCGCACAGCAGCGTGCCCGTCGTCTCCTCGAAGAGCACGCGCGACTCCCAGCCGTGCGGTACGTGCGGCGTGTCGATGTGCCGAACGCGGCGCCGACCCGGCTCGATCACCTGCCCGTCGGCCCACGGCACCGGCGGCCGGTCGGCGAGGTCGTCGAGTGAGACCATGCAGCCAAGCTCTCCGTGGGCGACCTGCGACTCGGGCGCGGTGGCGAGGAACTGGTTCATCGAGCCGCACTCGTCGGACTCGACGTGGCCGAACGTGATCCAGCGCAACCCCTGCACCGGGATCACGCTGTTGATCGCGTCGACCAGATGCGGGAACAGGGCCCGCGGGCCGGTGTGGAACAGCAACGGCTCGTCGTCGACGACGACGTATTGGTTGAAGGTGAAGTCGGTGGGCCCGACATCCGGGACGAACGTGGAGAAGCGATAGATGAGGTCGGCCACCTCGTCGATGCGGACGTTCATCAGGACTCGGACCGGCGGGCAGTGACGAGGGTCCTCTCGCCGAGTGCTCGGCTGACTGCGGCGGGCTTCGGGCCGACCAACCCCGGTCGGTAGTGGTGGTTCGCGATCATCGTTACCTCCTTGTCGTGCGCGACCGGTCGGTCGCTGTGTGGCCACAGCGTGCGCTCCGATCGTGTGCCCCGACATCGGTGCCGACTACCCAACTAACGTCGTCGACGACCTGCACACCGAGCCGGTAGCGTGGACGCACGACCGATGAGTCGGCTCGGTGCCTGGGGCACCCATGACGAACTCGACGCGAAGGGGGCACCCTGATGCCGGTCACCGAAGTACGACGCCACAAACTGTACGAGTCACTCAAGACCACCCTCGGAGAGGCTGAGGCAGAGACGTTCATGGAACTGATCCCGCCGACGGACTGGACGGACCTCGCCACCAAGCGCGACCTCGCCGACCAACAGCTCGTCTTCAAGCGCGATCTCACCGAGGTGCGAACCGAGCTCAAGAGTGACATCACCGAGGTGCGAACCGAGCTCAAGGGTGACATCGCCGAGCTGCGAACCGAGCTCAAGGGTGACATCGCCGAGCTGCGAACCGAGCTCAAGAGTGACATCGCTACCGTGAAGGGCGACCTCTTGCGAACGTTCGGCACGTGGCTGTTCGCGAGCCAAGCCGGTGTCGTGGCTTCGGTCGCGCTCCTCGTCGGCTTTTTGGGCTGATACCGCCTGGTGCGTACTCCTCGGGGAGCGGTGCGTCATCGTCCGGGCGACGACCCGAGGGCGTGGTCGACAACCCGCAGCGAGATCACCGACGAGCGCAGCGCGGCCTGGCTCGCGCGGAGCACGCCGCTTCCGTACGCCGCCACCCCCGACGAGATCGTGGGGGCAGTGCTCTGCTGACGAGCGATGCCGGCCGCTACGTCACCGGCCAGACCATCGTCGTCGACGGGGGCGGGACCGCCCGCTGACGCGTCACCTCAAGGTGTAGCGGAGCGGGACCGACTTGTAGCCGCTGACGAACGTCGCCTGAGCGGTCGTGGCGTTTCCGGCGAGCTCGGCACTCGCGAGGCGCGGCACGACGTGGCTGAACAACGAACGCAGCTCCATCCGGGCGAGCTGCGCGCCGAGGCAGAAGTGGATGCCGAACCCGAACGCGATCTGCTTGCCGGCGTTCGCTCGCGTCACGTCGAAGCGCAGCGGATCCTCGAACATGTTCGGATCGAGGTTGGCAGCGGCGTAGTTCAGCATCACCCAGTCGCCCTGCTTGATCGGCTGGCCGGCGATCTCGGCGTCCTCCGTGGCGGTGCGCATGAAGTGACGCACCGACGACGCGGTGCGGATCATCTCCTCCACGGCGTTGCCGATCAGGCTCGGATCGTCGCGGAGGAGCGCGAGCTGGTCCGGGTTCGTGGCGAGCTGCGCCATGCCCTCGGCCATGGCGGCCGACGTGGTGTCGTGCCCTGCTGTGGCGATGATCACGTAGTAGCCCATCTTCTCCAGATCGGCCATCGGCTCGCCGCGGATCTCGCCGTTGGCGATCAGTGTGGCGAGATCACCGGTTGGGTTCGCCTGCCGGTCGGCCGAGAGCTGCGTGAAGTAGCCGTACATGTCGAGGAGGGTCTGGATGCGGTCTTCCGGCGTGCTCCCCTCGCGCTGGAGGTCGGGGTCCTCGGCGCCGAACAGCTCCTGGGTCAGCACCAGCATGCGTTCGTAGTCGCCCTCCGGCAGGCCGAGGATCGACAGGATGACCTGCAGCGGGTACGGCACGGCGACGTCGGTGTTGAAGTCGAGCTCGCCGACCCCGTCGGCGGCGGCGGCTTCGAGCGTTGCCACCGCCTGTCTGCTCAGCTCGTCGAGTCGATCCGACATTGCCGCCATGGCGGCCGGCTTGAACCAGTCGTTGGTCAGCTTGCGGTACTCGGTGTGGTCGGGCCGGTCCATGTGGATCAGCGTGCGGATCTGCACCGGCTGGTTGCGCTGCATCTCCAGCGCGACGTCGTTGGCGAGGACCGGCACCGGCGCGTTGGTGAAGAGCGCCGGCTGCCGTTCGACCGACATCACCGCGTCGTGGCCGATCACCGCCCAGAACGGCGTGAACCCGTCGGCCTCGATGCGGTGGATCGGGCCGGCGGCGTGCAGGTCGATGATCTCGTCACGCCACGACGCCATGTCGCCGTACCGGCGGGGGTTGTGGAAGACGTCGGTCGGTGTGGCGGTGCGCATCGGGATCCTCGGTTCCTACGGGTCGGGAAGCGGTTCTGGCCGGGCGTCGCCGCAAGAGCTCGCCGCGCCGAAGCGTTGCACGGTCCCCGACTCGGTGTCGAACCGGGGCTGGCGCAGCGAGCCTTGCCACGGGTCTGCGTTCGTCTCAGGACGGTCATGAGCCGTGACCACACCTCAGGCGCGCGATCGCCACGTCGGGGTCAGCGAGTTGAGCCGGGTCGATCGGTGAGCGGGCTTCGATCAGCGCTTTGAGGTCGTCGATGACGTCCCACACGTTCACGTTCATGGCCGCAGTGACGATGCCTTCGCGGTGCCAGAAGGCGATGAACTCGCGAGCATCGCGGTCCCCGCGGATGACGACCGCGTCCTGGCCGCTGCCGTGTCCGACGTACTCGAGCCCGAGGTCGTACTGATCCGAGAAGAAGTACGGCAACCGCGAGTACGACTCGCGGCTGCCGGCGGCGTTGCGGCCGGCGGTGACTCCCTGGTTGAGGGCGTTCGCCCAGTGTTCGACGCGGAGGTGGCGCTGATAGTGGGGATGCCAGGCGTTGGCGACGTCGCCGGCGGCGAAGATCCCTGGGACGCTGGTCTCCAGGTGCTCGTCGACCACGATGCCGTTGTCGGTCTGCAACCCGGAGCTTTCGGCGAGTTCGACCCGCGGGGTGACGCCGACCCCGATCACGACGACGTCGGCGGCCTCGATCCGTCCGTCGTCGAGGACGACCGCCTCGACGGAGGCATCGCCGGTGAGCGCGCTCACGCTCGTGTTCATGCGCATCGTCACGCCGTGGGCAGCGTGCAGGGAACTGAACAGCGCGCCGACCTCGTCGCCGAGGACCCGACGCAGCGGGACAGGTGCAGGGTCGATGAGCACCACGTCGGCACCCATCTGGCGGGCGGACGCGGCGACCTCGGAGCCGATCCAGCCGGCACCGACGATCGCCACTCTGCTTGCCGCTCGGATGGAGTCGCGCAGGTGCACGGCGTCGTCGACCGTGCGCAACTGAAAGACTCCACCAAGGTCATCGCCCGGAATTGCCAGCCGACGTGGTGCTGCGCCTGTTGCGAGAACGAGTGAGTCGAAGGCGACGTCGTCGCCGGTGTCCAGTCGGACCCGCCTGCTCCGCGGATCGAGGGCGGTGACGCGATTGGCGACGAGTTCGATGTCGTGTTCGGCGTAGAACTCCTCGGGATGGACCTCGGCCGAACCAGGTTCCGCTTCGCCGCGCAGGACGGCCTTGGACAGGGGCGGTCGCTCATAGGGCAGATGCGCCTCGTCGCCGATCAGGAGGATCCGGCCGTCGTAGCCCGCCTCGCGGGCAGCCTCTGCGGCCTTCGCACCAGCGAGGCTGGCACCGACCACGATCAGGGTCGAGGGGCGGGTCATCGGGAGCTGCCGTCGACTGGGTCCAGAGCTCGCTCTTCGGCGGTTGCCAGTCGAGCCAGCGCCAACGCGCCGAGCAGGAGCCCGAAGTCGCGGAGCGCGACGTCGTAGTGGTCACCGAGGACGAGCAGGTTGACGATGATCCCGCCCAACCAGGCGGCGACCAGATAGCCGCCCCACTTCGGGCGCACGGCGACGACGAGGCCGGCGATGATCTCGATCACGCCGACGACGACCATGGCCTGATGGGCGTTGCCGGGGATCAGGTCGTCGATCTCGGGTGCGAGGTAGATCCGCCAGTCGACGAGCCAGTCGAGGAACTTGTCGACTCCGAACAGGATCGGGGCGACGGTGAAGCCGATCCGGAGCAAGGTGAAGGCCTGGAACCGCGGATCGTCGATCCTGGCTCGGGCCAACGATCCTGTGACGGGTGGGTGGAGGAGGGAGGTGGTCATCATGTGCCTTTCTAAAAGTTGATACATCCGACTATAGAACCGATTCGTGTCTTGCGTCAAGAGTGTTTGCTTTTAGAATGACGGCGTGCCTCCGAATCCCGATCTCGAACGACGGATCACCTCGATCGCCGCATTGGACCAACCGTTGCGCCGCGACCTGTACCGGTTCCTTGCCGGCGCCGACGGCTGGACGACTCGCGACGATGCCGCCGCCGCACTCGGGATCGCCCGCTCGGTCGCGGCGTTCCACCTCGACAAGCTCGCCGACGCGGGCGTGGTCGAAGTGCGCTTCGAGCGTCTCGGCGGGCGCACCGGCCCGGGTGCCGGCCGGCCGTCCAAGCTCTACCGGCCGGCCGAGACCGAGGTCGCCGCGTCGATACCGGATCGTCACTACGAGCTGGCCGGATCGTTGCTCGCGAACGCGATCGCCGAGTCAGCGACCACCGGGACGCCGGTGCGTGACTGTCTCCGCACCCTCGCCCGAACGACCGGCCGGCGAATCGGGGAGAGCGCTCACGCGGCTGGTGAGGCGGCCCCTCAGGGCGATCAACGCGCCGAGGTCGTCGGGGTGCTCGCTCCGCACGGCTACGAGCCGGTGATCGGCGATGACGAGATCGCTCTCGCCAACTGCCCGTTCCACCGGCTCGCCGAGGAACAACGCGAGTTGGTCTGCGGAATGAATCTCGACTTCGTGAGCGGTGTCCTCGACGGCATCGGACTCGGCGATCACCTCGTCGCCCGCCTCGACCCGGCGCCGGGGCACTGCTGCGTACGCATCGCGGCCGACTGACGGGTGATCAGATCCCGCGGCCGCATCGTGGGGGTCGACGTCGTCAGTCGGGCTGCGGGGTGAGGCGCAGGTACGGCTTGAGCGTGGTGAAGCCCTTGGGGAACAACTCGGTCGCCTTGGCGTCGTCGATCGCCGGGGAGATGACGACGTCGCCGCCGTTCTTCCAGTCGACCGGCGTGGACACGCTGTGGCGGGCGCTGAGTTGGAGCGCGTCGAGCACGCGGATGATCTCGTCGATGTTGCGCCCGATCGACGCTGGGTAGGTGAGGGTGAGCTTGACCTGCTTGTCGGGTCCGATCACGAACACGGTGCGCACCGTCGCGGTCGCGAGGGCCTTGGGGTGGATCATCCCGTAGAGCGTGGCGACGGTGCGATCCTCGTCACCGACGAGCGGGAAGTTCAACGCACTGCCTTGGGTCTCGGCGATGTCGGCGTCCCAGCCCTTGTGTGACTCGACCGAGTCGACGCTCACGCCGATCAGCTTCGTGTTCCGCTGGTCGAACTCGGCCTTGCGATTGGCGAACGCGCCGAGCTCGGTGGTGCAGACCGGCGTGAAGTCGGCGGGATGTGAGAACAGGATCCCCCACCCGTCGCCGAGGTAGTCGTGCAGGCTGACCTCGCCCTGGGTCGTGTCCGCGGTGAAGTCGGGGGCGGTGTCGCCCAGTTGAAGTGCCATCGGTATCCTCCACTAGTTTCTCTATGTTTCACTAGAGAAACTAGCCGTGCGATTGTCGATCAAGCAACTCGGGATTCGCTCAATCGACGCGTCGAACCGGGTTGGCCGCGGTGCCCTCGGTGACGACCATCACGACGGTGCTCGTCGGGGTGAGCCCGACCTGGCGCCGGAACGCCTCGGCGTCCGGGCCGCCGAGCACGGTGCGCAGTGCGGCGAGCGGCGCCGCCCCGCAGGGCCCGGCGTCCACGCCGAGGCCGGCAAGGTCGGTCGCCGCTCGGATGGTGTCGGCGTCGTTGGTGACGAGCGCCGCGTCGAGGCCCGCGGTGATGGCCGGCCACGCGAGCGGCGACACCGTGCCGCAGTTCAACCCGGCCATGACCGTCTCGGCGGTGTCCACCGTGACCGGACGGCCAGAAGCGATGCTGGCGAAGACGCTGGCCGCGGTGTCGGGCTCGACCGCCACCACGGCCGTGTCGGGTCCGGTGATGGAGCGACGGTAGTGGGACAGACCGGCCTGCAGCAGCGAGCCGACGCCGGTCGGGATCGCGATCAGGTCGGGTGCGCCGTTCCCGGCAGCGACGAGTTGCTCGTCGATCTCGGCGAACAGCGTGGCATAGCCGTCGACGATCCAGCCGGGCACCTCGACGTATCCATCCCGTGCGGTGTCCTGCACCAGGATGTGGTCTGCCTCGCCAGCAAGCGCGGCGGCCGCGTGCACGGCGTCGTCGTAGTTGCCGTCGACGCGTACGACCCGGGCCTCCTCGGCTCCGATCGCGTCCACGGCCCGCGGGTGGACCCCATGCGGCACGAGGATCGTGGCGGCTTGCCCGGACAGCCGGGCGAACCGGGCGACGGCCCGCCCATGGTTCCCGTCGCTCGCGGTCACCAGCGTGACCGAGCCGGCGGCGACCGACCCCGGCCCGAACCGGTGCTCCAGGACGCGGTGGATCGCCCAGGAGGCGCCCAGCGCCTTGAACGCAGGGAGCCCGAGCCGCCGCGTCTCGTCCTTGACGAACAACCGGGTGATCCCGAGCTCGGCGGCGACGCCGGGCAGCTCGGTCAGCGGGGTCGGCGCGTAGCCGTCGAGGCCCCGGTGGAACTCGAGCACGCGTTGGTCGGTGCCGGGCGCTGCCCAGTTCGGGTCTCGGCGGTTGGCCCGCCAGGTCGAGTCGCTGGCGATCGATGGCATCGCAATGCTCCGGGGACGGTCGCGGACGAAGCGACGACCTGTCCTCGGGGCGCCGCAGCCGGTTGTGGGGAGCCGACCACCGTAGACGGACCGGCGGCGTTCCGGGTCCGGGTTGTCGAATCGTGGTTCGGGGCTATGGTCGCCTGTTCACCTGTTGGCCTTCTCGGAAGGGGAGCTGGATGGGTTCACACGGCAACCGCATCGATCACGGCACGCACGTCTCGGGAGACGGCCGCCACGAGCGCTGGTGGGCAGTGTTGACCGGAGCGCCGCCGCATCCGCCGGACCGATGACCACTCGGCCACTGGCCGACCGGACCAGCGCGAGGGAGGTGAACCCATTGGCGAAACAGACCAAGAAGGCGGGCAAGGACATCCTCGAGAAGCGTCGCGAGAAGAAGGCCAAGCAGGCCGCCACGGCTCCGAAGCAACGCAAGGCTTCGATCCGTGCACTGAGCTGATTGCGAAGTCCGTCCCGACGACCATCGTGTCGTCGGGACGATCCCGCCCTCAGTGATCGTGCTCGTCGGCGTCGGCGTCCGCCTTCGTCGTGTGCATGGTGCCGTGCGGATGCTCGGGCGGTCCGTAGATCGCATAGATCTTGAGGGGTCCGTCGCCGATGTTGGTGACGTTGTGCCAGGTCCCGGCCGGGACGAGGATCACCCAGTCGTCGCCGACCTCCCGGTCGAACGACAGGTCGCTCTTGGTCGGACCCATCTGGACCCGTGCGGTGCCCGCCTCGACGCGGAGGAACTGGTCACCGTCGTCGTGGACCTCGAGCCCGATGTCGTGGCCGGGTTCGATGTTCATCAGCGTCATCTGGATGTTCGAACCGGTCCACCGGGTGGTGCGGTAGTTCTCGTTGCTCAGGGTGTCGGCTTCGATGTTCGTGACGAACGGGTTGGGCCCTTCGTCAGTCAGGTTGGCGGGGTTCATCGGCTTCCTCTCTGTGGGCCAGTTGTGGCACCCCTACCTCTACCCGGGAAATCCGCGGATGAGCGCCATGGCGTGACGTGATGAGCACGTTCCCCGCGCCGCTGGAGAACCGGATGACGGTGACGATCACGCCGAAGCGCGTCGTCACCAACGGCTGAGTTGCTGCGCCGAGCCTGACCCCAGGTCAGCGCGGGGCGCGCACGACGAGTGTGCGGGCGGTGGGTTGGAAGCACAGCGGCGACCGCAGGCGCACCACCTCGGCGTCCAGTGCGGCATCGACGGCATCGGTGCTCAGCCGGGCGACGACCGCAGTGTCCGCGACGAAGCGCTCCAGGTGGTCGCTGTCGGGCAGGCGGCGTCGAACGAGGTCGGCGAGAATCCGAACGCGCGGGAAGCGGCCGCGGGCGAGCAGCAGGCGTACGTCGACCACGTCGTCGCGGCCCCGCTCGGTCAGCTCGCCCGGTTCCAACCCGAACCTCGCTGCGCCGACCCACAGCAGCCAGACCCGGTGTGATCGGTCGTCGATCTGCACCTGGAACGTGCGCAGCCGTGGTAGGTGGACCGCGAATGCGGCCACGAGCGCGACGGGGCGCGGGAGCTTGGCCCGGAGCCGCTCCCTCGTGCGCACCATCTCCGGATACCACCCGACCACGCACGTGTTGAGGAAGACCTCGCCGTTCACTTCGGCGATCGGAACATGCCGCTCGACGCCGTCGGTGGCAGCCCGAGTAGCAGCATCCAGATCGTCGATGCCGAGCGACTTGGCGAAGTGATTGAAGGTGCCACCCGGAACCGGCAGGAGCGGCACCGCCCCGCCGGCGAGCACGTCCACCGCGGTGCGCACGGTGCCGTCGCCGCCGGCCACCGCGAGGTACGGCGGGGTCTCGGCTGCAGCCGCCCTGACGGTTTCGGCGAGGTCGTCGCCCGGAGCCCGCCGCTCGATGCCCAGACCGTCGCACCAGGCACCGACGTCGTCGCCGCCCGAGCCACCGCCGCTGGCGTCGTTGGCGATCGCGATCGGAGCGGAGCTCATCCCCGGGACCTTACGGAGCTGGGCACTGGTCGGGGGTGGGGGTGCCGTCGAACTGGCCGATGGGTCGGCTCCCAACGCTGGCGCGCCGTCTCGCTCTCTTGACATACAACCGAATGGTTGTATGTTGGTGCGTATGGTCGACGCCGACGAGCACGAGGACCGGGCCGATGCCCTGTTCCACGCGCTCGCCGATCGCACCCGCCGCGACATCTTGCGACGGGTCATGGTCGGCGAACACTCGGTCTCGGCGCTCGCGGCGCGCTACGACATGTCGTTCGCCGCGGTGCAGAAGCACGTCGCCGTGCTCGAACGCGCCGGCCTGATCACCAAGCGTCGCAACGGTCGCGAACAGTTGGCCCACGGCGAGGTCGAAGCGGTGCGCTCGGTCGCATCGATGCTGACCGAACTGGAAAGCCTGTGGCGCGGTCGCATCGATCGCATCGACGACCTGATCGCCCTCGATCCCGATCACCCCAACCGTCATCACCACGAGAACCAGGAGTAATCACATGCCCGTCACCGACGTCACCCACGACCTCGACACCCGCACCCTCGTCATCACCGCCGAGTTCGCAGCTCCGGTCGAGCGGATCTGGCAGGTCTACGCCGACCCGAGCCAGCTCGCCCAGATCTGGGGCCCGCCGACGTACCCGGCGACCTTCGTCGAGCACGAACTCACTCCCGGCGGCCGGGCCCACTACTTCATGACCTCACCGGAGGGTGAGAAGTCCTACGGCTGGTGGGCGATCACCGGCGTCGACGCACCGCACAGCTTCACGTTCGACGACGGGTTCGCCAGCGATGACACGTTCGCACCGGTCGAGGACATGCCGGTGTCGAAGAACGTCTTCTCCTTCGAGGCGATCGACGGCGGCACCCGGGCGACCTACACCAGCACCTACGACTCCGCGGACGCGCTGCAGAAGGTGCTCGAGATGGGCGTGGTCGAGGGGACTTCCGGAGCGATCGGCCAGATCGACGTCCTCATCGCGGCGTGAGCACCGGCTCGCGGGCGACGGGACTCGATCAGAACGATCGGGCGACGACGAACACGACGCCGGCGGTCGCTCCGGCCGCGGCGCCTGCCACCAACGCGTCGAGGAATCCGCTGCGACGCCACGCCACCGTGGCGACCGAGAGCGCCATCACCACGCCGATCGCGGTCTCGGTCGCCCAGTAACGCCAGTCGGTCGTGTCCGACAGGGTCGCCCATCCGTAGATCCCCTCGCCGATGAGCACCCCTGCGATCGCACCGAACCCGGCCGCCCAGCGCCACCCGTTCCGGGTCGACCACGACGCCGCGAGGCCGAGGGGCGGTCCGGCAAGCACGGCCGCGGTCAGCCAGAACACGATCGTCGACGTCGAGTTGCTGTCGCCGCGCGCCACGGTCGCCGCGGCGTAGCCGATCTCGCTGAACGCGAGCGTCACCACGGCGGTCGTGACCGCCAGCCACAGGCGGTGGGAACCGAGCGAGCGGGCGACCAGGAACGCGGCCAGCGACCACGGACCGGCCGAGTTCGCGAGTGACCCGACCGAGTCGCCCAACCAGCCCTGTCCGTACGCGGTCAGCGCACCGACGACGAGCCCGACGGAGGCTGCGAGACCGCCGGCGACAACGACCGACGCCACCGTCGATCCGCTGGCCGGCCGATTCTGCAGGTCGGCGCCCGGATTCACGGGCGGT
>CAZYWK010000097.1:0-13541 GCA_964651825.1 uncultured Ilumatobacteraceae bacterium | reverse complement strand
GACGTCGTCGAACACGACCCGCCCGAGCGTCGGGGAGGCGACGCCCGTGGGCTCCGGGTCGGCACTGATCTCCTCGGCGTCGAGCAGTTCCACGACCCGCTCGAGCGAGGCGAGGCCGGACTGGAAGGTGGCGCTCATCGAGGCGAGCTGCTGCAGCGGCTGGCTGAACCGGTTGACGTACTGGAGCATCGCCTGGACGTCGCCGACCGAGATCGACCCGCTCGCCACCCGCAGGCCACCGACGACGGCGATCGTCACGAACTGCAGGTTGCCGCTCAGGCCCATCAGCGGCTGGATCAGGCTGGAGGAGAACTGGGCCGAGCGGCTGGCCGTGTACATCCGCTCGTTCTCCTCCTCGAAGCGGGCGCACACCTCGTCCTGGCGGCCGAACGTGGTGATGATCGCGTGGCCGGCAAACACCTCTTCGGCCTGGCCGTTGAGCTCGCCGGTCGAGCGCCACTGGGCCATGAACTTCGGCTTCGCCCGGCCGGCGATGCGCCGCATCAGCCACAGCGAGACCGGCACGGTGACCATCGCGATCGCCGCGAGCAGCGGCGAGACGGCGAACATCATCACCGTCACACCGATCACCGTCAACAGGGCCGTCAGGATCTGGCTGGCGCTCTGCTGGAGACTCTGGGCGAGGTTGTCGATGTCGTTGGTGACCCGGCTGAGCAGGTCGCCGCGGGCCTGGCCGTCGACGTAGGCGAGCGGGAGGCGGTGGAGCTTGGCCTCGACCGAACGGCGCAGCCGGAGCATCGATCGTTGGAGGGCGCCGGTGAGCAGGTAGGCCTGGCCGTAGCCGAGCGCCCAGCTCAGCGTGTAGATCCCGACGATCACAGCGAGGCGACGGTGCAGCGCGGCGAAGTCGATCTGCCCGGTCATCACGCCGTCGACGATGATGTCGGTGGCACCGCCGAGCAACCAGGGCCCGAGCACCACCAGCGTGACGCTGACGACGGTGAGCGCACCGACGACGGCCAGCACCGGAACCTCGTCGCCGACGATCGTGGCGAGCCGGCGCACGGTGCCACGGAAGTCGCGGCTCTTCTCCGTGGGCATCGCCGAGTTCCACGCGCCGGGGCCCTGGCGCGCCTCGCGGCCGGTCGTCTGGATGACGGTGAGATCGTCGGCGTCGTCGGTGGTGCGGGCCCCGCCGAGCGCGCCCGCGGGCGCGTCGCTGCGTTCGTCGGTGCTGCTCATGCCGCTGCGTCCTCGGTGCGCTGCGAGGCGACGATCTCCTGATACGTCGGACACGTCGTGAGCAGCTCGTCGTGGCGGCCCTTGCCGACGAGTTGGCCGTCGTCGAGCACCAGGATCTGGTCGGCGTGTTCGATGGTCGACACCCGCTGGGCCACCACGAGCGTCGCGGCGTGACGGGTGAGCGGTTGCAGCGCGGCGCGCAACCGCGCCTCGGTGGCGAGGTCGAGCGCGGAGAACGAGTCGTCGAACAGGTACACGTCGGGCTTGGCGACGAGCGCCCGCGCGATCGACAGCCGCTGGCGCTGCCCGCCCGACAGGTTGTTGCCGCTCTGGGTCACGCGGCTGTCGAGGCCGTCGGGCATCGACTGGACGAACCCGGCCGCCTGAGCGACCTCCAACGCGTCCCACAGCTCGTCGTCGGTCGCGTTCGGCCGCCCCATGCGCAGATTCGTCGCCACCGTGCCGCCGAACAGGTACGCGCGCTGGGGGACGTAGCCGAGCGAACCCCACAACGTGGCCGACGCGAGGTCGCGCACGTCGACGCCGCCCACGAGGACCGAGCCTTCGGTGGCGTCGATCAGCCGGGCGGCGAGCGAGATGAGCGTGCTCTTGCCGGCGCCCGTCGAGCCGATGATCGCCGTCGTCTCGCCGGGCCCGACGCGGAACGACACGTCGTCGAGCACGGGATGTTCGGCGCCGGGGTAGCGGAACCCCGCAGTGCGGAACTCGACCGTGCCCGGCGCGACGAAGTCGGCAACGGGTGCCGGGCTGGGCTTCACCGACGCGTCGGTGTCGAGCACCTCGCCGATCCGGTCGGCCGAGATCGCGGCGCGCGGGATCATCGAGATCATGAACGTGGCGAGCATCACCGCGCTCAGGATCTGCACGAGGTAGGTGAGGAACGCGATCAGCGAGCCGACTTGCGTGGAGCCCGCGCCGACGCGGTCTGCACCTACCCAGAGCACGGCGACGCTCGCCAGGTTGACGATCAGCGTCACCGTCGGGAACGTCGCTGCCATCAGCCGCGCGGCGCGCATCGAGGTGGCGGTGAGCTCGTCGTTGGCCTCGCCGAAGCGACGGCTCTCCTCGGGCTCGCGGGTGAACGCCCGCACCACCCGCACCCCGGTGATCTGCTCGCGCAACACCGTGTTCACTCGATCGATGCGGCCCTGCATCTGCTGGAACGCGGGTGCCATGCGGGCCACGATCGAGCCCAGCACCAGCACCTCGATCGGGATCGCGACGATGAGCAGCAGCGACAGAGCCGCGTCCTCGCGGATGGCGAGGATCGTGCCGATCACCATCGTCAGCGGTGCTGCGATCATCATCGTCGCCACCATCACGAGCAGGAGTTGCACCTGCTGGACGTCGTTGGTGATGCGCGTCGTGAGCGACGGGGCGCCGAAGTGGCCGATCTCCCGCCCCGAGAACGTGGTGACCCGGCGGAACAGGTCGCGGCGCACGTCGCGGCCGAAGCCGATCGCCGCGTTGGCGCCGAACCACATTGCGGCGATCGCGAAGGCCACCTGGAACAGCGACACGACCACCATCACGCCACCGAGACGCCAGATCACGGCACGGTCGCCGACCAGCACGCCGTCGTCGATCAGCCGCGCCGAGATGGTCGGCAGCAGCAGGTTGGCCGTGGTCTGGAGCGCCTGGAACAGCACGAGGAACGCGATCACCGAGCGGTGCGGCGCGGTGTAGGTGCGCAGGAGCTGGCGGAGCCTCACCGGGTGACCACGCCGTGGAGGAAGAGCTCGACGAGCTCGGCCGGCGACGGCGGCGGGCTCATCAGCACCGGGTGACTGAACGCGAGGATCAGGGCGCGGAACTGGCGCGCCGCATCGCGGGGCGCGAGACGGATCGCCGCGGGATCGGCGGCGAACAGCTCGATCGTGGCGTCACTGTCGGGGAGTTGGCGGCGATCGTCGGGCACGCCGGCGGTGCCGATCTGGGTGAACAAGCTCCAGATGTCGACCATCCGGCGCTGGATGATGTCGGCCGCCTTGACGAGCCGCTGGTCGAATGGAAGCGACGGGTCGATCGCACGGAGCGCCTCCTCGGTCGCCCGCGGGTCGGTCGCCCGGTCGAGCGCGGCGGCGAGCAGATCGTCCTTGTCGGTGAACGCCTTCCAGATCGTGCCCTCGGCCACGCCCGCGGCAAGCGCCAGCTCCTTGCTCGTGGCCGACGACCCTCGCTCGACGAGCAGCGGCAGGACCGCGGCAATGATCGCCTGGCGGCGTTCGGCTGGTGGCAGGGGAGCGGCCCGGCCCGACCGGCCCGCAGACGTCGACATGGCCGGGGACGATACACCAACGAGTGAGCACACACTCACTCGTTAGGGCGATGTAGAAGTCGTGCACCATTGACTCGACATCGCCATCGCCTTGACCACGAGGCCCGCGGGACGCTAAACATGTGTTCAACACGGGCACGCCGTTGATGGCCGAAGGGGAGTGCTATGTCGCTGCAGGAACGACTCGCTACTGGGCGGGGGAAGTGGACGCCGGAGTACCCGGAGCTCGGCACGGGCCCGGTCACCTACGACGATGCGATCTCGCCGGAGTTCTTCGCGGACGAGCGCGAGGCGATCTTCAAGCGGTGGTGGCTGTACGTCGGGCGCGCCGAGCGGCTGCGCCGGCCGGGCACGTACTTCACTCGCGAGCTGCCGGGGCTGGCGTCGATCGTCGTCGCCCGCGATCTCGACGGCTCGATCCACGCCTTCCACAACGTGTGCGCCCATCGTGGCAACAAGGTGGTGTGGCAGGAGTACCCGAGCCAGGAGACCGCCGGGTCGTGCCGGGCGTTCCACTGCAAGTACCACGGCTGGCAGTACGGCCTCGACGGCAAGGTGCAGCACGTCACCAACGAGGATCAGTTCTTCGACCTCGACCGCACCACGCTGGCGATGCCGAAGATCCGCTGCGACGAGGTCGGCGGGTTCATCTACATCAACCTCGACGAGCACGCCGAACCGCTGCGTGACTTCCTCGGCGAACGGGTGTGTGCGATCGAGGCGTATCCGTTCCACCTGATGACCCAGCGCTACGGCTTCTCCACCCGCGTCAACGGCAACTGGAAGCTGGCCGCCAACACGATCCAGGAGTGGTACCACCCGCCCTACGTCCACCAGACGTTCATCCATCCCGACGTGCGCGAGGCGGAGAAGCTCGTCCCGCCGATCGACTCGTACCACTACGACCTGTTCGGCCGCCACTTCCTCAACTCGGTGCCGGGCCCGCCGCCGCTGCGCCCGCGCCAGCCCGGCTCGTTGGGCGAACCGCGCCGCGACATGATCTGGGTCTACAAGCTGTTCCGCGGCGGCCTGTTCGGCCCCGACGACGTGCCCGACATCGGGCCGATGCCGGAGTTCCTCAACCCCGGTGAGGTGCAGTCGTGGGGCAACGACCAGTTCTGGATCCTGCCCAACGTGTCGCTGCAGATCTGGGCCCGGAACTTCTACATCCTCTACACGTACTGGCCAGAGTCGGTCGATTCGCACATCTACGACATCGACATCTACTTCGTGCCGCCGGAGAACGCCACGCAGCGTCTCGCCCAGGAGCTCGTCGTGAACAGCGTGGTCGAGGTGGCGATGCAGGACGTCAACACCGTCGAGGCCACTCACTCGGCGGTGAAGACCGGCGCCCAGACGCAGTTCCACCTGAGCGATCAGGAGCTGATGATCCGCAGCTTCCACCACTCGATCGACACCGCGGTGGCCGACTACCGCAGCGAACGTGACAGCCGCCCGGTCACCGTGCGCAACGGGAGCGGATCGTGACCGCCAACGCCGACACGGCCGCAACGTCGCTCCCCGCCGGCTTCGAGGAGCTCGAGGTGTGGGTGGCCGACTGGGTGCAGCCCGGACGCGACGCCCGCTACGCCGTGCGGCTGTCGAAGACGATCGAGGAGATCACCGCCTTCTACGACGCCATCGCGGCCCGCGCCGAGGAGGCGCTGATCCACCTCGACGGCCGCGACCTGAACGACCTGACCGCCGACGAGAATCGGCTGCTCCAGCTCCTGTACTCGATGGTGCTGGTGTCGTACTCGGTCAACGTGTTCAAGCAACCCCACATCCCCGACTCGGGCTCGGCGTTCTTCAACGCCGTCGTCGAGCCGGCGGTCTGACCCGACACCGCCGAGAGCAGGAGCAACCCGAATGAAGGCAAGTGGATACCCCGACGTCGACCCCTGGGTGGTCGACTGGTTCGAACAGAACGGGGAGATGATGGATCCCCCGGCCGGCGGCTACACGCCGGAGTATCTCGCCGCTGCCCGTCCGTCGACCACGGTGTTTCCGATCACCGTCGAGATCGCCAAGCTGACTGAAGACGTCATCGCTGGCGTCCCCGTCTGGATCTACGAGCATGACCAGGCGCCGACTGGTGTGATCGTGTACGCCCACGGCGGCGCGTACAACACGGGCAGCCCGGGCCTGATGGATCCGATCGCGCGCGAGCTGGCGGCGTGCTCGGGTGCCGCCGTCGTCTCGGTCGCCTACCGGCTGGCGCCGGAGGATCCCTATCCCGCCGGGCTCGACGACGTCGAAGCGGTCACCCGTTGGGTGGTCGACCATGCCGACGATCGCTTCGGCGTGTCAGCGGACCGTGTCGCCCTGGCCGGCGAGAGCGCCGGCGGCAACCTGTCGGCCGCGCTGGCCCTCAGGCTGCGCGATAGGGGTGGCCCGAAGTTGGCCGCGCAGGTGCTGCTGTACCCGGCGGTGGCCGACCGGGACGCGTCGTACCCGTCGCGCACCGACTACGACGGACTGGTGCTGGGTGGCGAGAGCCTGGACGTCGTCTGGCGCATGTACGCCGGCGATCACGATCCAAGTGGCGACCCGTACCTCGTTCCGCTGGCGGCCGACGACCTGTCGAACCTGCCGCCGGCGTTCGTGATGGTCGGTGGTTGCGACTGGCTGCGCGACGAGGGCCTCGACTATGCCGCTCGCCTTCGCGAGGCGGGCGTGCCGACCGAGGTGCTGAACTGCGCCGGACAGCCGCATGCGTTCATCAACCTCATGTTCCCCGCGTCCGCGGACGTGTACGCCGCCGTCGGTCCCTGGTTGCGCGACGTCTTCGACGCCGCCACGTCATGACGCTGCATCTGCCCGCGCGCGACATCCCGGTGCCCGAGGTGACCGGCTCCGACCGTCGCATCGTGTACGACGCGTCACGGGACGTTGACGCGTCAGAAGCGTGACTCGCGCTCGCGCAGGATCGCGCACAGCGTCTCGTTGTACGGCGCGGTGAAGCCGAGCTGGCGGCTGAGGGTGACGACGGCGCCGTTGATCACGTCGACCTCGGACCGGCGGTGGGCGAGCTGGTCGAGGCGCATCGACGGGCTGGCGTCGGGGATCGTCGCCGCGAACTCGGTCACGTAGCGGACCGGGTCGTCGAAGCCGAACTGCACGCCCTGCGCCTGACCGCAGCGCCAGGCCTCGAGCATGCAACCGATCGCCACCGCCCAGGCTTCGGTGTTGGCCATCAGTTCGCCGACCGTGAGGTCGAATGCCGCGGTCGGCGCGCTGAGGGCGACGTTGCACAGGAACTTCTCCCACACCATCAGGTCGATGTCGGCGAACGCCTTCACGTTGAAGCCCGCGTCGCGCCACGTCCGCTCGATCTGGTGCACCCGCTCCGACAACCCGCCGTGCATCTCGCCGATGCGGATCAGCCGCATCCCGTGATGATGAACGTGGCCGGGCGCGGTGACCTCCGAGCCGAACCCCTCGGCGATGCCGATCAGGACGTGGCGGTCGGGCACCTGGCGAGCGACGCGCGCGCCCGCACCGAGGCCGTTCTGGAAGGCCATCAGCACGTCGTCGGGGCGCAGCAGCGGCGCGATCTCCGCCGCGACCGCCTCGACATCGGCCGCCTTTGTGCCGATCACCCACAGGTCGCACGGCCCGACGTCGGCGGGGGAGCGGCCGACGCGCAGGTCGGTGACGGTGTACTCGCCGCTCGCGCCCGACACGTGTAGGCCCTCCCGGGCAATGGCGTCGACGTGGTCGGTCCACGTGTCGATCGCCCACACCTCGTCGCCGGTGCGCCTGCTCGCCCGCCCCAGGAGCCCGGCGTACACCGACCCCATCGAGCCCGTCCCCACGATCGCGATCTTCACGGGACCGAGGGTAGACGCTGAACATGTGTTCAGGCGAACGTCTGGGTGCGCGTTCGGTGCGGCCGGACGGGTCGGGATCAGGCAGCATGATCGGGCGACCAACCCCCACGAGTCGCAGCGCCGGCGGAGGCCGGCTCGTCATGCAGCACGATCATGATCACCACGACACACCCGTAGCCGACGGCAACGACGAACCGCCGGCGCCTCGCCCGCCCAAGCAGGAACAGCAACCGGCATCGACCGAGGCGATCGAGGTGGCACCCGGCGTGGTGCGCACGCAGTTGCCGATCAACATGCCGGGGCTCGGTCACGTGAACTGCTACGTGCTGGAGGACGAACGCGGCATCGCCGTGGTCGATCCGGGCCTGCCGGGGCCGGAGTCGTGGAACGACCTGGTCGGCCGTCTCGCCACGGCCGGCTTCACGGTCGACGACGTCCACACGGTCGTGGTGACCCACTCACACCCCGACCACTTCGGCGGAGCGGCGCGACTGCACCACGAAGCCGGGGCCGACATCGTCACCCACGAGACGTTCCGCACGATGTTCGACCGGACCGACTTCGAGGCCGACGAGGATTCGGCCGGGCTCGACTTGAACTCGCCCGACGGCCGGCTGGAGGCGATCGAGCGCTTCTTCGCCCAACCGACTCCGTGGGGCGGCAAACGCAGCGGACCACCCGCTGACTTCCTCGAGCGGATGCGGGGCAGTGACGATGCAGCCGGCAGCGGTGTGTTCGCCACGCCGCGACCCACCCGCCCTCTCGCCGACGGCCAGACCATCAAGCTGGCGCGCCGCGAGTGGGTGGCGATGCACACGCCGGGCCACACCTACGACCACCTCTGTCTGTACGACCCGGAGTTCGGGGTGGTGCTCACCGGCGACCACGTGCTGCCGTCGATCACGCCCCACATCGGCGGCATCGCGCCCGAGCCCGATCCGCTGGCGCTGTTCTTCGCCTCGCTGCAGCGGATGGCCGACATGGCGAACGTCTCGATCGCACTGCCGGCGCACGGCCAGCCGTTCGAGGATCTCCGCGGCCGCGCCGAGCACATCATCGAACACCACGAGGAGCGCCTCGACGTCATCCGCGAGGCGCTGCCGACCTTGCCCAACGGCAGCGTCGAGGACTTCATGCGCGTGCTGTTCAAGGAGCGGTCGTGGGGCGAGATGGCCGAGAGCGAGACCTACGCCCACCTCGAGCACCTCCGCGAGCGTGGTGAGTTGGAGCGCACGTTCGACGCGGGGCTCGCCCGCTATCGGCTCGTCGGCTGATCCGACTGGCTTTCGGAGCGCGCGGACTGCCGTGGCAGGCTGACGACCATGACCGACTCGAACCGTCTCTCCGGCACCGGCGTGTGGAGCGCGATGTTGCGCTACGGCGATCCGGGCGAAACGGCGGCGCTGGCGGGCGAGCTCGAATCGCTCGGCTACTCGGCGCTCTGGATCCCCGATGTGGGTGGCGACGTGTTCGGTTCGCTCGCGCATCTGCTCGGAGCGACGAGCAGGGCGACGATCGCTACCGGCATCCTGAACATCTGGATGCACACGCCGGAGGAGACGGCCGCGCAGCACGCGTCGCTGACCGCCGAACACGGTCGCCGCCTGCTGTTCGGGTTGGGTGTCAGCCATCGGCCGCTGATCGACCACGTCAACGAGGCGGGTACCTATCAGCGGCCGGTCGCGAAGGTCGCCGAGTTCCTCGACGGGCTCGATGCCGCCGAGACGTCGCTCGCGCCGGCCGACCGGTGCATCGCCGCGCTCGGCCCGCGGATGCTCGAGCTCGCGCGGACCCGGAGCGCGGGCACCCATCCGTATCTGGTCACCCCCGAGCACACGCAGCGCGCCCGCGAGGCGATCGGACCGGATGCGCTCGTGGCGTGTGAGCAGGCGGTGGTGCTCGAGACCGATCCGGCGCGAGCCCGTGAGATCGCTCGCATCCACCTCGCCGGCTACCTCGCGCTGCCGAACTACAGCAACAACTGGAAGCGCATCGGGTTCACCGACGACGACCTCGTCGACGGTGGCAGCGACCGTCTCGTCGACGCGCTGGTCGCCTGGGGTGACGAGTCGGCGATCGCGACGAGGGTGCAGGCGCACCGCGACGCCGGGGCCGACCACGTGTGCATCCAGGCGCTCGAGGCTGATCCCAGCGCACTGCCGGCGGCCCAGTTGCGATCCCTCGCCGCGGCGCTCGTCTGACGCCGCCGCGTACGATCGAAGCCATGACGCCCGAGGAGCTCGACAACCTCGTCCACCTGCGTCGGGCGCGTGACCGGATCGATCGCGACTTCGCCGAGCCACTCGACGTGCCGGCGATGGCACGAGGCGCCCACATGTCGCCGGCCCACTTCTCGCGCAAGTTCCGGGCCGCCTACGGCGAGACGCCGTACAACTACCTGATGACCCGGCGGATCGAACGGGCCAAGACGTTCCTGCGCCATGGCATGTCGGTGACCGATGCATGCGTCGCGGTCGGCTGTACCTCGCTCGGCTCGTTCAGCTCGCGGTTCACCGAGATCGTCGGCGAGACACCGTCGCAGTACCGGGCGCGCGATCACCGCGGCTGCGAGGCGATCCCGGCCTGTGTGAGCAAGGTGGTCACGCGGCCCCGACGCTCGCCGGTACGGGTCTGAACTCCCGCGCATCGAGCAGGATCGAAGAAGCAGGCGACCGGCGATCGTCCCTACGATCGTCGCATGACAGTTTCCGTTGCAAAGATGTTCATCCCCGTCCACGACCCCGACGAAGCGCTCGGCTTCTACCGCGACGCGCTCGGCCTCGAGGTCCGCATGGACGTGGCGTCCGACGGCTTCCGCTGGGTGACCGTCGGCGCCCCGGAACAGGACCTCGATGTCGTCTTGTTCCAGCCGCACGGCGGTCGGTCGCAGGCCGAGGGCGACGCCCTGCTCGGCCTCGTGACGCAGGGTTCGTTGCAGGCCGCGATCTTCCGCACCGACGATCTCGACGAGACGTTCGAGAAGGTGCGCGCCTCGGGCGCCGAGGTGCTCCAGGAGCCTGTGGCCCAGCCCTGGGGTGATCGCGACTGTGCGTTCCGTGACCCGTCCGGCAACCTCGTCCGCATTGCCCAGGCCTGACGGCCGCCGCCTCACCCGAGCGCGGCGAGCATCGCCTCGAAGCCGGCGCGCTGAGCGTTCACCATCTCGAGCGTGGCGTCCCAACCGTCGATCTCGACCAGCAACGCCGGCACGCCGGCGACGAAGGCGGACCAACTCTCGCCCCCACCGTGCTGGGTCACGTCCGGTCGCACTGGGAGACCGCTCGCGGCCGACCACGCTTCCTCCAGCGCCGCATCGGTCTCGCCGACCGCGCTGACGTACCCGAGGGGTTGATGGACCCACACCACGAGGTCGGGCCGCAGACGCTCGACGAGCACCGACAACGCCTGGGTCTCGGGTTCGGACAGCGGAGCTGGGCCCCCGTCCTCGGCGCTCCACTCCCACGAGAAGTTCCGGTTGAGGTCGACGCCGTTGGCGTTGCAACGCAGCCCGGCGGCTGAGCCGTCCGGGTTGGCGTCGGGAACCAGCCAGACCTCGATGTCGGGCGCGATCTGCGCGTTCATCAGGTCGCGGACCATCGGGGAGGTGACCGGTTCGTTGCCGTGGATGCCGCCGATCACCACGACTCGATGCCGGGCGTCGGTGACCGGGCGGACGAACATCTCGATGGCTCGGCCCTGCACGGACGCACCGAGGGGTGCGGTGCGCCAGTCCGCCGGAACCTCCGGCGGTGGGATCGCCGCCGGCGGCCGGACCTCCCACGTGGTGGCCGCCTGACCCGCAGGACCGCAGGTGAACCCGCCGACGATGGGCGCCGCGACCGTCGTCGTGGTCGTGCTGGTGCTCGTGGTGCTCGTCGTCGTGGTCGAGGTCGAGGGCGGTGCCGTCGAGGGCGGTGGGAGTGTGGTCGCCGGCAACGTGGTGGTCGTCGTCGACGAGGTCGCCACCGTCGCGGCGGCCGATCCGGTCGCCAGCGGCGCCGACTCGGTCGTGGTCGTGCACGCGGTCACCACGACGGTCAGCGCGAGGGTGAGGAGTGCCGCCGGCGGCCGCTGCCGCTGCCGATCGCACAACCGCCGAGCCACCGGATCAGTTTGCCAGCACCGGCGCGTGGGTGCCGGCCGCGGTCAGCCGATGATCTCGAACGTCGCCGCCAGCTCGACGCCGAACGCTGCACCTGCCGCCTCGGCGGCCGACCGGAGGAAGGCGTCGGGCGAGGCCATGTCGCCTCCGAGGTTGTCGAGGTAGACGCGATGCTCGGCCAGTGAACGCACGCCGAGGTCGAAGGTGTCTGTCGTGTCGACGGCATGGGTCGAGGTCGGGCTCCCGCTGAACGCCACGAAACGCACGCCACCCCACGCGTCGCCACGGTCCGGGAAGACCCACGGGTTGTCGGCGTCGCGGACGGCGTCGAGCAGCGCGCGCCCGACCGCGCGGTGGTCGGCGTGGTTCCAGCTTCCTGGCCCCCAGGTCTCGCGGAAGTTGATCGAGAGCACGACGTCGGGTCGATGCTGGCGGACCGCGGCCGCGAGGTCGGCGCGCAGTTCGAGACTCTCGACGATCGTGCCGTCCGGCCAGCCGAGGAACGACACCTCGCTGACTCCGACGACCGCGCAGCTCGCCACCTGTTCGTCGCGGCGGATCGGCCCGACTTCGGCGGGGTCCATCGTCGAGATGCCCGTCTCGCCGTCCGACACGAGCACGTACGCGATGTCCTTGCCTTGCCCGGTCCATCGAGCGACGGCGGCTGCGGCGCCGTACTCCATGTCGTCGGGATGGGCGATCACCGCCAGCGCCCGTTGCCAATCCTCCGGGAACGTCTCGAACGGTCGATCCACGTGTCCAGCCTGTCACGCCCCACGAGGGGCAGATGACCGCCGACCGGTACCTGGCTAGGTTGGCCGGATGACCGAACGCCCGAGGACACACCAGGTCGGCGAGCATGAGCAGGGGAGCGAAGTTCCGCAACTGCCGGCGGCGCCCGAGCCGTCGCACGCCGAACGCTGCCGCACGCTCGTCACCGGCCAGAGCCGTGGGGCGCTCAGCACACTCGCCGTCGACCCCGCCGGCTATCCCTACGGTTCGGTCGCCAGCTACGCCCTCGATCCGGCCGGGAATCCACTCTTCTTCATCAGCCGGATGGCCGAGCACACACAGAACGCGCTTCGCGACCCACGCGCCAGCCTGCTCGCCACCGAGACGGTGCCGGCCGGTGCCGATCCCTTGGCGTTCGGCCGGGTCACCCTGCTCGGACAACTGAGCGAGGTCGGCGACGACGCCCGTGGTGAGGTGCGCGAGGCCTATCTGGAGGCGAATCCCAGCGCCTCGTACTACATCGACTTCGGCGACTTCGCCTTCTTCCGGCTGGATGTCGAGAGCATCCGCTACGTGGGTGGCTACGGCCGGATGAGTTGGGTCGACGCTGCGTCGTACGCGGCGGCGCAGGCCGATCCGCTGGCGGGGGAGACGGCGGCCGGGATCGTCGAGCACATGAACGCCGACCATGCCGAGGCGCAGGTGCTGTATTGCCGGCACTTGCTCGGTCTCGCCGAGACGACCGCCGCGACGATGTCGTCGGTCGACCGGTACGGCTTCGACATGATCGCTGAACGCCCGAGCGGACGCTTGGCCGTGCGGCTCGGATTCCCCGAGGTGTGCGACGACGGCGGCGCGGTGCGCGCCGCGATGGTGGCGCTCGTCGGCGAAGCACGCGCTCGCGCGGGCGTGTGACGAAGCGGTGAGGTTCGATCCCAACGCCGAGCGTGGCGGTAGCGCTGTAGCATGGGCTGCTACATATTGATCACGGGGCTGACTGGTTTCGACGTCAGTAACGCTGTTCGAGTTTGCGACCCGAGTTGCTCAGACTCGCTAAACGGGGCAACAACAAGAATTGCCGATGAGCAGTTCGCTCTCGCCGCCTGATCCTCAGGTGAGCGAAGAGTCATCGTGAGCAGAAATGTCGCACGGGGCCAATCCATCACAGCCCGGCAACAGAAGTGAGGGATGACGGCAGGAAAGACTGCTGACGGCGAGAAAGACCGCTGACTTTCAGGAAAGACTGAGCGTGGTCCGCCTCGAGCGGGCAGCCGACCCGTCGGTGTCACAGCGTCAGTGGCAACACCGGGAATGGTCGTAGCAGGTTCGTTCACCGGCTGATGGACGGGGGTTCGATTCCCCCCAGCTCCAC
>CAZYWK010000096.1:0-13546 GCA_964651825.1 uncultured Ilumatobacteraceae bacterium | reverse complement strand
GTCAGTGGAGGGCGGCGATGGCCTTGGCGACCCCTTCGCCGTAGGCGGGGTCGCACTGGTTGCAGTTGTCGAGGTGGCGCTGCACGACGATGTCGGGTGCGCCGTCGATGGCCCGGGCCGTGTTCTCGAACAGCGCCTGGCGCTGATCGGGAGTCATCAGGTGGAACAGTGCCCGCGGCTGGGAGAAGTAGTCGGCGTCGTCCTCGCGGAAGTTCCAGTGATCAGCCACGTCGCCGACCGCCTGGGGCGGGTCGCGATACTCCGACTGCTCCTGCCAGCGCCCGTAGCTGTTCGGCTCGTAGTGCAGCGTGCCGCCGTGGTTGCCGTCGACGCGCATCGCGCCGTCACGGTGGAAGTTGCCCACCGGGCACCGCGGCGCGTTGACCGGGATCTGGAAGTGGTTGACCCCCAACCGGTAGCGCTGGGCGTCGCCGTAGGAGAACAGCCGGCCCTGCAGCATCTTGTCGGGCGAGAAGCTGATGCCGGGCACGACGTTGCCCGGGTTGAACGCCGCTTGCTCGACGTCCGCGAAGTAGTTGTCGGGGTTGCGGTTGAGCTCCCACTCGCCGACCTCGATCAGCGGGTAGTCGCCCTTCGGCCACACCTTGGTGAGGTCGAACGGGTGATACGGCACGGTGGCCGCTTCGGCTTCGGGCATGACCTGCACGCACAGCTTCCACTTCGGGAACTCGCCGCGCTCGATCGCCTCGAACAGGTCGCGTTGATGGCTCTCGCGGTCACCGGCGATGATCGCGCCGGCCTCTTCGTCGGTGAGGTTCTTGATGCCCTGCTGCACGCGGTGGTGGAACTTCACCCAGAACCGCTCGCCGGCGGCGTTGATGAAGCTGAACGTGTGCGACCCGAAGCCGTGCATGTGCCGGTACGAGGCGGGGATGCCGCGGTCGCTCATCACGATCGTCACCTGGTGGAACGACTCGGGCAGCGAGGACCAGAAGTCCCAGTTGTTGGCCGCGCTGCGCAGGTTGGTGCGGGGGTCGCGCTTGACCGCATGGTTGAGATCGGGGAACTTGAGCGGATCGCGGAAGAAGAACACCGGCGTGTTGTTCCCCACGAGGTCCCAGTTGCCCTCGTTCGTGTAGAACTTGACCGCGAAGCCACGGATGTCGCGTTCGGCATCGGCCGCACCGCGCTCGCCGGCGACCGTGGAGAAACGGGCGAAGACGTCGGTCTGCTTGCCGACCTCGGAGAAGATGTCGGCCTTCGTGTAGGCGGTGATGTCGTTGGTCACGGTGAACGTGCCGTGGGCGCCCGACCCCTTCGCGTGCATGCGCCGCTCGGGGATGACCTCGCGGTCGAAGTGGGCGAGCTTCTCCAGGAACCACACGTCCTGCAACAGCTGCGGGCCCCGCGGCCCGGCCGTCACGACGTTCTGATTGTCGGGGACCGGGGCGCCGAAAGCGGTCGTCAGCTTGTCGTCACCAGAACTCGTAGCCATGAGGACCTCCAGTTTGATTCCGAACCGTTCACCATAGGACACCTGCCAGCGCGTCAGGCCCGCTCGGCGACGAAGGCGATCGCCGCGAGGTGCTCCGTCCAGCGTTCGAAGCACGCCCGCATGTTGCGGACCCGGTCGCGCGCGGCGCGGTCGCGGGCGACGCGCGCGAAGAACTTCACGGCGGGGACGAAGCCCTCGTCAGCGATGATCCGGCGTGGTGACAGCAGGGCCATCGGGGCACGGTGCTCGGCCACGATCGTGAACCCTTCGGCTTCGAGCAACGCTCTCCACGCGGGCACCGTGAGCGGGCGGGCGCCGACGTGGATCGAGCGCGACAGGTCGTTCCAGATCTGTTGTTCGATCGCCGGGTCGACGTCGTCGGGCACGATGCACAGCTCATGGATCGCATAGCGGCCTCCGCGTCCGAGCAGGCGCGCCGCCTCGCTGATCACCCCGGCCTTGTTGGTGTCGCTCTGCATCGTGAGCATCGCCTCGCCGACAACGACGGTGGCACCGCCGTCGGGGAGCGGCACGTGCTGGGCCGGCCCCACGAGGACCGTGCCTCCGGACGGCTCGACCACCGCACGGGTGGCTGCTGCGGCATCGGCGTCGGCGTCGACCGCGGTGTACGAGGCCGGGTGACTGTCGAGGATGGCGCGGGCGGTGGCGCCGAGACCCGGCGCCAGCTCGACGACGGCGTCAGCCGGCCCGACGCCGAGCGAGCTCAGCATCTGGTCGGTGAGCTGACGGCCACCGGGTCGCAGGACCTTCTTGCCGAGCCGGGCGAGCAACCAGTGGCCGGGGACCTTCTCGGTGGGGACGGTGTCGAGGGGCATGTTCGTTCTCCTTGTGTGGTGAGACCGGGTGCGCTCAACCGGTGAGCGCGATGAACTCCTGCCAGCGCAGGGCGGCGTCGGTGGGGGCGGCTGGCACTTCGCCGTCGAGGAACACGCGGGCGAGGTCGCTGGCGATCCACCAGGCGGCGAACGCGGACCCACCCACGACCCACGGCTCGGCGGCCACCTCGTAGACCCGGCCGCTCGTCACCGCGCCGAGGCGGGGGTAGAGCGGCGACGACGTGATGGCCTCGGTCGCGAACAGCGACCCCGAGGGCAGCATCAGGACGTCCGCGTCGTGGTCGCCGAGCGTCTCCAACGTCAACGGTGTGAAGGGCAGCCCGGTCCCGCTCGCGGCTTGTGGCGCGGGGCGGGTGAAGCCCGCAGCGGTCAGCACGTCGCCCGCCGGGCTGTTCCCGGTGGCCGCGATCGTCATGTCGCCGCGGGCGGTGACGACCGAGATGCTGGCACCGATGTCGTCGTCGGTGACCGCGTCCGCGAGCTCCTCGATCGAGGTATCCACGGCGGCGATCACGTCGCGCGCACGGTCCTCGACGTCGAAGTCAGCGGCGAGCGCGGTCACCTGTTCCTCCCACGTGCCGTCGACGGGCACGACCGTGACCGGGGCGATCGCCTCGTACTCGCCGAGCCGCCCGGTGACGAAGGGGTTGCCGAGCGCGACGATGCGGTCGGGTTCGAGCCCGGCCAGGAACTCCATCGACGGCTCGGCGATCATGAATGGTTCGGTCGCCAGGTCGAGCGCGTCGGCGATCGGGACGAACATGTCGCTCGACAGGCTCGTCAACACGATCGTCGGCTCGATGCCGAGCGTGAGCAGGTTGAGCGCCGCGGTCTCGTCGAGCGCCACGATCCGCTCGGCCGGTACGGGAGCGGGCACTGATCCGGACGTGACGGGGGCCGGCTCGGTGGTCGCGGCCGCGGTGGCGGCCGGCGGTGTCGTGACATCCGCCGACGCCGCGGGAGGTGATGAAGGAGCCGATGTGGCGTCGGTGGCAGCGACGGTCGAGGGCAAGGCCGTCGCCGCGGTGTCGTCGCTCCCGCAGGCTCCGAGAACGAGGGTTCCGACACTGAACAGGCCGAGGAGACACTTGGGGGTGAAGGTCCGCACGATGTAAAGATTACTTAACGACCCTCCGGGCCCGTCCAGGGTCCAAAGTCCCGAAACCGCCCGACGGGCTCGGCCTGTTGGTGGCCCCCTGCCCCGGTCGGGTCAGCTGTCTTGGGTGCGGATGGCGGAGACCTCGAATTCGAGGGCGACCTTCTCGCTGACCAGGACGCCGCCGGCTTCGAGGGCGGCGTTCCAGTTGACGCCCCAGTCCTTGCGATTGACGGTGGTCTTGCCTTCGAGACCCACGCGGGTGTTGCCGTAGGGGTCGACGGCGGTGCCGTCGTATTCGAACTCGACGGTGACCGGCTTGGTCACCCCCTTGATCGTGAGATCACCGGTGACCTTGTACTCGTCGTCGTCGGTCTGCTCGATGCTCGTGGAGACGAAGGTGATCTCCGGGTAGGTCTCCATGTCGAAGAAGTCGTTGCTCTTCAGGTGGCCGTCGCGGTCGGCGTTGCGGGTGTCGATGCTGTTGGCCTGGATGGTCAAGCTGAGCTGCGAGTTGGCGGGGTTGTCGGCGTCGAAGTGGCCGGTGCCTTCGAACTCGTTGAACGAGCCGCGGACCTTGGTGACCATCGCGTGGCGGGCGACGAAGCCGACACGGCTGTGGGTGGGGTCGATCGTGTAGTCGCCGGTGGGAATGGTTGATGTGCTCATGAGGGGCTCCTTCGATGAGTGGTTGATGTATCAACAAAGATAGTGGATGCATCAACGAAATGCAAGTAAGGTGTGGCCGATGCACGAGACACCTTGGTTGGACGAGCGCGAAGCGCGGGCGTGGCGGTCGCTGCAGTTCATGCAGATGCGCCTCGAGGGCGAGCTCGCTCGCCAGCTCGCGTCCGAGTCCGGTCTGTCGTATCCCGACTACGTGGTGCTCGTGGCGCTGACCGACCGCGCCGACGGCCGGATGCGGTTGTTCGAGCTGGCCGGCGCGCTCGGGTGGGAGAAGAGCCGGCTCTCGCACCACGTCGGCCGCATGGCCGATCGGGGCCTGGTGGGCAAGGAGAAGTGCGACTCCGACCGTCGCGGCTCCTTCGTTGTCGTCACGCCGCGGGGACGCTCGGAGATCGAGGCGGCCGCCCCCGGTCACGTCGCGGCTGTTCGCCGCCTGTTCGTCGATCGACTGACGCCGGCCCAACTCGACGCCATCGGCGACGTCGCCGCCATCGTGCTCGCCGGGCTCGGCGACGCCGCCGAATCCGGCGTCACGGACACACACGTAAGGTGACCGGATGAGCAGCGATCGAGCACACGACTCGCCGCGATGGCCGTCGATCCCGGTGGCAGGCTGGCAGGACACCCGCGACACGCTGCACCTCTACACCCAGGTCGTCGGCAAGGTCCGCCTCGCCAACGAACCGCTCTCCAACCACTGGTGGAACTCGACCCTCTACGTGACCGCCAAGGGCCTGACGACGTCGTTGATGCCGCACCCCACCGGCTCCGCCTTCCAGATCGACTTCGACTTCCTCACGCATCGGCTCGATGTCGCCACGATCGACGGGGCGACCCGCTCACTCCCGCTCGAGGATCGCTCGGTCGCCGACTTCTACGCCGCGGTCATGGCGATCCTCGACGATCTGGGAGTCGGCACCGAGATCTGGCCGGTGCCGGTGGAGATCCCCGATGCGATCCCGTTCGCCGACGACACCATCCACGCTCGCTACGACCCCGACGCGGTGCAACGCTTCTGGCTCGCGCTCGTGGCGATGCAACGCGTCTTCGACGCGTTCGGGACCCGGTTCGTCGGCAAGGCCAGTCCGGTGCACTTCTTCTGGGGTGCCATCGACCTCGCGTACACGCGGTTCTCCGGGCGGCCCGCTCCACCGCACCCGGGCGGCGCCCCGAACTGCGGGCCGCACGTGATGTGGGAGGCGTACTCCCACGAGGTCAGCAGCTGCGGCTACTGGCCGGGACCTCCCGGTGACGAGGGTGTGTTCTACGCCTATGCCTATCCCGAACCGCCCGGGTACCGCGACGCCGTCGTGGCGCCAGCGGGTGCCCGCTGGGACGACGGACTCGCCGAGTTCGTGCTGCCCTACGAGCTGGTGCGGACCGCCGACGACCCCGAGGCGCTGCTGCTCGACTTCCTGCAGAGCACCTACGTGGCGGCAGCGACGACGGCCCGTTGGGATCGCGAGGCCCTCGAACGTCCGGACGCGAACCCGACTGTGGCCGGCGCCCGCGCGGATCGTGATGACCGGAAGGCCTGAGCCGTGACTGGCCCGGCCACGATCGAGCTCACCGAAGCCCGCGCCAGCACGGTCGGAGCGTTCGCGATCCACCGCGCCCTGCCACGCCGTGGCCGCCGAACCGTCGGGGCGTGGTGCTTCGTCGACCACATCGATCCCGTCGTCGTCGACGAGCAGCACGGGCTCGACATCGGTCCGCATCCCCACATCGGGCTGCAGACCGTCACCTGGTTGCTCGACGGCGCCGCTCTCCACCGCGACTCGCTCGGCACCGAGCAGGTGATCGCTCCCGGCCAGCTCAACCTCATGACCGCCGGCAACGGCGTCTCCCACTCGGAGGAGAAGACCGGCAGCTATCGCGGGCCGTTCCACGGGGTGCAGCTCTGGGTCGCACAGCCCGAGGAGACCCGCCACGGCGCGCCCGCGTTCGAGCACCACGTCGCGCTCCCGCAGGTCGAGTTCGATCGGGTGGTGGCGACGGTGCTGGTCGGCGACCTCGACGGCGTGCGGTCGCCGGCGCGGCGCGACACCGACCACGCCGGCTTCGAGCTGGACGTGCAGCCGGGCGTGACGACGATGCCGCTGCGTGCCGACTACGAGCACGCCGTCGTGGTGCTCGACGGTGCGGTGGCCATCGACGGCGCCGCCGTCGTGCCGGGCACGCTCGCCTACCTCGATGTCGGCCGTGACGAGCTCACGATCCGCGCCGAGGCACGCAGCCGGGTGCTGCTGATCGGCGGTGTGCCGTTCCCCGAACCGGTGTTGATGTGGTGGAACTACGTCGCCCGCACCCGCGGCGAGATCACCGCGGCGCACGACGACTGGACCGCCCACGCCGAGCGCTTCGGCATCGTCGAGTCGCCACTGTCCCGGATCGACACGGGGCCACCACCGTGGAGGGCACCGTGACGGAGTACGACACCATGCCCGCCGCGTTCATCGGGCACGGCAGCCCGATGAACACCCTCGACCACAACCGGTTCACCGAGGCGTGGCACGCCTTCGGTGCTGGTGTCGCACGTCCCCGCGCCGTGCTGTCGATCTCGGCGCACTGGTACACGAACGCCACCGCGGTCACTGCCATGGCGCAGCCGCGGGTCATCCACGACTTCTACGGGTTCCCTGACGAACTGTTCGCCTTCGACTACCCCGCACCCGGTCACCCCGAGGTCGCCGAGCTCGTGGCGGAGATCGTCAAGCCGCGCTGGGTGGGCCTCGACATCGACAGCTGGGGCCTCGACCACGGCACCTGGTCGGTGCTCACCCACATGTTCCCGCAGGCCGACGTGCCGGTGGTGCAGTTGTCGATCAACGCGCTGCAGCCGCTCGACTACCACCTCGACCTCGGTGCCGGCCTTGCACCGCTGCTCGACGAGGGCGTGTTGATCGTGGGCAGCGGCAACGTCGTCCACAACCTGGGCAGCATCGCCTGGGACCAACCAGAAGGTGCCTTCGACTGGAACCGGCGGTTCGACGACGCTGCCACCAGCCTCATGCGGGATGCGCCGGGCGACATCCTCGAACTGGTCGACCATCCCGACTACGCCAGCGCCGTGCCGACGCCCGACCACTTCATCCCGTTGGTGTACATCGCGGCGCTGGCGGCCGCATCCGGTGCCCCGCACGACGTGCTCGTCGACGGCTACACCTACGGCTCGCTGTCGATGACCTCGCACGTGTACGGCGCCGACTGTCCCGAGTCCGCCGGTGGAGCCGCCGCCGCCCTCCCGAGCCCCGCCGACGTACCGCCCGAACAGTCGAACGCCTGAGTTGGCCCATCGGGTTGTGAGCCGACCGTCAGGCCTTCTTCAAAAACGAAACAATCGAAAGCCGGTACGCGAGACGGGTCCTGCGGCACGAGTCGGCCAGAGAACGCCGCGGTGACAGGGCTTCTCTCGATGTCGGGTACGTGAGCCGTGACGGTCAGCCGCCGGGGCGACCGCCGCCCGGGGGCCTCCCATCGGGCCGCCGCCCATCTGGTTCGGCAGCTCGGTGACCTGCTGGCCGTTGACGGTGATCGTGCCGCCGGTGAGCGTGCCGGTGCCGTCGAAGTCGAACGAGGACCCTGCGGTGATGTCGAGCGTGCCACCGCTGATCGTCAGGTCGCCATTGCTGTCGATCGCGTCGGTGTCGCCGGCGGCCATGACGATCGTGAGGTGGCCGTCGTTGATCGTGATACTCAGGCCGTCGGTGATGATGTCGGAGGCCGAGGCGTTGACACCGTCGTCGGAGGCGTTGAGGGTGATGTCGCCGCCGTCGATCACGATCACCGGGGCTTCAATGCCCTCGACGGACTCGGTGATCTCGATGGTTCCGCCGGTGATCCAGATCTTCTGCTCGGCCTTGATCGCGTCGTCGCCCGAGGCGATCGTGATCGTCCCGTCCGTGATGGTGAGTTGCCCTGCTCCGAGGTCGGTGTCGTTGCTCGACTTCAGACCGTCGCCTGCCGCGTCGATGGTGAGCGTGCCGCCGTCGACGTTCAGTGAGTTCTTGCCGCGGATGCCGTCATCGACGCTCGTCACGTTGATCGTGCCCGAAGCGATCCACAGGCTGGTCTTGCCGACGACGCCGTCGGCGAAGTTGGCCGTGACGTTCAGCGTTCCGTTGCCGATGATGGACAGATCGCCAGCCGAGTAGATGGCCCCGTCGATCTCGTCATCGCCACGGCTCACTGCGTCGGACACGGTGTTGATGGTGTCGTCGGCGAGTTCCAGCACCGTCGATTCGGCGTTGTCGATCTGGATCGCGGCACCGGTGCTGCTGTTGATGGTCACGTCGGCGAGCACGATCCGCACGGCGCCGTTCGTGCTCACCGTCACCTGTCCGGTCGAGGTGCCGGTGAGCACGTAGGTGCCGGCCTCGGTGATCGCGAGCCCGTCGTCGGTGAGCATCACGTTCGTGGTCGGCAAGCTGCTCCAGTCGGCATCGACACTGGAGTCGGCCTCCTCAGCTCCAGAGTCGGTGGCCGCCACGGAAGCGGTCGTCTCCGACGTAGTGGTCACCGCGGCGACCGTTGCGTCGCTGGTCCCGGTCAACGTTGTGGTTGCTTCGTCGGCGGGACTCGAAGCGGTGTCCGTGCTCGAGCAACCGGCGACGATCAGGGCTGACACAACCAGCCCGGTGGCGAGTCTCTTGTGGGCTCTCATCGTGGTTCTCCCAAAGGTCGATTTCCGTCTCATGAGACGAGTCCACCGTTTGAACCTGTGAGAACCCTGTGAGAACCCTGCGAGGATTGCGTGAGTGATCGAGGCGCGCCGTTGAGTCTCAGGGAGTGGCGTAGGAGTAGGTCAGCGTCATGAGCGAGGTTGGCCGACTCGTCAGCAGTCGGTGGAGGTGCCGTCCGCCTCGTGGATCGTGACGGGGTTGTCGGTCACCAAGCTGCTCGCGACGATGCACGCCATCATCGCGTCGTGGCTCGACCCGCCGAGGTAGATGTGGACGGTGTCGCCGACGATCTCGTAGCGGTCGGCCTTCAGGGCGTAGACCATCGCGTCGGCGATCCCTTCCACACCGACGGCATCGAGTGCCTCATCGACTCCCTCGATGCCGAGATCATCCACATCGACATCGATCCCGGGCGTGGCCGACGCTTCGGAACCGGACGGGTCGACGGCGTAGGTGAAGCTGACCTCGGTCTGGTCGCCACGGTCGACGCCGCCGACGGTCAGCATCCGGCCGTCGTTCGCGAAGGTCACGTTGAGCAACTCGTCCCCACCTGAGTTCGACGACGAGCGCATGCTCTCGGTCCAGCCGCCCATGCTGCCGGCGTAGAACGCGTCGAGCTCGGTGAGCGTCAGCGGAGCCGTGCCGGACACCGCGACGAGTCGGCCCGAGCTGCCACCGTCGATCGAGCTCCCACCGGTGATGACGAACCCGTCGGGCAACGGCACATCGCTCGGCCAGTCGTCGGGCAACTCTGCCGCCGTCGACATCTCGAACGTACCCTCGTCGGTCTCGACCCGGTAGCTGCCTGAATCGTCGTCGACGTCGATCTCGACGTCACGGCCACCGGCCTGCTCGATCGCCGCCTCGATGGCATCCTCGTTGCCGTCGCCTCCACCGCAGGCCGCGAGGCCGGTGGTGAGCGCGAGCAGGATCGGTGCAGTGCGCGCGGTGATGCGCATGAAGTGGTCTCCTTGTTCCCGCCGGGCGCCGGATGCACCCGAGCCCATCCGTTATCGCAGATGCCGGAGGGGAGCTCCATGAGCAATTGCTACTCATCGCCGGCAACGCATAGCTTCCAGCGGACCATGACGGCGGAGTGGGCGTTCGCAGGGCGAAGCGTCGAGCTGGCCGCGCTGCGAGAGATCTCCCCGGCCCGGCCGATTCTCCTGCGGGGTCCCGCCGGGATCGGCAAGACCCGGCTCGCCCGCGCTGTGGCCGCCGACCGTCGGGATGCGATCTGGCTGGCGGCGAGCGAACAGCTCACCCGAGTGCGGTACGGCGCGTTCACCCCGCTCCTCACCGCGCTCTCGGTGGATTCGACCGGTGAGGAGAACGAACTGCTGGCGCGCGTCGATCGCGTGCTCGCCGCCCGGGCGGAGCCGCCGCTGGTCGTCGTCGACGACATCGGCCGCGCCGATGCCGGCACGCTCGCGGGTGTCGCGCTGCTGGCCGAGCGCGGGCACACCTGTCTGGTCTTGACCGCCCGCGACACCGATCCGGTGCCCGAGCTGATCAATCGCCTGTACGACGCCGACACGATCGAGGTGATCGAGCTCGGCCCGCTCGACCGGTCCGCCGTCGAGGAAGTGCTCGTGGCGGCGATCGGAGGCCCGCTCGACCCCGAGACTCTCAGCGCGTTCGTCGACCAGAGCGGCGGGAACCCGTTGCTCCTCCGGGAGTTGGTGCGCGGTGCCACGGCCGCCGGGCCGGTCGTCACCGGCCCGAATGGGCTGCGTGCGGTTCCTGTGCCCAGCCGGCGGCTCGTCGAACTGATCGAGGAGCGGTTCGCCGGTCTGCCCGACCGCGCCCGCGACCTGGTCGAACTCCTCGCGTTGACCGGCCCGATTGACGCGACGGCGGTCGATACCGTCGCGCTCGAGCTGCTCGAGCGCGACGGGCTGGTCGCGGCCGCCGCTGACGGCGCCATGCAGCTCGCCCATCCTCTTTACGCCGAGGTGCTCGTCGCCGAGCTGCCACCGACCCGAGTGCGCCGCACGCGTGGGCTGGCAGCCGATGTCCTGCGCCGCGATCGCTCGGGCGCCGCGCAGCTCCGCGCCGCGATGTTGAGGCTCGACAACGGCGACGACCTCGCTCGCGGCGACGTCGAGATCGCGGCCGATCACGCGCTTGCGGTCGGCGACCACGCCGCCGTGCTCCGGCTGACCGAGATCGCCGACGACAGCGGGTTGCTGCGTCGGCGCGGGCACTCGTTGTCGCACCTCGGCGACCCGGAAGCCGCGGCGACACTGGACCGCGCGATCGCCTCGGCCGGCGACGACGAGCAGCGTGCCCGCGCGACGCGGGCGCTGGCCGAGCATCTCGCCGTTCGTACGCGCCAGCCCGGCGCCGCGGTCGAGCGGATCGACACCGTGTCGGCCGCGATCGTCAGCGACGAGTGGCGCGCCTTCCTGGCCGCCGACCGCACCCGCTGGGCGATCCTGGTCGGTGAGCACCCGAATCGGCCGGCCTCGGCGATCGAGGGGGACGACGAAGTGGCCCGGCTGAACGTCACGATGACCGATGCACTCGTGGCGGTGATGGCCGGCCATCTCGACGCCGCCGATCGCCACATCACGACCGGACTGCCACTGGCCGAACGGCTCCCGTCCGAGGTCCCGAACGGCGCCGATCTGCTCCGGCTCACCCGGTCGATACTCCTGCTCTTCGGCGGCGACCTCGAGCGCTCACGGTCACTCTCGGTCGCGGAGCTCGATGTGGCTGGCGCGGGTGCCGAGTCGTCCGGGATGTGGCAGTACGCGATCGCGTTGGTCGATCTCCACGCCGGCCGAGCGGCGGCGGCCGCCGACCGCAGTCGCGAGGCGATCCGCCTGCTCGAGTGGCGCGACTTCACGGGCATCGTGGCGACCGCCCATGCCGTGCACGCCAGCGCGCTCGCGCAGCTCGGCCGCACCGGCGAGGCACGGGAGGCGATCGACCGGCTCGGACCTGCCGAGGCGCTCGACATCTGGGCGGCCCTCCAGCGGGCGCAGGCCGACGCGTGGTTGAGCGCCGCCGAACGCCGTCGGCCAGCCCTGGCCGAACTGGTGGCGGTCAGCCGGCGTGCCGTCGCGGCGGGTCAGGTGTGCCTCGCCGCGTTGACCAGCCACGTCGCGGTCCGGCTCGGCTCGCCGGAACTGGTCGTCGACGACCTCCACGACGCAGCGCTGCGCACCGAGGGGGCGCTGATGCCCGCGCTCGCCGCGCATGGCGCCGCGGCCGCCGCGCGGCGCCCGACCGACCTGCTCGAATCCGGTGAACGCCTCGCCACGTTGGGGTTGGTGGCCAGCGCCGGCGATGCCGCGTTGGCCGCGGCGCAGCTGTTCCGCGCCGCCGGTCGAGGCGATGCCGCCGAGGCTGCCACTCGACAGGCGTCGAAGTGGTCGGGCTCCGATGGCGGCGCCTCGCACGATCTGACCGCCCGCGAGCTCGAGATCGCCCGCTCTGCCGCGGACCGGTGGTCGAGCCGGGAGATCGCCGAACGCCTCGGCGTGTCGGTCCGCACGGTCGACAACCACCTCAACCGCGTCTATCGCAAGCTCGCCATCTCCGGGCGGCCGGAGCTCGCTGACGCGCTGCGATCGGTCGGCGCAGTCGCCTGATCGACCGGGCCAAGTCGGGTCGTTGGACCCTGGTCGTTGCGGTCGTGACTCGTCAGGATGGATGGTGAAGGAGTGGAGATGACCACCATCGAGATGACGACGACATTGGCCGAGACGATCAACGCGTTCCCCTCATTGGCGAGCGAGCTCGAGCGCCGGGGCCTCGACTACTGCTGCGGCGGCCAACGCACGCTCGCCGAGGCCTGCCTGGAGGCGGGGCTCGATCCGGCGTCCACAGCGGCCGAGCTCACCGATCTCAGTGCCCGGTCCGACGAAGTGGCCGCGGAGTGGGCGACCATGGACGCGGTCACGCTGGCCGATCACATCGTCGAAACGCACCACCGGTTCCTGTGGGACGAGCTGGCCCGGGTCACGGCACTCGCGGCCAAGATCGTGTCGGTGCACGGCGAACGTCATCCGGAACTGACGCCGATCTACGCCTGCTTCGCGCAGATCCGAGCGGACCTCGAACCGCACATGCTCAAGGAGGAGCAAGTGCTGTTCCCGATGATCCGAGAGCTGGCGACGTCGACCGGAACGCCGGAGTTCCACTGCGGCTCCCTGCGCAATCCGATCTCGGTGATGCTGGCCGAACACGATGCGGTCGGCGAACTGCTCGCCGAGCTGCGCCGCCTCACCGACGGGTACCGGCCGCCCGCGGACGGGTGCGCGACCTACGCCGCTTGCTTCGCCGCGATGGAGGAGATCGAGGCCGACACGCACCTCCACGTCCACAAGGAGAACAACGTGTTGTTCCCGATGGTGGTCGCGCTGGAGGACGAACGATCCGCAACCGTGCGGGGCTGAGTCGTTCCGGCGGCTGCCGCGGCTCAGAACAGCGGTGATTGTGGGGTTGATGGGCGAACACGCTGATCGAGCGACTCTGCGCCGAACGACGGGGGCAGCTGGACGTTGAGAGGCGACTGCGGCCGAGCGTCGTCGATCGCGGCGCGCACGAGATGCGCCGCGTCCACGAACTCCGGTGCACTGCGCAGTTCGTCGAGAGGAACGTCGCTCGCGGCGAACGGCAGCGCTTCGTCGAGGATCACGCGTCCCGGCCGGGAACTCATCACGACGACGCGGTTCCCGAGGGCGACGGCCTCCTCCACGCTGTGTGTGATCAGCAACACGCTGCGGCCGGTCTCCTTCCAGATTCGGCGCAACTCCGC
>CAZYWK010000095.1:0-13680 GCA_964651825.1 uncultured Ilumatobacteraceae bacterium | reverse complement strand
TCTTCACCGGCGACACGAGCCAGATCGACGCGCCGTACCTCGGCGAGTCGAACAATGCCCTCAGCGTGCTGGCGTCGGCATTCACCGGCCAGCGATGCTTCGGTCACATCACGCTGACCGCCTGCGAGCGCAGCGACGTCGCCAGCCTTGCCGCCGAGTTGCTCTAGCCGGTGTGACACCCGTTCCCTAGGGTGGGCGGCGTGCCGTTGCCGCGCTTCGCCGTTGTCGATCTGGAGACGTCCGGCTTCTCCACGCGCTGGCACCGCATCTTGCAGATCGGGCTGGTCACGGTCGAGGCCGACGGCACGATGGTCGACGAATGGTCGACGATGGTGAAGCTGCGCTGGCCGTTGCAACGGGTCGGGCCGACCCACGTCCACGGCATCACCCGCGCCACGCTCAAGGATGCTCCCCCGCTCGACACCGTGCTCGCCGAGTTCGGCACCCGCATCGGCGGGGCGGTCCTCACCGCCCACAACGCCGACTTCGACAGCGGGTTCCTGCGCCGCGCCGCCCGCCGCCGGCCACCAGACGATCCCGTTCGGCGGAGCCTCGAACATCCGCTGTGCACGCTGCGAATGTCGCGTCGGCTCGACCCCGATCGCAGGCGCTCACACCGCCTGGGCGACCTGTGCGAGCACTACGGCGTCGCCCTCGACCGACCGCACGATGCGCTGGCCGACGCCGCGGCGACCGCGGCGATCCTCCCCCACCTCCTCGACGAGCTCGGCATCGACGACGTCGGTGGGCTCGAGCCGTTCTACCGGCGAGCGTCTCGCTCGTAGCCGGCGAGGATCCGGCCGGCCAGCTGCGCCGCACTCGCCGCGGCCGGCGCCGGCTCGACGAGCTCGACGCTCGGTCCGAGACGGATCAGGAGCCGGCTCAGCCATCGCTCGCTCGCCACCGGGAGCCGGACCTCGACCCAGCCTGGACGATCGGCGAGCTCCACCACGCCGTCGACCGGATACTCCTCGGTGATCCACCGCGCCGACGCGGCCAGTCGCAGCACCGCCCGCGGCACGTCGGCGTCGACGAAGAAGCCGGCGGGGGCGGGCACGTACTCCTCGGTCGGCATCGTTCGCCCCGTCGCCGCCAGCGCTTCGATGCGATCGATACGGAACGTGCGGCGGTGCCCGGAGCGTTCGTCGTCGGCCACGATGTACCAGCGTCCGGCCTCGGCGAACACGTGGCGAGGCACGACGGTACGGGTCGTCACCTCGTCGCGGTCGGGCGAGTAGTAGCTGATCGTCGCCTCGGACCCCGTCGCGGTGAGCTCGGCGAGGTCGTCGGTCAGTGTCGGCCGATCGAGATCGAACGCGACCCCGGCCGTCGGGTCGCCGGTGTCGAGACCGGCGTCGTCGAGGACGATCTCGAGCTTCGCCAGACCGCGGCCGAGCGGCCCGGTCAGGTCGGCACCCGGGAGCTCCATGGCGGCGCGGCCGGCGGCGAGCAGCGCGAACGCCTCGGGTGACGTGAGCCGCAGCGGCCTGGTGAACAGCCGCGGGATACCCACATAGACCATGCCGTCGTCGACGAACACGTCGATCATCTCGTCGACGAACGGTGGGAGGCCGCACATCGCGACGAGTTCCAGATTGGCCTGGACATCGGCCTCGGCCATGTCGAACCGTCGGGCGACCTCGGCGAGGGGGACCTCGCCGACCTCCATCAGCCATGGCAGCATCACGAGCAATCGCTGCAGTCGCTCCTCGGCACTGCGGAGGCGCACGGCGCTCATCGGTGGACCGCGCCCGATGCGCCGCCGGCCACTCCGGCCAACCAGTCCACCACTGCCGATCGCACCCCGGGCGGGCCCAGCACGACTGCGTGTTCGAGGAGGCCGAGGACCCACGACCGGAACGCGTCGAGGTTGCCGGCGGGGACGCGGACGTCGACCGACCCGTCGGGGTGACGTTCCACGAGACGCTCCTCTCCCAGCTCGCGCACCGCGGCCTGAGCGCGGCTGGCGTCGATCCGCACGAGCGCCTCCACACCGTCGTCGGGACCATGACCGATCTGCTTCGGGTCGGCCGGGAAGGCGGTGCGGGGATCGAAGTCGGCGGGGCGCCGGAACGACTCGGCGTCACCGACGACGATCGCGGTCACCCCACCCTCGAAGCGGTCGACACGGAACGTGCGCTGCTCGCCGCGATCGTGGTCGAACCCGACGACGTACCAGAACCCACCGCGCAGCAACAGCCCCCACGGGTCGAGCCGGCGTTGCGCCCCCCGGTAGGTGAACTCGATGATCGACCGCGACGCCACCGCCGCTCGGATGACCGGGAGCTCGGGCCGGTCAGGGACGTGGGCCGACACCGGCGGCTGCTCCTCGTCGAGCGCACCACCCAGCTTCCAGATCGCCGAGCGGCCCATCCCCGAACCGGTCCGCACCGCGGCGACAGCCACCTGCAGCGCGTGCATCTCGTCGGGTTCGAGATCGAGGTCGGCCAGCTCGTACTTGTCGCGGTCGATGCGGTAGCGGGTCTGGCCCGCATATGGGCCACCGATCAGGATCTCGGTGTCGATCGGCACGCCGAGCTCGCGCAAGGCCTGCTTGTCACGCTCGAACGCCTGGCGCCGAGCGCCGTCCTGCGGCGGGTACTGCCCGTCGAGCCCGGCCGCGATCTCGACGAGGCTGAGTGGTTCACGCGTTTCGAGGAGGAGCGCCAGGAGGTTGGTGAGGCGCTCGACCCGGTCAGCCATCGCCGTGGATGACCGACCGCATCGCCGTGACGACCTCGTCCGCCGTGGCGCCGGGCGTCAGCACGGCGGCGACACCGGCCTCGTGCAGCTCGGCGACGTCGTGATCGGGCACGATGCCGCCGACGACGACCGGGATCTCGGAACCGAGCTCGCGCAGCTTGCTCACCACGAGCGGCGCGAGTGTCATGTGGGCGCCGGACAGCATCGAGAGTCCGATCGCGTCGACGTCCTCGTCGATCGCCGCGGACGCGACGGTGTCGGGTGTCTGGAACAGCCCGGTGTAGATCACCTCGAAGCCGGCGTCGCGCAGAATCCGCGCGACGACCTTCACCCCGCGATCGTGTCCGTCGAGACCGACCTTGGCAACGAGAATGCGCTCACCCGACATCAGCGAGCACCGTAGCGGGTTCAGCGCTGCAGCGACTTGGTCTGCAGGAACTCCTCGATGCCGTACGGGCCGTTCTCGCGGCCGTAGCCCGACTGCTTGTAGCCGCCGAACGGGGCGGCGATGTTGAAGCTGCCGCCGTTCACGTCGACCGCGCCGGTGCGCATCCGTCGCGCCACGGCCATCGCACGGTCCTGGTCGCCGGACCACACGCCGCCCGACAGGCCGTAGAGGCTGTCGTTGGCGATGCGCACCGCGTCGTCCTCGTCGTCGTAGCCGATCACCGACAGGACCGGCCCGAAGATCTCCTCCTGGGCGATCGTCATGTCGTTGGTGACGTTGCCGAACACCGTGGGCTTCACGAAGTAACCGGTCTCCTTGCCCTCCGGCTTGCCGAGACCACCGGCGGCGACGACCGCGCCCTCGTCGATGCCCTTTTGGATGTAGCCCTGCACGCGGTCCCACTGGGCCTGGCTGATCAGCGGCCCGAGGTGCATGCCCTCCTTGGCCGGATCGTCGACCTGCATCGCGTCGGCGGCGGCGGCGGCGATGGCGAGCGCCTCGTCGTAGCGGCTGTTCGGCACGAGCATGCGGGTGTGGGCCGTGCAGGTCTGGCCGGAGTTGAGGTAGGCGGCGAAGACGCCCTTCGGGATGACCGCGGCGAAGTCGGCGTCGTCGAGCACGATGTTGGCCGACTTGCCGCCGAGCTCGAGCGCCACACGCTTGACGGTGGCCGCGGCGACCTCGGCGACGCGCTTGCCGGCGCGGGTCGAGCCGGTGAAGCTGACCATGTCGACGCCCGGATGGGCGGCGATCGCCTCGCCGACGACCGGGCCGGTGCCCGTGACCAGGTTGAACACGCCGGCCGGCAGGCCGACCTCGTGCACGATCTCGGCGAGGATGAACGCGTTGAGCGGGGCCACCTCGCTCGGCTTGAGCACCACGGTGCAGCCGGCCGCGAGCGCTCCGCCGACCTTGCAGATGATCTGGTGGAGCGGGTAGTTCCATGGCGTGATGGCACCGACGACGCCGACGGGCTCCTTCACGACCAGGCTGTTGCCGATCTCCTCGTCGAACTGGAACGTGTCGAGCAGCGTGGCGAAGGTCTGCATGTTGCCGGCTGGCAGGCCGGCCTGGATCATCGTCGACCACGTGATCGGCATCCCGACCTCGCCGGCGATCACCTGGGCGATCTCGGGGGTGCGGGCCTGCAGCGCCTCGTTGAGGCGGATCAGGTACTTCTGGCGCTCTTCCACCGGCGTGGTCGCCCAGCCGTCGAACGCCGCGCGGGCCGCGGCGACCGCCTTGTCGACATCGCTGGCGGTGCCGTCGGGAATCGAACCCATGACCTCTTCGGTGCCGGCGTTGATGACCTCGATCGTGCCCGTGCCGTCGGAGGCAACCCAGGCGCCGTCGATGTAGATGTTGGTGTAGTCGCGCATCTCCCCAGTCTTGCCGCCGGCCCCGACAGCCGGGTAGTCGGAGGGGGTCAGCGGTGGGAGCGATACCAGGTGATGAGGTTCGCGGTGGCGGAGTCGTGCGCGCCAGCAGCGTCGCCGGTGAGCTCGGGGGTGATGACGTTGGCGAGCTCCTTGCCGAGCTCGACGCCCCACTGGTCGTAGCTGTCGATGCCCCAGATCGTGCCCTGCACGTGGACGATGTGCTCGTAGAGCGCGATCAGCTGGCCGAGCACCGACGGGGTGAGCTGCGGGGCGAGGATCACCGTGCTCGGCCGGTCGCCCTCGAAGTTGCGATACGGCTCGGCGACGTCGGCCCGCCCGAACGCCATCGCTTCGGACTGGGCGATCAGGTTGGCGACGAGCAGATCGTGGTGCTCCTGGTACAGGTGGTGCGGCCTGGCGAACCCGATGAAGTCGACCGGCACGATCCGGGTGCCCTGGTGCAGCAGCTGGTAGAACGCGTGCTGGCCGTTCGTGCCCGGTTCACCCCACACGACCGGGCCCGACTCGGTGCTGATCCGTTCACCGTCGAGGCCGACCGACTTGCCGTTCGACTCCATGTCGAGCTGCTGCAGGTAGGCGGGGAAGCGGGCCAGCTCCTGTGCGTACGGCAGCACGGCCTTGGTCGCCCGCCCGAGCACGTTGGCGTTCCACACCCCGATGAGCCCGAGCAGCACCGGGGCATTCGCGGCGAGGGGGGCGCTCGTGAAGTGCTCGTCGACGATGCGCATGCCGGCGAGGAACTCACGGAAGTGTTCGGGACCGATGGCGATCATCAGCGACAGCCCGATCGCCGAGCCGACCGAGTACCGCCCGCCGACCCAGTCCCAGAACCCGAACATGTTGGCGGTGTCGATGCCGAACTCGGCGACCCGCTCGGCATTGGTCGACACGGCCACGAAGTGGTCGGCGACCGCGTCCTCGCCCAACGCGTCGACGAGCCAGGCGCGCGCGGTGCGGGCGTTGGTGAGCGTCTCGATCGTGCCGAACGTCTTCGACGCCACGATGAAGAGGGTCTCGGCCGGGGTGGAGGTGGCGAGCACGCCGGCGATGTCGGCGCCGTCGACGTTCGACACGAACGACGACCGCAGCCGCGGGTGAGCGAACGAGCCGAGTGCCTGCGTTGCCATCGCCGGCCCGAGGTCCGACCCACCGATCCCGATGTTGACGACGTGCGTGATCCGCTCGTCGGCTCGCACCCGGTCGGCAAAGATCGCCATCTTGTCGAGCACGTCGTGGACCTCGGGGACGACGTCGACGCCGTCGACGCGTAGTTCCACGCCCGCGGGCGCGCGCAACGCCATGTGCATCACCGCCCGATCCTCGGTGACGTTGACGTGTTCGCCGGCGAACATCGCGTCGCGTCGGGCCTCCACGCCGCGGTCGACTGCCGCGGCCAGCAGCGCTTCGAGGATCACCGGATCGACCGGCTGCTTCGAGTAGTCGATGCGTAGATCGCCGACCTCCACGACGTACCGGTCCGCCCGCTCCGGGTCGCCGGCGAACAGCGTCGTGAGGTGCGGCGCCAGCGGGGTCCGGGCCAGAGCGTCGATCACGTCAGCAGCGTTCATGTGGCGAACCTAGAGCTCGACCGCCGCTGCAGGATCCGCGAACACGATGGTGTCCGTCCGCTTCAGCCGCGTGACGGGAAGCTCGGGATCGCGCTGGAACCAGCGCTGCATCATCTCCGCCTTGTCGGCGCCGAACGTCAGCATCACGCGGCAGCGGGCGTGGTTCACCACGACCGGCGTGAGGGTCATCCTGGCGAAGCCGTTGAAGACACCGATCGCCTCGACCGGTCGAGTGCTGTCCATCACGGCGTGCCCCGCGGGCCACGATGCCGTGTGGCCGTCGGGTCCGAGGCCGAGGTGGATCACGTCGAATCTCTCGGGGAGCGACCGGCCGTATCGTGCCGCCGCGGTCGTCAGCTGCGTGCTGGTGACCGGCATCGGCTTGGCTCGGGCCGGCAGCAGGTCGAGTTGGCCGGCGTTGCGTTCCGGGTCGCCATCGGGGGCGACCCGTTCGTCGACCTGCCAGATCGTGACGTCACGCCACGGGACCTCGAGCGTGGCCAACACCTCGAACATCGGCGGCGCCGTGCTCCCGCCACTGGCGCCGAACGACGCCGACCCCCGCCGCCGAACCGCGTCACGCAGTCGCCGGGCGATCCACTGCGCCGCATCGGCAGACGGGTCGTCGCTCACACGCAGCTCCACGCCGGCCGACCCTACTGCGGTTCGTGGGGAGCCTCGATGGCTTCTTCCTCCACCACCGCCTCGACGATCTCGGACTCGCCGAGGTAGCTCGATTCGAGCAGGTGACGATTGGCGGCGAGATGCTCCGCGGTGCCTTCCATCACCAGTTGGCCGTGGCTCAGCACGTACGCGCGGTCGGCCACCTCGAGCGCGAGGTGGACGTGCTGTTCGACGAGGAGCACACCTGCGCCGGTGTCGTCGGCGATCTGACGCAGCACAGGGAGGAGCCGCTCGACGATGATCGGTGCCAGGCCGAGGCTCATCTCGTCGACCATCAGCAACTTCGGCTTGGTGGTCAGAGCCCGGGCCATCGCCAGCATCTGCTGTTCGCCGCCAGACAGCAGCCCGGCTCGACGGCCCAGCAGCGGTTCGAGCGCCGGGAAGTAGCCCAGCGCGGCGTCGAGGTCGGCCGCCCCGCGCGACGCTCCCAGGCGGAGGTTCTCGGCGACGGTGAGCTGGAAGAACAACGAACGGTCCTCGGGCACGTGGGCCAACCCGCGGCGGGCGATGAGATGCGGGCGCATCCCAGTGACCGACGCACCGAACAACCTGACATCGCCCGCCATCACCGGCACGAGCTGGCTGATCGTGAGCAGCGTGGTGGTCTTGCCGGCCCCGTTCGGGCCGAGGAGCGCGACGACCTCGCCGGCGTCGACATGGAGGTCGAGATGGCGGACCACGGCCGCGTCGTTGTAGCCGGCGGACAGATCGGAGATCTCGAGCAGGCTTGTCACGTCGTGGATCCGCCTTCGGCCGCCGCGCCCGAGCCGAGGTACGCGGCGATCACGAGCGGGTCACGCTGCACCTCAGCCGGTGTCCCCTCGGCGATCTTGCGGCCGAACTCGATGACGTAGATGTAGTCGCAGATGTCGAGCACGAGACCCATGTCGTGGTCGACGAGGAAGATCGTCATGCCGGTGTCGATGATGCGACGGAGGCGGCGTCCGAGCTCGAGCGACTCCTCGGTGTCGAGCCCGGCCGCCGGTTCGTCCATGCACACGAGCTTGGGCTGTGCGGCGAGCGCACGCGCCGCCGACACCAGCTTGCGCTGGCCCTGGCTGATCTCGTTGGGCATCCGTCCGGCGAGATCGGCGATGTCGAGCACGTCGAGTGCGTAGTCGACGGCGGCGCGGTCACGAGGCCGGATCGGCCGGACGAAGTCGAGCAGGAAGCTCTTCCACGACTGCCGTTCGGCCGCCACCTCGAGGTTCTCCCGGATCGTCAGATCGTCGAAGAGCTCCAACGACTGCCACGTGCGTCCGAGGCCGAGGCGGGCCCGCTGATGCGCCGGCATCGAGGTGATCTCGGTGCCGTCGAAATCGATGCGGCCCGTCGTCGGCACGAACCCGGTGATCCCGTCGATGAACGTCGTCTTGCCGGCGCCGTTCGGTCCGATCAGCCCGACGAGCTGACCAGGACGGACCTCGATGTCGACCTCGTCGACGGCGTGCAGCCCGCCGAACGTGACGCTCATCTGCGTGGTGGTGAGCAGTGTCACGGCACGGCCTCCGCGACGGGGTCGCGCCGTCTGGACCGGAGCTGCTCGACCGTGAGGCGGAACCCGCCGGCGATGCCCTCGGGATTGAGGATCGCGGTGAGGATCAGCCCCAGGCCGCCGAGGATCGGCGCGAATTCGCCGGGCACCTTGAACACCGACTCGAGGATCGTGAACATCACGCCGCCGGGCACGAGGAAGCCGGCCGCGACGGCGCCCGACACCCCCGAGATACCGCCGAGGTAGGCGAAGGCGAAGAACGTGAGCGATTGAAGGCCGCCGAAGTACTCCGGGTTGACCGTGCCGAACCGGTAGCTCGACAGGGCGCCGGCGATGCCGGCCACGAACGCGGCGGTACCGAACGCCAGCAGCTTGGTCGCCGACACGTTCACACCCGCTGCAGCCGCGGCCCGCTCGTTGGAGCGGGTCGCCAGGAACTTGCGGCCCGTGGCCGAACGCCGCAGGTTGGCGATCGCGTAGCAGCAGCCGGCGGCGACGGCGAGGCAGAAGATCCCGAACCACGGGTTGACCCCGATCCCACGCGCGATCGACACGGACTTGAGCGGATCGATCGGTCCTGGTGCCTTCACCGGCGAGCCGTTGAGCCCGCCGTTGATCGTCGGGTTCTTGAACATGAACTCCTGCATCGCGACCGCGAACGCGAACGTGACGATCGCCAGGTTGACACCGCGGACGCGAAGCGCCGGGATGGCGACGAGCAAGCCCACGAGCGTGGCCCCGACCGCGGCGATGATCGGCGCGATCGGGAACGGGACGTTCTGTTCGCTGGCGAGCTTCGACAGCAGGAACCCGCTGACCCCGGCGAGCACCAACTGCGCGAGTGAGATCTGGCCGACGAACCCGGTGATCACGACGAACGACAACGAGATGACGATCCCGACGAGCGTGTTGGTGATCCCCAGGCGACCGTTCGGGGTGGCAAGGAGCAACAGCGTGACGAACGTGACGGCGATGGCGATCGGGCCGACGATGCGCAGGCTCGTGCGGCCGGGCGTCGGCGCGAACGGCAACCGGCCCGAGATGATCGCCCCGCGGGTCGGCAGCGCATCGCCGCGCAGGAACAGCACCAGCACGATCACGATGAACGGCAACAGCTCGCCGATCCCCGGTGTCGGGATCGTGCCGGACTGCGGGAACCACGACTTCGTGCCGGCGAAGAGGATCACCGGCTTGGCCATCGAGATGAGGAACGCGGCGAGCGCGGTGATCCAGAACGACGACAGGTTGCCGACGAGCACCGCACTGAGCGCCGGGATCACGAGCAGGGTGATGGTGACGGGGTCGACGCTGGAGTCGGCCGATGCGGCCACCATGCCGAACAGCGCGGCGAGCATGGTCGACAGCACCCAGTTGGTCCCGGCGAGCATGTCGGGCGAGAAGCCCAGCACGACCGCACCCTTCTCGTTCTCGGACGCCGCCCGCGTGGCGAGCCCGAAGCGGGCGAAGCGGAACAGCGCCCACAGCAGGGCCGTGACGATCAGCACGAGGATCACCACGAACAGCTGCTCACGGCTGAACCGGATGCCGAACGGGAACTTCCACAGCACCGGCTGGGTGTCGTAGAGCTTCGGCACCGTCGACGCGAGGCTGCCGAAACGCCGGAGCACGATCGCCTGCAGGAGCAGCAACAGGCCGATCGAAGCGACCACCTTGGCCAGCATGGGGGCCGGGCGGAGCGGCCGGAAGATGCAGAAGTGCAACACGAGGCCGAGCACGAAGCCGAACAGCAGCGTGATGAGGACCGCCGGGATCACCTGCATGTTCGGCCCGACCGAGATGCGCGTGGGCCAATCGGGAAGGTCGAGGAAGTCGCCCGGCTCACGGAACCAGTTGACCGGCGCCTCGATCAGGACGAGGGGGTTCGGGAGCGGCGGCACGAGCAGATCGCCCTCGCGCCGGAGCAACGCGTAGAAGTACGCGCAGTACATCGCGATCGCCCCGTTGGCGAAGTTGATGACTCCCGAACCCTTGTAGGTGAGCACGATGCCGATGCCGATGGCGGCAACGAGCGCGCCCTTGACGATGGCCGGACCCTGCAGGAAGTTGAGGCGGTACTGCTCGTTGGCCAGCAGGAACGCGACGATGACGGCAGCGAGACCCAGCAGGATCCACTGGGCGACCTGTGTGGCAGAACGTTGAATGACCGGAACCCCGCTCACACGCTGATCCGGCTCACTGTCCGATCTGAGTGACGTCGATCGGATCGCCGTCGAGGGCGTCGCCGGCGCTGACCCATGCACCGTCGACGTACTGCTGGACGCCCATCTCGTTGCCGCACACCGCAGGGAACGTGATGCCGAGCAGGCTCGTCGACCCGCAGGTCAACGTGCCGGCCTGGATCATCGCCGGGCCCTCGAAGCCGAAGATCTTCTCGGTCATCGAGGCGGTGTCGATCTCGCCGCCGAGCTCGTTGGCGAACTTGGCGATCGTCATGATGTTGCCGAAGCTCGGTCCGGCGAAACCGGTGAACTCGATCGTGACACCGGCGGGCACCTGGGCGTACTGCTCCACCTTGTTCAGGTAGGTCGCCATGCCCGAGTCGAGATCGGGCATGAAGTAGCTGTACCCGTAGCCACCGAAGTACCAGCCGTCGGGCATCTGCCCACCGTCGCCGACGTCGGCGAGGTGCTGGGTCATCCCCGTTCCGAAGCAGAGGCCGGTCGTCACCACCACGGGGTCGATGCCGAGCTGCTTGATCGCGTCGTACATCGCGATGCAGGTCTGCACGGTGACCACCGAGATGAACACGTCGGCGGTGCCCGCCCCAGCCGCGGTCATCGCCGACTGAACGTCGGCCGCCGTCGCCCCGGGGTCGGAGACCGCGACGGCGGTGACGGGGATTCCGGCGAGGTCGAACACGGGCTTCAACAGCGAGCCGTACGCCGCCTGGCCGGCCGGGTTGTCGGCGTACATGATCGCCGCGTTCGTCGGCTTCGGGTCGAGCCGCTCGATGGCGAACTCGGCCATGCCGGGGATGACGCCGACCGAACCGGTCGGGTACCCCACGCCGGCCGTGGTCAGGAAGTCGGACGTGGTGACGGCGTTGCCGATGATCACCGGCTTCTGCCCGCCCAGCACGTCGTAGAGCGGTTGGTTGCCGACGAGGAGGGTGCCGGTGAGCACGAAGGCAACCTCGTCGTTGTTCAGCATCTCGGTGCCGCACTTGGTGCCGTCCTCTTCGACGGCCACCTCGCAGGTGACGAGCTCGCCGGGCCGTCCGCCGAAGCCGCCGAGCTCGGTGTTCACGTACTCGATGGCGGCCTCGATGCCGACCGTGTTCTCGGGGAACACCGACTCCTGGTTGATGTAGCCGATCTTCAGCGGCTCACCGGTCGCCTCGCCCGGCGTGGCGCCGGTGTAGTCGATGCCCCACTGGTCGATCTCTGCTTGCGAGAACTCGCCGTCGGCTCCGCCGGCGTCGGTGTCGGGAGGTGCGTCGGTGACCTCCGGTGCATCCGTCGCCGCCGGCTCGTCGGTGGCGTCGGGGGCCGCAGTGTCGGCCGGCGCGTCGGTTTCCGCGGGTGCCGACGACTCGACGGGTGCTTGGGTCCCCGATCCGGTCGAGCTCGGCTCGTCTTCGGCGCATGCCGCGACGACCAGCCCGAGCGCGCCGATGACGGCGAACAGCTTGATGCTGCGCTTGCTCACAATGTCCCCCTCTGTTTGAACAGCGAACCCGAACCGTTCGGAGTCACGCGTGCTGACGATTTCGTACCACATTCACCACTGTGCCCGACGACACGGACGGTCCGACCACCCGACTGATGGGGGCGAGGGGTCCGTACAGTGCGGGGCGATGTCCGGTCGATCGCAGGCGCCGAGGTCCCAGGTGCGCGGGGTGCAGCTCGCGGTGGCGGCGTACCTGCTCTGGGGCGGGCTCACCGTCTACTGGAAGCAGCTCTCGGAGTTCGACGCGTTCGAGCTCATCGCCTGGCGGATGATCTGCGCCGCCGTGGTCATGGCCGTCATCGTGACGGTCCGGCAATCGTGGCCGACGATCGGGCGGGCGCTGTCGACCGCCGACGGCATCGGCCGGTTGGCGATCGCCGCGGCGCTGCTGGCCACGAACTGGGGGAGCTACGTCTGGGCAGTGAGCAACGACCGCGTGATCGAGACCGCGCTCGGCTACTTCCTCGCTCCCCTCCTCACGATGTTCCTCGGCGTCGTCGTGTACCACGAGCAGCCGACCACCGCCCAGCGGTTCGCCGTCGGGTGCGCGTTGGTCGCCGTCGTGATCCTCACGATCTCCTACGGCCGGCCGCCGTGGATCGCGCTCGTCATCGCCGCGTCATGGAGCCTGTACGGCCTGGTCAAGCGACAGTCGCCCCTCGGCGCGATCGACAGCCTCGCCGGCGAGACGTTCGTGTCATTCGTCCCCGCCGTGATCGCGGCGATCGTCCTCGCCGGCCACGGCGACAGCCTCGTCCACACGGCCTCCACGAGCGACTGGGTGTTGATCGCCGGCACCGGGATCGTGACCGCGGTGCCTCTGATGCTGTTCGCCGGGGCCGCCCAATCGGTGCCGTTCACGCTGCTCGGCCCGTTGAACCTCATCGTGCCGGTGATCAACGTCGCGCTCGGCTGGCTCGTCTACGACGAACCGATGCCTCTCGACCGGCTGATCGGGTTCGGCTTCGTGTGGATCGCATTGATCGCAGTCATGTGGGACCGCATCGCGATCGCCCGGCGCCGACGCGAGCAACCGACACTCGAGCTCACACGGTGAGCGACAGGGCCGAACGGTCGGCGTGCGGTACCTTCCCGTGATGCCTCGAGCGCTGCTCGCCACCACCCTGCTCGTCGGCGCCTCCACGGTGCTCGCCGGCTGCTTCACGACCTCGGCCGACTACCAGCACGACGCCGAGCAGTTCATCCTCACCAACGAGGACCTGGCGAGCGCCGCGGGAACCGAGGACGGCCCGCTCACCTTCGAGTCGGCCACCTGCGAGAAGCCCGAGAGCCAGAACCCCGGCACGACGTTCGCCTGCACGGGCATCGACGAACAGCAACGTGTGTGGGAGTTCGAGGTCGTGATCCAGGAGCAGAGCTCCTACATCGTCAACGTCGAGCGCGACCCGAGGTAGCGACCACCCTGATCTCCCACCGAGAGTGGGTCGCAGCCGGCTGACCGGTAACGATGTATCGACCACTTATCAAGGGAGCAGCGTTCATGAACAAGAAGATCATCTCGGCCCTCGCCGCCGGTGTGTTGGTGCTGGCCGCGTGCGGCAGCGATTCGGGCGGCCGAGCGAGCGGCGCTCAGGGCGACGCGGCCGACGCGGCGATCGCCGCCGCCAAGGCAGAGGGCGTCGAGCTCGACGAGGACTGCGTCAACGATCTCGCCGGGCAATTGTCCGACGA
>CAZYWK010000094.1:0-13862 GCA_964651825.1 uncultured Ilumatobacteraceae bacterium | reverse complement strand
GCCGCTCTCGGACACTTCGTTGCCGATCACCCGGTTGTCCCACGAGTCCCACAGCAGCTGCTCGGGAACGTCGGTCGCCAACTCCTGCTCGCGCTGGGTCGCACAGTCGACGTCCCATTCGTCCTCGGTCGGCAGGTCGTCGTTGGCGCCCTCCTCGAGGAAGGGCACCAGGCCGATACCGGTCTTCTCGTGGTCGTACACGAGGTTCCGCTCGACCGTGTTCGCGACGCCGCCGGGGATCAGGATCCCGTTGCCCATGGCGAGGATCGCGACGTCGATCGCGGGTGTGTCGGGCTGGTTGTTGGAGTGGACGATGTTGCCGACGAGGGTCGTCTGGCGCTCCGGGTAGCAGAGCTCGTAGCTGCCCGAGTTCGGCACGACCCCGGCACGATTGTTGCGGAACGTCGAGTTGACGATCAGCAGGTTGCCACCGCTGTTCGTGCCCGAGTACCCCAGCCCGTTGTGCTCGGAGATGACGTCGTCGATCAGCGAGTCGCACGGGAAGCACTGGCCGATGTACACCCCGGCGTCGGGACTGCCGGCGCCGTAGGAGTGCTCGATGGTTCCGTTGACCGAGTCGAAGCCGTAGATGCCGTAGTCGCCGTTGCGGATGGCGTTGACGTACGAGGCGCGGTAGCCGTCGGTCTCGAGGAAGAAGACCCCGTTGCGCGTGTAGTTCTGGGTCGTCAGGTTCTCGACGACCACGCCGCTCGCGCCGAGGACGCGGATGCCGTTGTCGAGCTCGAACTGGCCGTCGAGGATCACCTCGTTGCGGTCGAGCCCGCGGATCGTGATGTCGTCGGTCGTCACGTTGACCGCTTCGTTGTACGTGCCCGGCGCGATCAGCACGAGATCGCCCGGCGCGGCGGCCTCGACCGCCTCGGTGATGGTGTCGTACTCGTCGGGCACCCGGAGCACGCCGTCGGCAGCGCCCTCGGTCGCGCCGGTCGACGCCGTCGTGTCGTCGGGCGCGTCGGTGACCGCGGTCGTGTCACTCGTCGGCTCGCTGGTGTCTGCCGGTGCGTCGGTCGCGACGGTGGCCGCATCCGGTGCTGCGGTCGTCGCGTCGCCGTCGTCACTGCCGCCCCCACAGGATGCGGCGACGACAGCGAGCGCGACCACGGCGATCGTGGCGCGGACCCGGTTCGGTCGGTTCATGATGTCCCCCTGTTGCTTCGAGTTCGATGTTCTCGGTCTGGTCTACTCGACGACCACGGTGCCGGTCATCCCGACGTCGGTCGTGCCGTGGACGGTGCAGTAGTAGCGATACGTGCCCGGCGTGCTGAAGACGTGCGAGTACTCGTCGCCCGGTGCGAACTCCTCGATCTCGACGCCCCAGTCCTGGGTGTCGTCGACCGGGATCACGTCGTGGTCGTTGCGGCCCCGGTTCTCCCAGTGCACCTCCGTGCCGGCGGCGACGACGATCTCGTCGTCGATGAACGTGTTGTCGAGCGCCTTGACGTCGACGACCTCACCGTTCGGCTCCACCGACGCCACCGTCTCGGTCTGCTGGGCGGAGTGACCGGCCGCTTCCGAGACCGGCACCGGCTCGGTCGTGACCTGCTCGGTCTCGGTCGTCCCGGCCGGCGCCGTGTAGGCGTCCGGGCCGTCCGAGCCACATGCTGCGAGCAGGCCGGCCGCCACGCCTGCCAGCAGCGCCGCGCGCCAAGGACTGATACACCGTTCCACAGCCGCGAGCATGCCAGCAGATCGGCCATCCGACGAAATCACCGAGCGACGCGGGCCGACCTCGTTCGTCGGGGACGGGGCCGGACGAACGAGGTCGGTGGTCAGTCGGTCATCAGGGCGGCGGCGTACTCGTCGCGCAGGGTCTTCTTGGAGAACTTGCCGACGCTCGTCTTGGGGACCTCGTCGATCCACACCACGCCCTTGGGAAGCTGCCACTTGGCGACCTTGCCCTCGAGGTACGAGATCACGTCGTCCTCGGTCAGCGACGATCCGGATGCCCGCACGACGCAGGCCAGCGGGGCCTCGCCCCACTTCGGATGGCCCACCCCGACGACTGCGGCCTCGACGATGTCGGGGTGGCCCATCAGCTCGTTCTCGAGCTCGACCGAGCTGATCCACTCCCCGCCGGACTTGATGAGGTCCTTCGTACGGTCGACGAGACGGATGCGGCCCCGCGTGTCGATCGTTGCGACATCGCCGGTGCGCAGCCAGCCGTCAGCGGTGAAGCTCTCGCCGGCACGCTCGTCGTCGTAGTACGTGGCGGCGATCCAGTTGCCGCGACACTGGAGCTCGCCGCTCGTCTCGCTGTCCCACGGCACCTCGTCGGCGGTGTCCGGGAACACGACGCGGCACTCGACGCCGAACGCGATTCGACCGACCTGGGCGCGCAGGTCGGCCTGCTCGTCCTGCGGCAGCAACTGCTGGTCGGCGTCGAGCCGGGCGACGGAGGCCACCGGGCTCGTCTCGGTCATCCCCCATGCCTGGAGGATCGGCAGGCCGGTCTGCTCGCGGTACGCCTCGGACAACGCCTTCGGCACGGCCGACCCTCCGCACGGGATCGCCCGCAGCGCGGAGGTGTCACGACCCTTCAGCTCGGGGAGCACGGCCATCCAGATCGTCGGCACACCTGCAGCGATCGTGACCTTCTCGTCGACCACGAGGTTGGCGATCGCCGGGCCCGACAGGTCGGGGCCGGGCATGACGAGGCCGGCGCCCGTGGCCACGCCGGCGTGGGCGAGGCCCCACGCGTTGGCGTGGAACATCGGCACGACCGGCAGGATCACGTCGGACTCGCACACTCCGACGCTGTCGGCGGTCATCACGCCCATCGTGTGGAGGAACGTCGAGCGGTGGCTGTAGACGACACCCTTCGGATTCCCGGTGGTGCCGCTCGTGTAGCACATGCTCGCCGCCTGGTTCTCGTCGTCGATGTGGAACTCGACGGGCTCGGCGGCGGCCAGCAGCTCCTCGTAGTCGAGCAGTTCGTGCCCGTTCAGGTCGGCCGGGATGTCGCCCTTGCCGTCGTCCATCATCACGAGATGCCTGACCCGCTCGAACGTCGGCAGCAGCGGGGCGAGGAGGCCGAGCAGCGAACGGTCGACGAAGATCACCTCGTCGTCGGCGTGGTTGACGATGTAGGTGAGCTGCTCGGGGAACAGCCGGATGTTGAGGGTGTGCAGCACCCGGCCGGTGCACGGCGCGGCGAAGTACAGCTCGAGGTGGCGGGCCGTGTTCCACCCGAACGTGGCGACGCGACCGTCGGCCGAGATGCCGAGCTGGTCGAGCACACCACCGAGGCGGCGCGTCCGCGCGGCCCAGTCGCCGTAGGTGGTCCGTTCGAGCCCGGCGCCGGTCGCCGTGACGATCGGCTTGTGCGGGAAGTACTTCTCGGCCCGCTCGAACAGGTGCGGAATCGCCAACGGAACGTCTTGCATCAATCCCCTCATAGGCGCCGAAGGTAGCGCGCCGGCCGATACGGTCTGCCAGCGGTGCCCGACGACCCCGACCACGACGTGCCGCGCGATCGCCACGGCGACCCGTTCGGGGAGGTCGTCGACACCACCGAGGAGGCCATCGAGCTCGTCGCCGAGACCTCTCCCGAACCGCCTCACGCGCGGCCGGGCTGGGCACCGCTGACGCTTGCTGCCTTCGTCGCGCTGGTCGTCTGCACGAACGTCGCCGGTGCGGTGTGGGCGCGCTGGATCGACACCAACCCCGAAGGCCTCCTCGCGCTGTCGGCCCGCAACCGCTACCTGGCGCTGACACTGGCGGCCGGCGTGTCGGTGCCGGCCTACGTCGTCATCGCCTTCTCCCGCATCGCCGTCGCGTTCGTCGTGTGCCATCTGATCGGCCGCGCGTACGGCCCCTCGACCGTCGGGTGGTTCACCAAGTACCTCGGCATCACGCCCGAGTCGGTCGAGACGTTCAACCGCTGGTTCGCCAAGGGCGAGTGGGGGCTGATCCCGTTCTTCGCCGGGTCGAACATCGTCGCGGCGTTGAGCGGCGTCCATCGCACCCCACCGGTGAAGCTGGCCGCGCTCGTCACGGTCGGGATCGCCGGTCGGCTCGTGTTGTTCTGGTGGCTGGCCCGGCTGTTCGAGGACCAGCTGGTGTCGTTCCTCGAATGGCTCCAGCGCTACCAGTGGTGGGCGGTCGGGATCTCGATCGCGCTGGTGATGCTCGTCAACGTCCGCAACTTCCGCCGCGGGTAGCGGCACCACCTCGTGCATCGGGGACGGGGCCAGATGAACGGGGTGGGCGTGGAGCGTGATACAACGGCGGTATGGCTGAAGTCACTTTGCGCGGCAATCCTCTCCACACGATCGGCGAGCTCCCCGAGGTCGGTTCGCCGGCTCCGGCGTTCACCCTGACCGGATCGACCCTGGGCGACGTCACCCAGGGCGACTTCGACGGCAAGTCGATCGTGCTCAACATCTTCCCGAGCATCGACACCCCCACGTGCGCCACGAGCGTGCGGACGTTCAACCAGCGCGCCGCCGAGCTCGACGACACCGTCGTGGTGTGCGTGTCGGCCGACCTGCCGTTCGCCCAGGGCCGCTTCTGCGGGGCCGAAGGGATCGAGAACGTCACGACCGGGTCGACGTTCCGCTCGTCGTTCGGCAGCGATTACGGCGTCACCCTGACCGACGGTCCGCTCGCCGGCGTGCTCGCCCGCAGCGTCGTGGTGATCGGCACCGACGGCAACGTCAAGTACACCCAGCTCGTCGGCGAGATCGCCGACGAACCCGACTACGACGCCGCCCTCGCCGCCATCTGAACGACGAGCTTGCCGAAGAACGAACCGGCGGCCATCTTGGCCTGGGCCTCGACGAGCTGGTCGAACGGCCAGACCGAGTCGACCACGGGTTGCAGCCCAGCGCGCGTGACCTCGGCCAGCATCGTCGCGAAATCCACCGGCCGGTAGCCGCCGGCGCCGATCAGCGTCTTGCCCCAGTGGTAGACCGACGGCAGGTTCAGCTCCACGGTCGTGCCGGTCGTCGTGCCGCAGAACACCATCCGGCCACCGATGCGCAAGGCCCGGATCGATGCATCGAACAGCGCCGGTCCGACGTGATCGATCACGAGATCGACGCCGTGCCCATCGGTGAGCTCGAGCACCGCATCGCCGACATCGGTGACGTAGTGGTCGACGACGTGCGCGCACCCGAGCGCCAACGCCCGCTCGCTCTTCGCCGCGCCACCGGCCGTGCCGATCACCGTCGCACCGGCGGCCAGGGCGAGTTGCACCAGCGCGATCGACACGCCGGCACCGGCGGCGTTGACCAGCACGGTCTCGCCCGCCTGCACATTGCCGACGGTGACGAGCGTGTGGAATGCCGTCATGTAGGCGACCGGCAGGCATGCGGCCTCGACAGACGACATGCCAGCCGGAATCGGGAAGCACTTCATCGCCGGTGCGGCGACCAACTCGGCGAAACCTCCGGGGCGGGTCGAGCCGATCGTGCGCAGGTTCTCGCAGTATGGCTCGAGCCCGGTCGTGCAACGCTCGCACACTCCGCACGTGCTGACCGGATCGACCAGCACCCGGTCGCCGATCCCGGGTGCTCCCGCCCCCACCTCCGAGCCGAGCGCGACGACGACGCCGACCACGTCCATGCCTGCGATGTGGGGCAGCGTGAAGCCCCGCACCAGTGGCGCTTCGCGCTGGAGCAGATCGAGCCGGTTGAGCCCGCAGGCGCGCACCTCGACGATCACCTCGTCGGGAGCGGGCACGGGATCGTCGACCGCTTCGACGGCCACGACCTCCGGGCCCCCGAAGCCTCGCTGGACCTGTGCTCTCACGTCGCGAGATACGGCCCGGCCGTGGAACGTGTCACGAAGTGCCTGACCCCTCGAGTCATGTTCAGGCGGGCCAGATGACCTTGCCGGCGGCGTCGTAGAGGGCGGCGGCGATCGCCGCGTCGAACGGCATCGTGTCGTCGGGTGCGCCGTCGGGCCACACGCCTGCCTCGACGTACGCCGCGTACTCGGCGGCGAACAGCGCCGGATCGATCAACCCGACCGGCTCGCCCTCCGGCGTGCCCCGGAGCACCTCGGCCAGCTCCGACTCCCAACGGAACTGCTCGCCCTCCTGGGTCAGGAAGTTCTGGTTGCCGGCGGCGTCGATCATCTCCAGTGACATGGCCACGGCGGCGGCCGGGTCGGCGATGGCGTCCTCCATCCCCTTCAGCGACGCCCGGGCGAAGTCTGCGACAGCGGTGGGGTGATCTGCCGCGAAGCCGGCCGAGGTATAGAGGATGCCGAACGAGCCGGGAATATCGGCGTCGGTCGGATCGAACAGGTTGTACGCGACACCCGCCGCGTCGAGCTGGCCGGGCTCGTTCGACTTGTACACCGGCAGGGCATCGATGCCGGTGGCGAGGTGGGCCTGCGGGTCGTAGCCGTCGAGCAGCACCTCGGAGTAGTCGGTGCCTCTCGACAGCCCGGCGTCGGCCAGCAGCGCGACGATCGACGGTGGGATGTCACCCTTCACGCCGATCGTTGCGCCCTCCAGCTCCGACAGCTCGGTCGCGCCGCCGTCGGGCGTGATCAGCGCCTCGATCGGCGTCTTGCCGTAGTTGATGAACGCGACGAACTCGGCGCCCGCGCCGGTGTTGTTCAGGATCTCGGTGTAGTTGCCCGCCGACGAGAACTGGGCCTCGTTGCCGGCCACCAGTGGGTAGTTGACGGTCGCGAAGCTCGGCCGGAGCTCGACGTCGAGACACAGGTCGTCGAAGTACCCGGACTGCTCGGCCACGACCACGTCGACGATCGACGCGGCAGCGGCGAAGTCGAAGCTCGACAGGTAGGTGATGGTGCCGGCGTCCTGGTTCCGCGCGCACCGCTCCGGGTCGACGGTCGCGAGCAATGGCTCTCCGGTGCCTGCCGGTTCGGTCCCGCCGGACTCGGTGCCCGGTGCGGCGGTGTCACCGGTCTCGGTGCCGACCGGCGCGTCGGTCGAGTCGTCGTCGCTGCTGCACGAGGCGGCCACGAGAGCGACGGTCACCGCGGCGGCCGACAAGCCGACGATCGAGCGGCGACCCCGGCGTCGAGTGGTGCCGGACGGACGGTTGGCAGTGTTCACGCATCGCATGGAAGTCTCCCGTTGGGTTGGTGGGGGTGGTGGGTCGAAGGGTGTTGATCGATCATCGCCGTTGCGAACTGTGCCAATGAAGGACGACCCGTTCGAGCGCGCTGATCAGCAGGGTGGCGATCGAGCCGATGAAGCCGAGCACGAAGATGCTTCCCCAGAGCTGGTCGAGCAGCTGGATCGGGCGCGCCTGCGCGGTCTTCACGGCGTAGCCGAGACCGGCCCTGCTGCCGGCGAAGAACTCGCCGAGCACCGCGCCGATCAACGCGAGGCCGACCGCGATCCTGGCTGCCGAGAAGAGGAACGGCAGCGACGACGGGACGCGCAGGCGCCAGAAGACGGTGCGCCGCCGGGCGTCGACCGACCGGGCCAGCTCCAGCAGGTTGGGGTCGACGGAACGGAAACCGGCCACGGAGTTCACGAGGAACGGGACGAAACACACCAGGGACGTGATCACGAGGATGGGCTTGAGCCCGAATCCGAGCCACACGACGATCGCCGGCGCGTAGGCGATGATCGGCGTGACCTGGATGAGCACCGCGAGCGGCATCGACGCCCGCTCGAGGAACTGCGAGTGCGCCATCAGCGCGCCGGCAGTCACCGCGAGGACGAACGCTGTCACGAAGCCGAGCGTCGCCTCCCACAACGTGACCCGGCCGTGGCGGATGTAGAACGCAGGATCGCCGGCGATGTGCTGAAGGACGTCCCACGGCGCGGGCAGCGCGTATCGCGGCACCTCGAAGACGACCACGAGCAACTGCCACAACGCGAGGAAACCGACCACACCGATGACGGGCGCACCGAAACGGAGGAAGGCCTGCTGACGGGAGCGGCGGTTGTCGGCCGCCAGCAACTCCTCGACATCGACGCCGGGGACGGCGACGTGCGCCATGCCACTGGTCGCGTCCTGATCGACGTTCGGGTCGGCGTCGACGCTCACGAGTGGTGGTCCTTGAGGTGGGCGCGGAGGAGACGCACGTGGTCGTGGAACGCCGGCGTGTCCTCCAGCTCCGGTGCCCGAGCCCGGTCGAGGGAGATGGGTTCCACCGCGGCGATGCGTCCGGGCCGAGCCGCCATGACCACGACCCGGTCGGAGAGGATGACGGCCTCGGTGATCGAGTGGGTCACGAACACCACCGTGGTACCGGTGCGCTGCCAGAGGTCGAGGAGCAGGTACCGCATGTCGGCACGGGTGATCTCGTCGAGGGCGGCGAACGGCTCGTCCATCAGCAGGATCGGCGCACCGAGCGCGAAGCCGCGCACGAGCGACACGCGCTGCTGCATGCCGCCCGACAGTTCGTGCGGGTACGACTTGCGGAACGTGCCGAGGCCGACGGCCTCGATCAACTCGCCGACGTCGCCGTGACCCATCGTGGTCGATGCGCCGCGCGCGTCGAGCGACGACAGGAGCGCGACGTTGCGCTCGACGGTCGCCCACGGCATCAACGCCGGTGTCTGTGGCACCAATCCGAACTGCTTGGCCTCGCGTGCCGCCTGGGGCGTGCGGCCGTCGATCACGACGCCACCCCCGTCGGGCTCGATCAGGCCACCGATGATCCGCAGGAGGGTCGACTTGCCACAGCCCGACGGGCCGAGCAGGCTCACGAACTCACCCTGGCCGACGTCGAGGTCGACGGAGCGCAGGGCCTCCACGATCTGGCCGCGCCGGCGGAACACCTTCGACACCCCCTGGATCGACACATGGCCGTCTCGCTCGAGCATCGGCCGGCGGCCGAGAGCTGAGCGCGCGTTGGTGTCGGTCACGGAGTCGCCAGGGTCAATCGAGGAACGGGTCGAGCGAACGGGTCAGGCCCGGCATCGACGCGATACGCCGGCACGCGAGGGTCACGCCGGGCATGAAGCTGTCGCGGTCGTAGCTGTCCTGGCGGATCGTCAGCGTCTGCCCGGTGGCACCGAGGATCACCTCCTGGTGGGCGACCATGCCGCGCATGCGGACCGAATGGGTGCGGATGCCGCCGGGCGCTGCACCCCCGCGTGCGCCCGGATAGACCTCATGTTGCGTCGGATCGGGATCGAAGTCGTCGGCACGTGCGGCGGCCATCCGCTCGGCGGTCTTCACGGCCGTACCCGACGGCGCGTCGACCTTACGATCGTGGTGGAGCTCGATGATCTCGGCGGTGTCGAACCAGGGCGCCGCCATCTCGGCGAAACGCATCATCAACACGGCGGAGATGGCGAAGTTCGGGGCGATCACGCAGTTCGGCCCGTCGCCCGCACCGAACGTCGACTCGAACAGGTCGAAGTCGTCGGCCGTGAACCCGGTGGTGCCGACCACGGCATGGATGCCGTGCATCCCGAGCCACGGCAACGTCCGACGGGCCGCTGAGGCGACGGTGAAGTCGACGACGACCTCGCAGCGGGTGTCGGCGAAGGCGTGGAGGTGTTCGGACACCGTGACGCCCTCGATCGTCTCGCCGGCGCCACCCGGATCGACAGCGGCGACGAAAACGAGATCGGGGTCACCGGCGACCGCAGCACAGATGGTACGACCCATCCGTCCGGCGGCTCCGTTGACCCCGATTCTCATTCGTTCAGTCTGACCGATTCATCCGGCCAGCGCATGATCCGTAGCCGGATCGATCGACTCAGCGATGCCGGCGGCGGCCACCGTCACGACGACCGCCGTCACGACCGCCCGACGAGCTCTCGACCGGGCGCTCGCTCTTCGGGCCGAGGTCGCCGAGCTCGCTGGCCAGCTCCGCATCGAAGCTGTCCTCGAAGCTGACCTCGACGACGTCGCCACCGGCGGCTTCGCCGTTGCTCGACCGCTCGCTGCGTCCGTTGCTGCGCTCGGCGCTGCCTTCCTGGCGGGCGGGGGCCGGTGCGGACTCGCCGCTCGCGCCACTGTCGCCGCCAACCGCGTCGCCTTCGGGAGCGTCGCCGACGGGGACGAGGCTGACCTTGCCCTTGTCGTCGATCTCGTCGACGCGGACCTCGATCTCCTGGCCGAGCGACAGCACGTCCTCGACGGCGTTGATCCGCTTGCCGCGGCCCAACTTCGAGATGTGGACGAGGCCGTCACGGCCCGGGAGGATGTTGACGAACGCACCGAACTTGGTGATGTTCACGACCCGGCCGTTGTAGACCTTGCCGAGCTCGGCCTTCGGCGGATCGACGATGGCGAGGATGGCGGCCTTGGCCTCTTCCATCCGCCACGCCTCGACGGCGCCGATGGTGACGATGCCGCGGGCGCCGTCGTCGTCGACGCCGATGTCGGCGCCCGTCTCCTGCTGGATCGTGTTGATGACCTTGCCCTTCGGCCCGATCACCTCACCGACCTTGTCGAGCGGGATGTAGATCGTGGAGATCTTCGGCGCCGTCTCGGCGACCTCGTCACGGCTCTGCGAGATGCACGCGTTCATCACCTCGAGGATCTCGAGGCGAGCGGTGCGGGCCTGGGCGAGCGCGGCGGCGAGGACGTCGGCCGGGATGCCGTCGATCTTCGTGTCGAGCTGGAGGGCCGTGATCGCGTCTTCGGTGCCGGCGACCTTGAAGTCCATGTCGCCGAACGCGTCCTCGGAGCCGAGGATGTCGGTCAGCGTGATGTACTTGCCGTCCTCGTAGATGAGGCCCATGGCGATGCCGGACACGTGGCTGCGCACCGGCACGCCGGCGTCCATCAGCGAGAGGCTGGAGGAGCAGACCGACGCCATCGACGTGGATCCGTTCGACGACATGACCTCGGAGACGAGGCGCAGTGTGTACGCGAAGTCTTCCTGGTTCGGGATCACCGGCAGTACCGCGCGGGCGGCGAGAGCACCGTGGCCGATCTCGCGGCGCTTCGGCGAACCGACGCGGCCGGTCTCACCGTTGGCCCACGGAGCCATGTTGTAGTGGTGCAGGTAGCGCTTGGTGTCGTGGGGCGACAGCGAGTCGATCATCTGGTTCATGCGGGGCATGGCCATCGTCAACACGTTCATGACCTGGGTCTCGCCGCGCTGGAACAGACCCGAACCGTGCGCCGTCGGCAACACGCCGACCTCGGCCGACACGGCACGCAGATCGGCGACGCCGCGGCCGTCCATGCGGATGCCCTCTTCGACGACGCGCTTGCGCACCAGCTTCTTGCTCAGCGAGCGGACGGCTTCCTTGACGCCCTTCTCCTCGCCGGCGAACTCGCCGGGGGCGTCCTTGGTGCCGCACAGCTCGGCGAGGATCTCACCGGTGACGGCGTCGGTCGCCGCGTTGCGCTCGGCCTTGCCGGAGATGATCACGACGGGGGCGAGCTTGTCGCTGCCGACGCGCTCGACAGCGGCGAACACCTCGGGCGTGTAGTCGAGGACCGGGGTCCACTTCATCTGCTCGATCGGGCCGCTGGTGGCGATCACCGAGGCGACGAGCTGACGCTGCAGTGCGATCGACTCCTTGATCCACACCTTGCAGGCCTCGAGGCCGTCGGCGAGGACTTCCTCGGTGACCTTCTTGGCACCGTCGTCGTAGTAGTAGAACGCGTTCTCGGTGCCACCGGCTTCGACCATCATCACGGCGACGTCGCCGTTGTCGAGCTCACGGCCGGCGACGACGAGCTCGAACGTGCCGGCCTCGGCCTCCTCGTACGTGGGGTGGCCGATCCACTCGCCGTCGACCGAGTAGGCCATGCGGACGGCGCCGATCGGGCCCTCGAACGGGATGCCCGAGATCATCAGCGCGGCGGACGCGGCGTTGATCGACAAGACGTCGTGCGGGTTGTGCTGGTCGGCACCCATGACCGTGGTGACGATCTGGGTCTCGTTGCGGAAGCCGTCGGGGAACGACGGGCGCAGCGGCCGGTCGGTGAGGCGGCAGGTGAGGATCGCGTCCTCGGTCGGACGACCCTCGCGACGGAAGAACGAGCCGGGGATCTTGCCGGCCGCGTAGGCCCGCTCCTCGACGTCGACCGTCAACGGGAAGAAGTCCATGCCTTCACGCACGCTCTTGGCGGCGTTGGCGGTGGTCAGGACCTTCGTGCCACCGATCGACGCCAATACGGCGCCCATCGACTGGGGGGCAAGCTTGCCCGTTTCGAAGGTGAGTGTCTTCTCGGTTCCCGAGACGGGACCGGACACAACAATGGGATCAGCCACAGAGGGCTCCTTTCAATGCACGGCTGCCCTCTCGGAGCTGCTGCGTGCGTCTTGTGGAGCGAAGGAGCCGGTTCCCAGTTGGCGACTCCGACCTCGATCCCGTGCGCACAGGAGAGGTTCGGAATCAGCAACCGGCAACCGACAGCGGTTCGCTCATGTCACGAGATCGGACCTTCCGACCTCGGACAGAGAGCATACCGCCGCCAGGTGCCAATACGTGTTACCTGCGCAAGTGGGTCAGCGGCGCAGACCCTGGTCGGCGATGATCTTGCGATAGCGCTCGACGTCGATGGCCTTGACGTAGTCGAGCATGCGACGGCGACGGCCGACCAGCATCAGCAGGCCACGACGGCTGTGGTGGTCCTTCTTGTGCATCTTGAGATGCTCGGTCAGGTGCGTGATGCGCTCGGTGAGGAGTGCGATCTGCACCTCGGGTGAGCCGGTGTCGGTCTCGTGGGTGCGGTTCTTCTCGATCGTGACAGCCTTGTTCGGCATCGGTGATCTGCCTTCCGGTTGGAGGTCGCAGTGAACGGGTGCGTTCCCTGCATCACGCCCGCGCCATCCGCACGAGCAGTGCGACCAGCCCAGACGGACCCGGCAATGCTACGGCCACCCCCGCCCATCGGCAACGGCGAACTGTCAGGGGGCGAGGAGTGCCCGAGCGTGGTCGACGTCGTGGGCGAGTTGGGCGATGAGCGCGTCGACGCCGTCGAACTTGCGCTCGGAGCGCAGGAAGTTCGTGAACCGGACCAGCGCGGTCTCGCCGTAGAGGTCGCCCTCGAAGTCGAGCAGGTGCGCCTCGAGCAACGACGAGTCGGCGTGCTCGTAGAACGTCGGGCGCCGGCCGAGGTTGATCGCGCACGGGTGCACGTCGCCGCCTGGCCGCTCGTACCAGCCGGCATACACCCCGTCGGCGGGCAGCGACATGGCGTTCGACACCTCCACGTTGGCGGTCGGGAAGCCGAGCAGGCGGCCGCGCTGGTCGCCCGTGACCACCTTGCCGCGGGCCTCGAACGGCCGGCCGAGCATCTCGTTCGCACGGGTGATGTCGCCACCGGCGAGCGCCCGCCGGATCGCGGTGGAGCTGACCGGCTCTTCGACGCCATCGGCCCGTTCCACCAGCGGGAGTGGCTCGACCTCGAAGTCGTGCTCGGCGCCGAGCTTGCGCAGCAGGTCGACGTTGCCGTCGCGGTGGCGTCCGAAGTGGAAGTCGTCGCCGACCACGATCACCTGCGTGTCGAGGCAATCGACGAGGACCCGCTCGACGAATCCCTCGGGTGATTCGGCGGCCTGGTGAGCGTCGAACGGCACGACCACCACGGCGTCGATTCCCGTCGCGGCGAGCAGCTCCATCTTCTGTTCGGTGCTGGTGAGCAGCCGCGGTGCGGACTCAGGGCGCACGACCGATGCCGGGTGGCGGTCGAACGTGACGACGGTCGACACCGCATCGAGCACGGCCGCCCGCTCGCGCACGTGGTCGATGACCGCGTGATGGCCGAGGTGCACGCCGTCGTACGCGCCAATGGTGATGACGGCGCGCCGACCCGGCCACGGACGCTCGGCAAGATCGGTGACCGTCTGCACGTCGAGCAGGTTATCGACCGCGGCCGTCAGCATCCCGCTCGGTACCGCCCACCCACCGGAACCGCCGCACCGGCAGACCCGTCCCTCGCTCCCCTCACCCAGCGGTTTGTGGCAGCCGATCGGCCGACCCGTGC
>CAZYWK010000093.1:0-13921 GCA_964651825.1 uncultured Ilumatobacteraceae bacterium | reverse complement strand
CACGAGGTGGATGCCCGCGGCGAACTCGTGTTCCGCCAGGAACCGGGCACAGGCGGGATGACCCATCGTCGCAGCGATGTCGGCCACGCCTCTCATCGAGGCCACGTTGTCTCGCTCGCGGGCCAACATCAGCCGGGCGGTGACAATGATCGTCGCCGCCTCGGGGAGCTGGCGCGAGCGGGCCACCGTGTTGAACGACTCGATCCAACCCTCCGCGTCGTCGAGCCGACCGTCGATGATCGCGCTCGTCGCGCCCGGCCCTACCGCCGCAATGATGCTGCCGCCCGGCGCCTCGGCTTTGCAGAAGGCCCACGCTCGATCGGCGAGGTCACGATCGCCGAGGGTGAGCGCAACATGGTACTGGTGCATGGTGAGCAGGAGCCGTGCCCGGGGCCGCAGCTCGAGTTCGAGCGCTTCGGCCAGCGTCACCGAGAACGACTCGGCGTGGGATCGGTCGATTCGAAACGAGCCCCACCCGGTGTTGGTCAGCACCCGGGCGCGGTCTTCGTTCGGCAACCCTTCGATCATCGGCCACAGCTCGTCACTGACGCGGCGGCGGGCCGGCAGGTCGCGCTCGAAGATCAGCTCGGCCGAGAGCTGCGCCAGCAGCACGGCCCGCTGGACGGTCGTCAGCCCGTCGAGCACGAGCGCCTCGCGCAGCAGGGCGATCTTCTCGGGATCGGCTGCCTCGTGGTCGGCCCACGTGGAGCGGAGCGGGACCTCCAGCGCCTCGCAGGCGAGCGCGACGTCGCCAGCATCGATGGCCGAGCGGGCTGCCTTCAGGGCCGCGACACGGCCGTCGACGGTCGCGCCGAGGTCGCATCGGGCCTCGGCCAGCCGGACGAGCGTTTGCCGCCACAGCGCGTCGGCACCATCGAGCTCTTCCATCAGCTCGAGGGCCCGCTCGAACCAGAGGACGGCGCTCTCGAATCCCGACGTCGCGGAGGCCTGCTCGCCCGCACGGATCGACAGCTCAACGGCGCGGGCCGGGTCGCCACCCGCGGACGCTTCGATCCAGTGCGTCGCCAGTTCGGCGACCACACGGTCGAGGTCGTCGGCATGGCGCGCTTCCAGCACTTCGGCCACCCGCCGGTGCTGGCGGGCACGGCGGGTCGAGGAGAGTTCGCTGTGGAGCGTCTCGCGCACGAGGGCGTGGGCGAACCGGTAGCGGTCGACGCCGAGCTCCACCGTCAGGTTGGCGCTCGTCGCCTGCTCGAGCGCCTCGACGATGTGGTCGTCGTGCCGCTCGGTCACGGCCGCGAGCAGGTCGACGTCGAACTCGTAGCCGATGACCGCCGCGGTGCGCAGCACCTGTTCGACGTCGTCGCCCAGTCGGCTCAGACGGCGGCCGACCACCTCGCGGACGCCCTCGGGGATCCCTGCTTCCTCCGGGCTCAGGTCGCTCGTCCAGCGGCCGTCGCGCCGGTACAGCGCACCCGTCTCGGCCAGGTGGCGCAGGATCTCCCCGACGAAGAACGGGTTGCCGGCGGTCTCCCGTTGGACGACGGCGGCGAACGAGAGCCCGAGCGGGTCGAGGTCGTGGCCACCAGTCCGCGTCAGCAACTCGCACACGTCGTCGACGTCGAGACCGGCGAGCGGCAGCCGCACCACGTCGGGCAGGGCACGCAGGTCGGCCAACATCGCCGCGAGCGGGTGGGTCCGATCGAGCTCGGTGTCGCGGTAGGTGCACAACACCATCAGCCCGGCCGGACGAGCCACGATGACGTGCCGGAGCAGCTGCAACGTCGGTTGATCGGCCCAGTGGAGATCGTCGATCACGAACAGCCGGGGATGCTCCGCGTCACCGGTCGCGAGCCAGGCCTCGACCGCTTGGAACAGCCGGAACCGCTCGGTCTCCGGCTCGTCGACGAGCGGGGCCGGAAGGTCCGGTACCCGCCGCGCGAGGTCGGGCACGAGTCGAACGAGGTCACCGCCGTACTCGCCGAGATCGAGCGCCGCTCCGGACGCCGAGGCCTGCCGGACGAGCCAGTCGAGGGCAGCTCCGAACGGCCCGAACGGAATGGCGACGTCCTCGTCGCACCGGCCGGCGAGCACCGTTCCCGCACCGTCCTGGACGCGGATGGCCAGTTCCTGCACGAGGCGGGTCTTGCCGATGCCCGGCTCGCCGGAGACCAACACCGTGGCGAACCCTCCGCCGACGGTGCGCTTCCACGCGTCGACGAGTGCGCCGAACGCGTCCGCGCGGCCCGCGAACGGCAGCCCGGTCGACGGTGCGAACACCGGGGGCAGACGCAGCTCCGGCGCGGCCTCCTCCACGCCGACCGGCTCCCAACGCACCTCACAGGCGGCAAGTGGTGCGGCGAGGCCCTTCAGGGAGAGCTCGCCGAGCGGGTGGAAGTCGTGGCCGCCGCGGCCTCGGCCGAGCTGTGCGACGAGCTCGGCGCAGCGGATCGTTCCGGGGGCGGCGCTCGTCTCCAGGCGCTGGGCCTCGATGACGGGGAGCCCGAAGCAGTCGTCGCCTTCCCGCGTGACGTCACCGACCGAGATGCCGATGCGCACCCGCAACCGCTCGGACGCCGCTCGCCGGTTCAGCAGATCGATCCCCTGCTGCACCGCCACGGCAGCGGAGATCGCTCCAGCCGCGCTGGCGAACGTCGCCATCATCCCATCGCCGAGATGCTTGACGACCTGCCCCGCGTGAGCTGTGACAGCTTCGGCCAGGACGGCGTCGTGCGCCAAGCGCAGCCGCTCGGCCTCGTCCTCGCCGACACGAGCGCGCAGCTCGGTCGAGCCCACGAGATCGGTGAACATCACCGTCACGGTCCCGATGGTCGAGTCGCCCATGAGTCGCCCCGACGCCACGGTAGTCGTACGCCGAGCGGCGCCGCGTCGTCAACGAGCGGCGACGAAGCGGGTGACGGTCTCGACGTGAGGTGTGTTGGGGAACAGGTCGAGCACTTCGACCGATTCGGGTCGGTAGCCATGACCGGCGAGGAGCGTGACATCGCGGGCCAGCGAGACGGGGTCGCAGCTGACCAGGACGAACACCTGCGGGCTTGCGGCGGTCAGCGCGTCGACACCCGGCTTACCGAGGCCCGACCGCGCCGGATCGGCAACCGCGACGTCGACCGCGCCGGCCGGCTTCCAGCGACCGACCTCGGAGCGGACGACCGTGGCGGAACGGCCGGCGAGGTTGTGCTCGGCGTCGAAGCACGCCGACTTCGACGACTCGATCAGCGTCACCTGGCCGACGCCCGCCATCGCCGTCGCCGCGAACAACCCGACGCCGCCATACGCATCGACGGCGTGGGCGGCACCCGCGAGCTCCGGCGCGGCCCGCGCAACGGCGGCCACCAACAACTCCGCGCCCTGGGCGCCCGACTGGAAGAACGAAGCGGCGGACACCCGCAGGTCGACGCCGGCGATCCGTTCCGTCAGCCACGCTCGCTCACCGATGTGCACCGACGACGGCAGGCCCCGCACACCACGGCGGTGATCCCTCGACCAGATGGCGGTGATCGCTCCCGTGACGACGCTCGTGCGCAGCGTGATCTCGACACCCGGATCGAGCTCGATCACCGTGAGCAGGCGTGACAGCGACGACTCGGCGATCGGGCAACTCGTGATCGGCACGACCCGGTCGCTCCCCTCCTCGCGGTAGCCGAGCGTGCCATCCGGGCCGCCCACCACACGGATCGTCGTGCGGTAGCCGAACGGTTCGACGGCGGATCCGACCTGCACGAGCCCGTCGACGACGTCGGAGTCGAGACGTCCGACCCGCCGGAGCGATTCGCGCACGATCTCGGCCTTGGCCCGGAGTTGAGCGACCGGGGCGAGGTGCATCCACCCGCAACCGCCACATCCGGCGCGGCGGTGCGCGCACACCGGCACCTGACGATCGTCGGAAGGTTCGAGCACCAACTCGACGACGGCGCGCAGGAAGTCCTTCTTCTCGGCGACGACCGTGACGTCGACCAGCTCACCCGGCAGCGCACCCGCGACGAACACCACCCGGCCGTCGTCAGCCCGCCCCATGGCGTCGCCGCCGGCCACGAGTCGGTCGGTCCGAAGTGTGAGCTGCACCGCAGCAGCGTACGGGCGTCGGGACCAGGGCCGGACGAACCCGGTTCGTTTGGGGACGGGGCCAGAACGAACGGGGTTCGGCTCGCGACAGTCGAGGGCTGGCCGTGGTGGCAGAGTGGTCCCATGAGCGAGCAGTGGTACTTCGACCTGAAGCGCAACACGGCCGTGCCGGCCTCCCAGCGCGGGCCCGGCGACGACATGCTCGGGCCGTACCCCACACGGGCCGACGCCGAGAACTGGCGCAGCAAGGTCGAGCAGCGCAACGACACCTGGGACGACGACGATGCCACCTGGAACGACGACGAGAAGGGTGAGGAGAAGGGTGAGGAGACCGGCCGCTAGGTTGCAGCGATCATGAGCAGGCCGATCCAGATCGTCCCGTCGGTGCTCCCCGCCGACTTCTCCCGCCTGGGCGACGAGATCGCCGCCCTCGAAGCGGCCCGTGTCGACGCCATCCAGTGGGATGTGATGGACGGCCAGTTCGTCCCCAACCTCACCTTCGGGCCCGACGTGATCGCCGCCGCCCGCCCGCATGCCACGGTGCCGTTCGAGGCCCACCTGATGGTGTTGACACCCGACGTGATGGCGAAGCAGTACATCGACGCCGGATGCTCCCGGCTGATCGTGCACGCCGAGGCCTGCACCCACCTCCACCGCACGCTCGGCAACATCAACGAGCTGGGTGCCGCGGCCGCCGTGGCCCTCAACCCGGCGACCCCGGCGTCGGCGATCGAGCACGTGCTCGACCTGGTCGACCTCGTGCTCGTGATGACGGTGAACCCGGGCTTCGGCGGCCAGGCGTACATCGCCACGATGGAGCCGAAGATCGCCGAGGTCCGCCGGATGCTCGACGCGGCCGGCCGCACCGACGTGGAAGTCGAGGTCGACGGCGGCATCGGACCCTCGACGATCGCCGGCGCGGTGACGGCGGGAGCGAACGTGCTGATCGCCGGCAGCGCCTTGTTCCGTGACCCCGACGGGCTGGAGCACGCCGTGACCGACCTGCGGGCGCGCGCCGAAGCCGCCCGGACACCGTCGGCTTGACTGTCTCACCCCCTCCGTACCATCGGGTGCAGTGACACTCACCACCACCACCGCCGTGCGTCCCGCGGACGCGCTCGGCGACCTCGCCCGGGCCGTTGCGACCGCCAAGACCGGCGACCCGCTGGCGCCCGTCACCGTCGTCGCGCCCACCAACACCTGCGGGGTCATGGCTCGCCGGGCGCTCGGCCGCCGCGGCGGCGTGGTCGCCGTCGACATGGTGACCCTCAACCGCCTGGCCGAGTTGATCGCCGGGCCGTCGCTCGCCGCGGTGGGTCGGGCACCGATGTCGTCCTCGGTCGTCGACCTGGCGATGGCCCGCGTGCTCGAACTGCACCCGGGTTCGTTCCGGGCGGTCGCCTCCCATCCCACCACGGTGGTCGCGCTGCGCACACTCCACGACGAGCTGCGTCTCGCCGGCAACGAGGTGGTCGCGCGGCTGACCGGCACATCGAGCCGCGCCCAGGAGGCAGTGCGCATCAGCCGGGCGGTCACGGCCGCCCTGGAGGCCGACTGGTACGACGAGGCCGATCTGTTCATCGAGGCCACCCGCCGAGTGTCCGGCGGGCTCGTGGAGGGCCTCTCACCTACGGTGCTCTACCTGCCGGACGACCTGCCGCCGCTGGCTGCCGCGTTCGTCGACGCCATCGCAGCCCACGTCAGCGTCGAGGTGATCCGCGCCGACCTCGATGATCACGGCACCACCCGCGACGACGTGTCGATCGTGTCGACCACCGACGCCGACGAGGAGGTCCGGCACGCGGTCCGCGCCGTGCTCGACGCGGCCCGCCTCGGCACGCCGTTCGAACGCATCGCCGTGCTCTGGCCGGCCCAGCAGCCCTACGCACGCCTCGTCGAGCACCACCTCACCGTCGCCGGCATCCGTTGGAACGGCCGGCCCGGTACCGCCAACGTCGAACGTCTCGTGCCACGGCTCGTGCTCGACCTGCTCGATCTCGACCGCCGTGGCCTGCGCCGCCATGCCCTGTTCTCCCTGGTCGCCGACGTGCCGCCTGTCGGCGACGACGGTGCGTACCTGCCGACGGCGTCGTGGGAACGGGCCAGCCGGCAGGCGGGCGTCGCTCGCGACGACGACTGGAACGTCCGCCTCGGCCCGCTCACCACCAGCGAGCGGTGGGGTCCGTCGGCGTCGTCGCTGCTCGACTTCGTCGGCAGCCTGCGCACCTCGCTCGGCCACCCCGCCGACAAGCGACCCTGGAGCGAATGGGCGGATTGGTGCGGCGAGCAGCTCGAACGCTGGCTCGGACGGGCTCGGCTCGACCACCTCCCCGAGGCCGAGTATCGGGCGTGGGAAGCCCTGGCCGCCGCGCTCGACCGACTCCGCCACCTCGACCCCATCAGCGAGCCGGTCACCCGTCACCGGTTCCGTGCCGCATTGGAGAGCGAGCTCGATGCGGTCCCGGGCCGGGTGGGACGGGTCGGCGACGGGGTCACCGTCGGCTCGCTGGCGAGTGCCGTCGGTCTCGACGTCGACATTGCCATCGTGCTCGGTGCCGCGGAGGGCACCCTCCCGCCCCGTCCCACGAGCGATCCATTGCTGTCCGACGCCGAGCGGGCCGAGGCCGGCCTCGTCCTGTCGGAGCAGCGCGCGATCGAGATGCACCGGGCGCTGCGCTTCGTCGCAGGCACGGCCGCAGTCACCTTCACCGTGCCGCGCGGCGACCTCCGGGCGACCGCTCACCTCCAACCGTCGCACTGGCTCGATCCGTGGTCGTCCGCCGCGGCCCACGTCATCGTCGCCTCCCACAGCGCCGGTCTGGCCGACACCTCGTTCCCCGCCAGCCCCGGCGAGCACCGGCTTCGCTCCCGGTACGCCCACGTCCGCGCCGGCGGCACCCTCGACGACGCCTGCCGCACCGACCGGGTGCTCGGCCGTGCGCTCGCCCTCAGCACCGGCCGGCGCGGCGAGGCGCTCAGCGTGTACGACGGCGACCTCTCCGCCGCGGCGCCACCAGCGATCGACGGACCGATCTCGCCCTCGCGGCTCGAGGCGTGGACAGCATGTCCCCACGCCTACTTCGTCCGTTACCTGCTCGGCGTGACACCGATCGACGAGCCGGCCGACCAGATCAGCATCACCGCGATGGACATCGGCAACACCCAGCACCACGCTCTCGACCGGTTCCATCGCGCCGTCATCGCGGGCGAGCTCGCGCAGCCGACGGTCGACGGATGGACCGACGAGCACCGCGTCGCGCTCATGAGGTTCTTCGACGACGAGTGCGCGATCGCCCAACGTCGCGGCCGCACCGGCCGGCTCGCCTACTGGAGCGACGAACGCGAACGGATGCGGGCCGACCTGCTGGGCTGGCTCGAGCGCGACAGCGCACGATCGGTCGCACGCGGCAGCACGGTCATCGCGTCCGAGCACCGGTTCGGCCGGCGTGACGACGCCGACGCGGCCCCCGTCACGATCGCCGTGCCCGACGGACGCACCGTCGAGCTGTTCGGGTCGGTCGACCGCATCGACCGCACGGCAGGTGGTGGTGTCGTGGTCACCGACCACAAGACCGGCAAGGCGACCAAGTACCGCGACCTCGGCCCCGACGACCCGACGCTCGGCGGCCGCGTCTTCCAGCTCCCCGCCTATGCGGCGGCGGCGCGGGCGCTGGTCGGCGACCCTCGCGTGTCGGTCGAGACCGAGTACAGCCTGCTCGGCAAGGGCGACTATTCACGGGTGGGCTATGAGATGACCACCGAGGTCGACGACCGCGTCGCCGCCGCGCTCGACCGGGTCGTACGCGGCATCGAGTCGGGGTACTTCCCGAACCTTCCCGAGCGTCCGGGCTGGCACCTGTTCACCAGTTGCTTCTATTGCGAGCCCGACGAGCTCGGCACGGCCGAGCGGTGGCCGGAGTGGTTGCGCAAGCGCCACGACCCGCGCCTCGCCGAGTGGTTCGGCGTGGATCCCGGCGACAACACCGAGGGCGGCAACGATGACTGAGCTCGTCCCCCCGCCCGACGAGGCCGCCCGTCGACGCATCCGCGACGAGCTCGGTGCCACGCTGTTCGTCGAGGCCGGTGCCGGCGCGGGCAAGACCAGCTCGCTCGTGGCCCGCATCGCCAACCTCGTCGAAGCGGGCGTCGACATCACCGGCATCGCCGCCATCACGTTCACCGAGAAGGCCGCGGCCGAGCTGCGGGGGCGGGTCCGTGCCACCCTGGCGTCGGCCGGCACCGAGCGCGCCGCGGCCGCGCTCGGACGGCTCGACCACGCGCCGATCGGCACGCTGCACGCGTTCGCCCGCCGGCTGCTCTTCGACTTCCCGATCGAAGCCGGCCTCCCTCCGGGCTTCACGGTGCTCGACGAGCTGGAGAGTGGACTCGCGTTCGAGGAGCAGTGGGACGACCTGCTCGACCGGCTGCTCGACGATCCCGAACCGCCCGGCGGCCTGATCGACGGGGGGAGGGGCTTCGTCGAGCTGTGCGAGTTCGACGGGTTCGGCATCCGCACGGGGGTGCGCCGAATCGCCCAGGACTTCCGCGCCAACTGGGACCTCGTCGACGATCGCGTGTCGCTCGACGACCCCGGCCCGCTCCGCGTCGACGTGACGCACCTGGTCGGGCTCGCCCGGTCGATCGCCACCACCCCCGTGCCGCCCGACGACAAGCAGGCCGAGGCGGTCGCCACGATCGGTGAGATCGGCCGCCGGGTGCAGGACGCGAGCGACACCGGCACCAGGGTGCTGCTCGACGCGCTGTTCGTGGCCAACGAGCGGTTCGGTGGCAAGGCCGGCCGGGCCGGCAACAAGACGAACTGGAAGCGGGCGTTCGGTGCCTCCGGCGAGGCCGCGCTGGAGGAGCTGCGCGGCCACGAGACCGAGTTCGGCGCCGAGGTGAAGCGGCTGTTCGACCACGTGAAGCGTCACCGACGGCTGCTGCTCGGCGCGATCGTCGGTGACTTCGTGCTGCGGTCGGCCCACGAGCGGGCACAGTCCGGTCGTCTCGAGTTCCACGACCTCCTCGTGCTCGCCCGCCGGCTCGTCGCGCAGCGGGCCGACATCCGGCGCATGCTCCACGCCCGCTATCCGCGGGTGTTGCTCGACGAGTTCCAGGACACCGATCCCATCCAGCTGGAGATCGCGGTCCGCCTCACCTCACCGCCCGACGACCCGGCCCAAGCGGGCGACTGGCGGGCGCTCGTGCCCGTCCCCGGACGCCTCTTCATCGTCGGCGACCCGAAGCAGTCGATCTACCGGTTCCGGCGCGCCGACATCGCCCAATACCTGCGGGCGGCCGACCAGGTCGGGGCCGACCAGGTCGAACTGAGCGCCAACTTCCGCTCGACGAGCGCCGTCATCGGGTTCGTCAACGACGTGTTCGACCGGCTGATCACCCCCCGGCACGATGCCCAACCCGCCTTCGCACCGCTCCACGCCTGTCGCCGTCCCGAGCTCTTGGCTCACGGCACCGTCACCGTGCTCGGCGCCGAGATCGTCGACGAAGCCCGGCTCTCCGCCCGAAGCGGGCATGCGGTCGACACCGAGATGGGCGCCGCCGACGCGCTGCGCGCGATCGAAGCGCGCGACGTCGTCGGGGCGATCACCACCGCGCTCGACGAGGGCTGGCCGGTCTACGACGAGGCGCTGGGCACGTTGCGGCCGTGCGTGCCCGGCGACATCTGCGTCCTGCTGCCCACCCGCATCTCCCTCCCGGCGCTCGAAGCCGAGCTCCGCCACGTCGCGCTGCCGTACCGAGCCGAGAACTCATCGGTGGTCTACGCCTCCCCCGAGATCCGGTCGCTGCTGCTCGCGCTCCGCGCCGCCGACGACCCGACCGACCACCTCGCCCTCGTCGCCTCGTTGCGGTCGGCGCTCTACGGGTGCAGCGACGTCGAGCTGTGGGAGTGGGTGTCGGGTGGCGGGCAATGGCACCTGTGGGCCGAGCCGCCCGAGTCGCTGGCCGCCCATCCGGTTGCGGCCGCGATCGCGCACGTCCGCTCGATCGCCGAACGGACCGGTCTCGTCACGCCCGCCGACCTGCTGGCGGCGGTGGCCGACGAGCGCCGGGTGTTCGACCTCGCTCTGCAAGACAGCGACGTGCGCGACGTGTGGCGCCGCCTCCGGTTCGTCATCGAGCAGGCGCGGGCGTGGGCCGATGCCGGCGGTCACGGCCTGCGCCGGTACCTCCACTGGGCGGCGATGCAGGCATCGGAGAGCCGGGTGGCCGACACGATCCTGCCCGAGCACGACCACGACGCCGTCCGGCTGATGACCGTCCACGCCGCCAAGGGCCTGGAGTTCCCGATCACCGTCGTGGCCGGGCTGACCACCAAACCCCGGCGGAGCCAGACCGCGGGGGTGGTGTGGGACGACGGGTCGTGGATGCTCGCCGGCAAGGGTGACGATGGCGTGTTCGTCGACCACCAACCGATCGACGAGCAGATGAGCGACGCCGAACGGCGACGACTGTTGTACGTCGCCTGCACCAGGGCCGTCGATCACCTCGTCGTCGCCCTCCACCGGCCGGCGCCGGCGAAGGGCAACCCCGACGGTGCCGACGAAGGCAAGCTCACCTCCGCCGAGTTGCTCGCCAAGGCGGGCGCCGCCGGCCCGACCTCGGGCGCGCGGATCGAGGTCCTGGCCGTGCGGCCGGTGCGCGCCTCCGAGCCGGTCCAGCTCGAGCTCGACTGGAGCGATCCGGAGGAATGGATGCAGGAGCGGTCACGGGTGCTCACCGTCGCGTCGCGTCGCAGCGGCATCGCCGCCACGCGCCTGGCATCCGAGCTCGGCCCCCACGTTCCGGCCGGACCGAGCGACGACGTCGGCCTCGACAAGCAACCGGTCAACATCGAGCAGCCACCGTGGCAGCGCGGCCGGTACGGCACGAGCATCGGCCGGGCCGTCCACGGCGTGCTCCAGTTCTGCGATCTCGCGACCGGCCACGACATCGACACTCTGGCCAGGGCCCAGTGCGCGGCCGAGGGTGTCATCGGTTTGGAGGAGCGTGTGGCGTCACTGGCGCGGAGCGCGCTCGCCACGCCGATCGTGCGTTCCGTCGTCGCCGGCGCCGAGCACTGGCGCGAGCTCTTCGTGGCCGCACCCGTGGGTGATCGCGTGCTCGAGGGGTACGTCGACCTGCTGGTGCGTACCCCCGAGGGGCTCGTGATCGTCGACTACAAGACCGATCAGTGGTCGGGACCGGTCCAGACGTCCGAACGCCTCGCGCGGTACCGCCTCCAGCTCGCGGCGTACGGGGCGGCGCTGGAATCAGCGCTCGGCGAGCCGGTTCGTGGCGGCATCCTGGTGCGCTGCTCGGCCGACGGCGACGCCGACGAGTTCACCGTCGAACGTTGGGCCGACGCGGTCGCCGAGGTTCGTCACCTGGTCAGCTGATCGTGAACGTGCGACTCGTCGTCGACCGGGCGGCCATCGATCCAGAGCTCTTCGTCCGTGCGTCCGTCGGATGTGCGGTGTCGCCGGATGCGCACGGCGCGGTGGTCGGGCACCGGTGTGACCGCCGCGCGGCCGAGTTGCAACACACCCTTGCCCGCCAACCCGACGATCAGGCGCAGCAGTGCGAGGGCCACCAGCGCGACGAGGGCGATCGCGGTCGGTACGGCGATCGTCGCCAACAGCACGCGCCGGTCGTCGAAGAGCAGGCTCATCACGCCCGAGTCGACGTCGGTGCCGTCGACCATCAGGGTGCGCACGGGATCGTCGACCGTCGGGCACTCGACCGAGCTGTCGTCCACGCCGACGACGTCATTGCCGCCGAAATCGGGTTCGGGCGGGCGGACCCGTGACGACAGTGCGCCGTACGTTGTGTCGACTCCGGCGCCGACGAGGTACTGCTCGCCGAGGTCGACAAACCGGTAGTCATCGCCGTAGCGCACGTCGATCAGGCCGTCGATCGCCCACTCGCTGGTCGAGCCGGCACGCAGTTGATCGATCCGGAACCGCACGACCTGGGCGATGTCGTCCTTTCCGAGCGCGGTCCCGGTGAAGGCGAGCACCGCAGCCTCCGGCTCGGGACAGCCGTCGGGGATCTCGACGAGGCTTGTCGGGCCATCGGGCACCGTGTCGTCGGGGGGCGGCGCAGCGGCCTGCGTGGCGCCAGCGGTGGCGAGCCACAGCAGGCCGGCCACACCGATGGTGCGGGCGGCCAACCGTCGACGAGTCACGGCCCGAGGCTAACGAACGGGCCGGTGCGCCGAGCAGCACCGGCAGGCCTCCCGGCGGTCAGCGCCCGCGGAACGACGGATCGCGCTTGTCGAGAAACGCCATGACGGCCTCGGCGGTGTCCTTCGTCCCGAAGTTCACCGTCTGGGACAGCCCTTCGTCGTCGAGCGCCTCCTCGAGCGTGACGTTGAATGAGTTGTTCAGCAGCCGCTTCGACATTGCCAGCGCGATCGGCGGCCCGCCCGCGAGCCGGCGCGCCCAGTCGTCGACGAACGCGTCGAGTTCGCCGTCGGGCAGCACCCGGTTGACGAGTCCGTACTCGTTGGCCTCCTCGGCACCGATGATGTCGGCCAGCAGGGCGAGCTCTTTGGCGCGGTGCATGCCCACGAGGCGGGGAAGAATCCACGAACCGCCGAAGTCCAGGCTCAGGCCACGGCGGGCGAAGATCTGGGAGAAGCGCGCACTCTCGCCGGCGACGACGAGATCGCAGATCAGGGCAAGATTCGCGCCGGCGCCGACCGCCACGCCGCGCACCTTGGCGATCGTCGGCTGCGGAAGGCGGGCGAGGGAGAGGCACACGTCGCCGACATGGCGCATCGCCGTGAGCTGATGCACCGGGGCGGGGGCGGGTGCACCGTCTCCCGCGCCGGCGCCGGGCGCCGCCATCGTGCTGACATCGGCGCCGCTGCAGAACTCACCGCCGGCACCGGTGATCACCAACACCCGATCGGTCGATGATGCCGCGATCGCCTTGAACTCGGCGTGCAGCTCGTCCCACATCTGCCCGGTGATCGCATTCTTGCGTTCGGGGCGGCGCAGGGTGATGGTGACCACGCCGTCGGCACGTTCGACGGTGATGGTTTCGAGCTCGCGGGTTTCGGTGGGCATACCCGGCGACGATACTGACGGTCGTGGGCTTCAACCCGTACCGGAAATTTCGTGCCCAACCAGCCGACTACGCACTGGTCGCAGTCGCCCTCCTCGTCGCCGCCGGCCTCGTGCTCTGGGCCCTTCTCGGTTAGCTCGGCCTCACCGCGGGTCCTCCCGATCAGGGTCGGCCGAGCCGATCAACTCAGAACGCGGCTTCGAAGATCTCGACGCGCACGCCGGTGATGGCCACCACATCGAAGCGCAGTTCGCGTGCGTTCACGTCGTGGGCGCGGAGCCACTCGATCGCGAGGGAACGGATGCGCCGTTGCTTGGTGTGGTTCACCGCCGACGCGGCCGGACCGTACCGCTGCGAGCGACGAGCCTTGACCTCGCTGAACACGTACAGACCGCTGCGACGCAGGACGAGATCGAGCTCGCCCGTCGGTGATCGCCAGTTCTGGTCGACGACGTCGTAGCCGCGGCGCCGGTATTCGGTCGCGGCGACGCGCTCGCCCCACGACCCTCGTGCGATGTTCGATCGGTCCGCAGCCATGCGCGCCTCCGTCGTTCGAGCGTTCGGAGGGGCACGTGGGCCCGAGGGGCGGCCGTCGGCCGCGATGAATCAGCGCCGGATCAGAAGTCGCGCTTTTCGCGGATCTTCGCGGCCTTGCCCTTGCGGTCGCGCAGGTAGTACAGCTTGGCGCGACGCACGTCGCCGCGCTTGACGACCTCGATCTTCTGCACGGTCGGGGTGTGCAGCGGGAACGTTCGCTCGACGCCGACGCCGTAGCTGAGCTTGCGGACCGTGTAGGTCTCCTGCAGGC
>CAZYWK010000092.1:0-13926 GCA_964651825.1 uncultured Ilumatobacteraceae bacterium | reverse complement strand
AGCGGCATCGTCGAGGCCGGCTGTCGACACGATTGCCCCCTCCCCTTCGACGACAGGCGCGGGCTGCCGTTGTTCTCGGCCGCCGAGTGAGTCAGGCGTGATCGCGCTGGTCGGCCTTCAACGACGCGACGATGGCGACCGTCAGGACCAGGAAGATGAAACCGAGCGAGATGTAGGTCGGCAGGTGGATCTCGAACGGGTCACCGATCAGCAGCATCTTGATGCCGACGAAGGCGAGGATCACGCCGAGGCCGATGTTGAGGTACCGGAACTTGCCCTGCATGCCGCCGAGCAGGAAGTACAACGACCGGAGCCCGAGGATGGCGAACGCGTTCGAGGCGAAGACGATGAACGGCTCGCGGCTGACCGCGAGCACGGCCGGAACCGAGTCGACGGCGAACACCACATCGGTCGCCTCGATGAGGATGAGCACGGCGAACAGCGGGGTCGCGACGCGGCGGGCGTTCTTGCGGGTGAACAGCTTCTGGCCGTCGTATTCGTCGGTGGTGGGCACGAGCCGGCGCACGGCGCGCATCGCGAGGTTGTTGTTGTAGTCGACGTGCTTGTGCTCGTCGTGGCGGGCGATCTTCACCGCGGTGTAGATCAGAAACGCCCCGAAGATGTAGAGGATCCACTCGAACCGTTCGATGAGCGACACCCCGGCGAAGATGAAGATCGCCCGCATCACGAGGGCGCCGAAGATCCCCCAGAACAGGACACGGAACTGGTACTCGCGGGGCACGGCGAAGAACGAGAAGATCACGGCCCACACGAAGACGTTGTCGACCGAGAGGCTCTTTTCGATCAGGAACCCGGCGTAGTACTCACCGCCCGCTTGCCCGCCCTGCCACACGAGCATCACGACGCCGAAGAGCAGGCCGATCGAGATCCAGATCGCGGACTCGATCGCAGCTTCCTTGATGCTGATGACGTGCGCGGTGCGGTGCACCAGCAGGAGGTCGGCGACCAGCATCACGACGATGACGGTGATCAACGTGAGCCAGACCCACGGTGGGACGTCGAAGCTGGCGAAGTCCTGGTCGGCACCGGATGCCGCGCGAAGAGCGGACGAGATCACTGATCCTCCTGGGTGGTGGGTTCGGGTCGCGATTGGTTGAGCGCGATCTCACCGATCGCATGGCGGTGGACGGAGCGGACCTCCATCGTCCAGCCCTCGACGGTGACGGTCTCGCCGACGGCCGGGATGTGTCCGAGCTCGTCGAGGAGGAGCCCGGCCAGGGTGGCGTACGGCCCCACCGGGAGCGAGATGCCGAGATCGGGCAGGTCGTGGACGGGAAAGCGGCCGGGGAGGACGACACTGCCGTCGGGCTCGCGGCGCACGGACGCCAGATCCCGGTCGGTCTCGTCGTAGATCTCGCCGACGAGCTCTTCGACCAGATCCTCCATCGTGACCATGCCGGCGACCGAGCCGTGTTCGTTGATGACGAGGGCCAGCTGGGCCCGCTTGGTCTGGAGCACGCGCATCGCCGTGAGCACCCCGGCGGCATCGGGGAACGCGGGCACCTGCACCATCACCTCGGCGACGCCGGCGCCCTCATGGCCGAGCAGTTGGCGCAGGTGCACCACGCCGACGACGTCGTCGAGGCTGCCGCCCGGTGCGACCGGCGCACGGCTGTGTCCTGACTCGGCGAGCGCGACGAGCGCGGTCTCGCACGTCGAATCGGCGTCGAGGACGAAGACGTCGCTGCGCGGCACCAGCACCTCCTTCAGCGAGCGCTCGGCGATCTCGAAGGCACCCTCGATGATCTGACGCTGCTGTGGCGTGAACGTCACCTGCGCGGCGACGAGGTCGCGGAGCTCCTCTTCGGTCACCTCCTCGCGCTGTCGCTTCGGGTCCGCACCCATGAGGCGCACCGCGATGTCGGTCGACCGCGACAGCAGCCAGACGATCGGACGAGTCAACCGGGCGAGGAACGAAAGGGGGCGGGCCATGACCATGCCCCACTTCTCGGCGCGCTGCATGGCGACACGCTTCGGGGCGAGCTCGCCGAACACGAGTGTCACGTACGACAAGGCGAGCGTGACCACGATGATCGATCCGGGACGGGCGGCCGAGCCGAGGAAGTCGAGCGGACCTTCGAGTGGCTCGGCGAGCGACACCGCGGCGGCGGCCGACGCCAGGAAGCCGGCGAGGGTGATGCCGATCTGGACGGTGGCGAGGAACTGGTTCGGCTGGCGCGCGAGGCGGGCCAGGACCGCGCCGGTGCCCGACTGGTTCTCGATCCGCTGCAGCTGGCCTTCGCGCAGCGACACGAGCGCGAGCTCGGTTCCGGCGAACGCGGCGTTGATGACGACGAGCGCGAACACGAGCGCGAGTTGGGGCGCGATGTCACTCATGGGTGTCGAGCCCGGCTCGGGATCGCACTCGCGATCGGCGACTGATGGGGACCATGATCGAACCTCCGGAACCACGTGCAGAAGAACCCACCGGTAGGTGGGAAGTCAGCTCAGCAGTGCAGGATCGGTGGCCCGCGCCGCAGCGGTGGCGCGTGGCCCCTCCACGACGTGACGTCGACGGTGTGCGCCGGGAACGCTCGGGAGATCGGGCGAAGCTGCCGTCGGGCCCGGCTGGCCGCCGGCCGCCGGTGGGTCTGGGTGACCGTCGAGACCGAGACCGAGGTCGTGGAAGCGACCGCTGCGCCGAGCGGCTCCGCCAGCTCGCCGATCGGGGCCGGTTGAGCGGCGGCGGCCACCGTGCCGGCTGGAGCACCGCCGAGGACGACCGACGCGACGAGCAGCGCCAGCACCATCAGGGCTGCACTGACCGCTGGACGCAACAGGCTCGGAGGATCGGGTTCGGCGCTCAACGAAGATCGTCCGGGATCCTACCGGCGGCCGGCACCGGCCGGTGATGCACGGGTCGTGGACTGGGGCGGTGCGATGTCCACCCACCCGCGTTCGGGTGAGGCGTCGACGAGCGGATGCTCGTCAGACTGGACCCTTCCATCGGCTCCCACAACGAGGAAGTGGTGTCACGTCACATGTCGGCCGAACGCGAGGCGTTGCCAGACCTGCTGACCCGGCCACCCAATGGCGCTCGCGAGTTCGTCAGCGAGTGGTCACACCTGGTCGTCGATCCCGTGCGGCAACTGGAGGTGCTCGCCCAGCTCTTCGAGCAAGGGCTGCTCTCGCGCGAGGAGTTCGACCGCTACAAGCACCGCGTGCGCGGGCTCTGACCCTGCGCCGCGGGCGGCGCGACCATCGAGCGGGCGAAGACGGCCGCCTCGCCACGGCTGTTGACCCCCAGCTTGCGGTAGATCACGCGGAGGTGGAACTTGAGGGTGTTCGTCGAGACGTAGAGCTCCTTTGCGATCTCCCGGATGGTCAACCGGCTCGGCAGCAAGCGGAGCACGTCGCGCTCGCGGGCGGTCAGGGGCTCGGCCAGACCGGCCGCGTGGCGAACGTCGGTCGCGGTGATCGCGGCGGCCCGCCGGACGCGGGCCAGCCACTCGTCGGACGCGGCGTCATGGATCTGATCGAGCACATCCATCGTCGCCGAGCACTCCGACGCGACCGTCTGCACCAGGTTGTGCGCGCTCGCGAGTCTCACCGCTTCGGCCACGAGCGAGCGGGCTTCGTCGCTGTCCGGTGTGCACCTGGCGGCGATGAGCCGGTGGATGACGACGTGGCGAACGCACCGGGGGATGGCGCCGCGCACGCTCTCGGATCCCGCCGCACGGTCACCGCGCGCGAGGTGGATGCGCGCGGCCAGGATCGGCTGCCAGAAGCCGTCGGTCGTGGTGCCGGCCCACTGCTCGGCCTCGTAGGTGTCGTCGGCGGCGAGCGTCACCGCGGTTCCGGCAACCGCGAACCAGGTCCTCAGACCGGCGCCGACGATCTCGCCGGTGACGGCACCGAGTGCACGGCCGAGCTCGCGTTCGGCTGCCTCCAGCGCACCCTCCTCGGCGTACATCCGCGCCAGGGCCAGGATCGCTGCGATGCGGCAGTAGCTCGTCAGCTCAACCGTGGTGTCGGAGACGGCCTCGAGCTCGATCACCGCCCGCGAACGATCGCCGAGCTCGCGCCGGGCCAGCGCCGCGGCGAACGCGACCTCTGACGCGAGCGTCGTCAGCGCCGGTGCGGCCTGGTCGACGCTCGCCGCGGCGCGCAGCGCGTCGACCGGGTAGCCGGCGAGGACCAGCCCGACCGCTCGGATGCCTTCGAGCGACAGGCCTCGCGCCGGGTCGCGGCTCGTAGCGAGCGTGGCCTCGCGCACCGTGTCAGCATCGTCGGACCACTCTTCGTGCAGCGCGATGCCGCGGGCCACGGTGTGCCAACCGAGCCGGCCGACCGGATCGTTCCTGCCGTGATCGTCCAGCGCGTCGAGCACCGCCGCCGACGCCTGCCCGGCGCCGGTCCAGTCGCCGAGCAGCCCGGCCGCCATGGCTTCGAGCAGCACGAGGCGCGAGCGCGTGTCGTCGTCGAGCGTCGTGCGCGCGGCCGACCAGCTCGCGCGCTGAACCAGCGCGACGAACGTCCGCCGGTCGATGAACAGGTGGCCGAGCGCGAAGTCGAGCATCGTCGACACATCAGCGGCCGCGACGACGGGAGGTATCGACGCGAGCGTCTCGCGGATGGTGGCCTCGCGCCCGGCGTCGTAGAGGACGGCGGACGTGCGCGCCAGCAATCGCAGTGCGTCGCCGGGCCGGTCGGCCGCCAGCCACTGCTCCAAAGCTTCGGGGAGCTCGCCGGCCGCCTCGAGCCACTCCGCGGCACGGGCGTGCTGCTCGCGCTGGCGGGTTCGGCGCGTGAGCTCGCGCAGCAGTGCCGTGCGCACGAGCGGGTGGACACGGAACCGCGCGCCGGCGTCGTGTTGCTCGATGAGCACCCCTCGCGCTTCGGCGCGGCGCAGGACCTCCGAAGCGTCCGGGCGCCCCGTGAGCGCTCGTGCGAGTCCGTCGTTCACCGCTTCGACGACCGCGATGTCGACCAGCGCGTCCACGTCGGCCGCGTCGACCAGAGCGAGCATCTCACGTCGGGTGTAGTCCTCGATCAGCGGGGTCGAATCGGCGTGCGCGGTGAGCCGCAGGCCGGCGGCCCATCCCTCGCTCCGCTCCACCACCTCGGCGACTCCGCGCTCGTCGAGCGTGGGGACCAGACGGTTCACCAGTTCACGTGCTTCGCCGGGCGCGAAGCGCAGTTCCGAGAACAGGATCTCGGCGAGTTGGCCACGCCCGCGCAGCTGGTCGAGTGGCAGGTTCGGAGCGGTGCGCGTCAGCAACACGACGTGCAGCCACGACGGGAGGCGCTGCAACAGCACCGGCACGGCCTCGTCGTCGACGACCTGGAAGTCGTCGACGACGAGCACGCACGGTGCGGTCTGATCGCAGCGTTGGAGGCCTTCCAGCAATGCCGCCGTCAGCGCACGTGGCCCGGCCTCGGGTGCCAGCTCGTCGAGTATCGCGTCACGGCAGCCCGGCCGGAGCACGTCGATCGCGGCGATGAAGTCGTGCAGGAACTGGCCGGCGTCGGCGTCGTCGTCGTCGAGCGACAGCCACGAGCTCGGGATCGGCGCCGTCGAGATCCACTGCGCCAGCAGCGTGGTCTTTCCCGAACCGGCCGGCGACCCGACGACGGTGAGGGGCCGGTCGAGAATGTCGTCGAGCAGGTCGAGGAGTCGCTGCCGGCGCACGAGTTCGACGGGCGCCGACGGCACGCGCAGCTTCGAACGCAGGGTGGGGGAGCGGTGGCCCTGGGGAGCCGGCCTCGGTTCCAGGATCTGGGGCCCATTCACGTGGTCGCCCTTTGCAGTGTCGTTCGCCGGATACGCCCTGCGAGCGTATCCCCGAGACGCCCCGCACCACCCATGGCCGGGTGGTGCGGGAGGTCTGTGGGCTGGTGCCGATGGGCCCCGCCGCGCTGACGCACCCGGGGTGACAATGGGCCCGACCGCGTATCGTGGCGCCCCATGGTCACCCCCACACGAGCCACGCAGTGGACGCGCGGCACGTGATCGCCGGCCAGGCGGATCCGCCCGGCTTCTCGGGTCTGTTGCGCTCGAAGCTCCGCCCGCCGCGCCTTCCCGACCACTTCGTCGCGCGGCCACGACTCAACGAGCGGCTCGCCATCGGCTCGTACCCCATCACGCTCGTCACCGCGCCCGCCGGCTCGGGCAAGACGTTGCTGTTGGCCAGCTGGCTGACGGAGGCGACCATGCCGGTCGCCTGGCTCTCGCTCGACGACACCGACAACGATCCCGCCGCGCTGTGGCTCGGGATGGTGGCCGCGCTCGAGCAGATGATGCCGTCGTGCGGTGACGCCGCTCGCGCCGAACTGATGCGCGCCGCGCCCGTCCGTGACGTGGTGTGGGCGTTGCTCAACTCGTTGGAAGCGGCGCCGCCCGCGGCGCGGGTGCTCGTGGTCGACGACGTGCACGAGCTCGACGGGCCGGCGATGAGCTCGCTGTCGACCTTCGTACAGCACCTTCCCTCCTGGCTGCACGTCGTCCTCGTCGGCCGCACCGACCCCGACATCCCGCTCGATCGGCTGCGCGTCCGCGGCAAGCTCGCCGAGGTCAGGTTCGCCGAACTGCGACTGTCCGCCTCGGAGGCGCACGACATGCTCGCCCTGCTCGCGCCGGTGATGTCGGACGCCGAGCTCGTCGCGGCAGCCGAAGCGAGCCACGGGTGGGCCGCCGGCATCCAGCTGACTGCGCTCGCGGCCCGTTCGGCGCGAGCGCAGCTGGCGTCGGTCGAAGCCGGATCCGGCAACCAGCTGATCCACGACTACGTCTGGCACGAGGTGCTCTCGGCCGGCGATCCCGACGTGGTCGACGTGATGATGAAGGTCTCGATCGTCGAGCGCGTCAACGGACCCCTCGCCGCCGCCATCGCCGAGCGTGACGACGCCGGGGATCTCCTGCTGGCGGCCGAATCGCAGGGCCTGTTCGTCAGTCGCGTCGGCGCCGATGGTTGGTTCCGGATGCACGCGCTCGTTCGTGACGCCCTCGTGAACCGTCTGGCCGGTGACGCGCTCGACGCGTCGTGCCACGCCCGCGCGGCCGACTGGTTCGAGCGCGCTGGTGAGACACCTGCGGCCCTGGATCATTGGCTGCGTGCCGAGCGGCCACGCGACGCGCTGCGGCTCGTCGCGGCGAGGTCGACCCAGCTCTACGACCGCGGCTACGAGTCGACCATCCTGCGGACCATCGAGGCGATCCCGGCCGATGTCGCCACGATCGACCTCGCGTCGATGATCGACTACGCCGTGAGCCTGATCCTCGTGTCGAGGACGAGGCTCGCGGAGGCCGTTCAACAGACGGCGTGGTGCGCGGAATCGTTCAGCTCGCCGACCACGATCGGGCAGGTCGCCTCGCTGCAGTCGGTGCTGGCGACGATGTCCGGTGACTGGACGAGTGGCCGGAACCTGGCCCACGAGGCCACCACGTTGCTGGGCGCCACCTGGTCGAGCGATCCGGCGGGCCGCTTCGCGTGGAACACGCTGGCGCGGGGCATCGCCCTCGCCGAGTGCTGGGACGACAAGGATCCCGACGTTCGCGACGCCACCTTCGCGATGGCGCGCGATCCGGAGCGCAGCGTGTCCCTCGAGGGCATTCGCTCGCTGGGATGCGCCCTCGCCGGCCAGCCCGTCGACGCGATCCGCATCGCGGCGGGCGTGCACCACGCGGCGGCCCACATGTCGATCCTGCGGTCCGAGATCGAGCTGGCCGAAGCGATCGCCCGCCGCGAGCTCGGTGATCGAGCGGGTCTCGACACGTTGCGGAGCATCGCGGCGCGGTCCGACACGCCACGGCTCTACTGCGCGATCGTCGCCATGGCCGAGCTGACGATCGCGGCGGCCGACGACGGCAACGTCACACTGGCGATCGAAGAGCTCTCGCGGCTCGACGCACTGGTGAGCCGTGAACGGGCCGGTGTCGATGCCCGGCAACTCCTGTGCCGAGCAGGCGTCGCCGCCGCGCTCGCGGCCGGCGACCACGACGAGGCACGACGGTGGTCCGCCGAGCTCACCGATCCGTTCTGGGCGCCGGTGAGCCGGGCCAGGGTGCTGCTCGCACAGCGCGACCCGAGCGCGGCGCGCGCCGAGCTCGATCGAGCCGTCCCGCGTTGTGTCCGCCACCGCGTCATCGCGCTGCTGCTCGAGGCGCGTACGCGATCCGACACCGACGGAGCGCTCGAATGTGTGACCGATGGTGTCGAGCTGGCCAGCGGGCACGGGCTGCTGCAGACGGTGGCCGCCGAAGGGCGCGAGCTGATGGAGCTGATCGAGCGCGCCGCGTGGCGGGCCTCGAACGGCTGGATGGACCGCCTCCGCCGTCTCGTCGTCCCGGCCGGCATCGACATCGTCGCCGGCAAGGATCGCTACGTCGAGCCGCTCACCGAGCGAGAGCGCGACGTCGTGCGGCTGCTGCCGACCCGGCTCACGTTGCACGAGATCGCGCGCGAGCTGTCGATCTCCAACAACACGCTCAAGTTCCACCTCCGGGTGGTCTACCGCAAGCTCGGCGTCAACAGCCGGGACGAGGTCGCGGCGATCGCCAGGCCCACGCCCGCGGGTGCGTCGCGAACGGGGCCATGACCGAGCAGACGAGCGGCCGGCCGCTCAGCCGGCGGCAACTGGTGCTCGGCGCCGCGGCGATGGGCCTGTTTGCGGCCTGCGGCCCCGACACGGCGCCGGCGCCCGCGGCGAGGGGTACGAACACGGCGGCGAACGGCACCCCCCGCTACGGCGGGACGCTGCGGGTCGGCATCGTCGGCGGCACGAACGACATCGTCGACGGCCAGCACATCGTGGCCAAGCCCGACATGGCCCGCCTCGTCGCCGGATGGGAACCCCTGGCCACCTACGACGAGGCGTTCAACGTGACCTTCGACGGCGGGCTGGCCGAAGACGTCGAGATGAAGGCGACCGACCACTACGTGATCCGCCTGCGCGACGGTGTCGAGTTCCACGACGGCAAGCCGTTCGGCGCCGACGACGTCGTCTACTCCATGCGCCGCGCGATCGACCCGCAACTCGGCATCAACCCGGTCCTCGCCACCCTGCTGGCGCCGAGCGGCGTGACCAAGCTCGACGATCGGACCGTCGAGGTCCAACTGCTCCAGGGCGCGGTCACGTTCCTCGACACGCTCGCCCTGTTCGCCTTCGGGATGGTGCCCGACGGCTACTCCGCGGCCGATCCGGTGCAGATCGGCACCGGCCCGTTCAAGCTGGTCGACTTCACGGCCGGCTCGCAGAGCATCCACGTGCGGCACGACAACTACTGGCAGGACGGCCGGCCGTATCTCGACCGGGTGGAGATCATCGACTTCAGCGACTCCACCGCGCTGCTGAGCGCGCTCCAGGCCGATCAGGTCGACTGCGCCGTCGACGTCCCGTTCGCGCAGTCACGGACCGTCACCGCGAACCGCGGTCTCCGGCTGCTCGAGTCGGTCGGGGGCACCTGGTTGCCCCTCACGATGGCGGTCGATCAACCGCCGTTCGACGACGTGCGCGTGCGGCGGGCGTTCCGGTTGATCGTCGATCGCGACGAGATGGTCGAACGGGTCCTCGCCGGCCACGGTCGCGTCGCCAACGACCTGTACGCGCCGCTCGACCCCAGCTACGCGAGCGACCTTCCGCAACGCCGTCAGGATCTCGGCGAGGCGCGAGCACTGCTGGCGGCGGCCGGCCACGTCGGCCTCGAGGTCGATCTGTACGCGCCGAACGACGTCGCCGGCCTCGCGGATGCGGCCGCCGTGTTCTCCGACCACGCGAAGGGCGCCGGCGTGACGGTCAACGTGCACGTCCTGCCGAGCAGCGAGTACTGGGGCGCCGACTACTGCAAGCGCACCTTCGCCACCGGCTTCTGGGGCACCCGTTCCTATCTTCCCCAGGTGCCGCTGAGCAGCCTGCGGACGGCGGTCTTCCCGGAGACCCACTGGCCGCCGGAGGGCAGCGCGTTCGCCGACCGGTACCTCGAAGCGGTCGGAACCGCGGACGACGCCGAACGGCACCGCATCGTGCGGGCGATGCAGGAGGAGGAGTACCACGACGGCGGCAACATCATCGCCTTCTTCAGCAACCTGGTCGACGCCCACCGCGCATCCGTGCACGGCCTCGAGTCGCGGCCGAACGTGCTGAACCTCGATCACTTCGGCGGTGGGTTCAAGAACGTCTGGATCGACCGGTAGCGGCGAGCACCGAGGCGTACCGATGCCCATTGCCAGGTTCGTCCTCCGTCGCGTGGCGCTCGGCGTCGTCACGCTGCTGATCGTGTCCGTGCTGGTGTTCCTGCTCACGCAGGTGCTCGGCGATCCGGCGCGCGCGGTGCTCGGTCGTGATGCGCAGATCCCGACGGCACTCGAAGCGAAGCGGGCCGAGCTCGGTCTCGACCGGCCGGCGCTCGAGCAGTACGCCAGCTGGCTCTGGAACCTCGTACGCGGCGACCCGGGCGTGTCGTACTCGAACGGCCAGCCGGTCGGCGCGCTCGTCGTCGACCGGATCGAGAACTCGGTGGTCCTGGTGCTCGGTGCGGCGGCGGTCGGGATCCCGGTGGCGTTGGTGGTCGGGGTGTACTCGGCAGCCAAGCGCGACCGCGCCTTCGACACGGGCGCCACCTACGTGACCCTGCTGCTGTCGGCGATCCCCGAGTTCGTGCTCGCCATGGTGCTCGTCGTGCTGTTCTCCGTGGGCGTGTTCCACGTGCTGCCGGCCGTGTCGGAGGTGCGCGGCGAGACGCGGCCGTGGGACGACCTCGACGGCATGATCCTGCCGATCGCCACCCTCGCCCTCGTCGTCGTGCCGTACGTCGTGCGCTCCACCCGCGCCTCGCTCGTCGAGGTGTTGGAGAGCGAGTACGTCGAGATGGCAGAGCTGAACGGGTTGCCGGCGCGCACGATCGCGTGGCGCCACGCGCTGCCCAACTCGCTCGGGTCGACCCTGCAGGTGGTCGCGCTGAGCCTGGCCTACCTGGCGAGCGGCATCGTCGTGGTGGAGAAGGTGTTCAACTACCCGGGGGTCGGCTCGGCCCTGGTCGATGCCATCAGCGCCCACAACGTCCCGGTGGTGCAGTTCATCGCCATGTTCATCGCGACCGTCTACGTCACGTGCAACGTGCTGGCCGACGTGGCGGCCGTCCTGGTCACCCCTCGCCTGCGGACGACGCTGCCGTGACCCGCGAGCTCGTGGTGCGGGCGATGCAGCTCTGGCGGACCCGCATCGGCATCGCGCTCGTCGTGCTCGTCGTCGGCATCGCAGTCGTCGGCCCATGGGTCGCCCCGCACGGCGAGACGCAATTCGTCGGGCCACCCAGCACCCGGGTGGTGGCCGGCGTGCTGTTCGGGACCGACCACCTCGGCCAGGACGTGTGGTCGAGGTTCCTCCTCGGCGGACGCTCGATCCTGCTCGTCGCGCTCGCGGCGACGGTCGGCGGGGTCGCCGTCGGGGCGATACTGGGCCTGTTCGCGGCCGCCGATCACGGTCGGCTGGACGAGTGGCTCATGCGCACCAACGACGTAGTGCTGTCGATGCCACAGTTCCTGCTGGTGCTCGTGGCACTGACCACGATCGGGCCGACGACGTGGATGATCACGCTGGCGGTGGCGTTCACGACCGTGCCGAGGGTCGCCCGGGTGATCCGCGGTGCAGCGATGCCGTACGCGGTGAGCGACTTCGTCGCCGCTTCGGAGGCCCTCGGCGAGTCGCGGTGGAGCGTGGCGCGGGGCGATCTCCTGGCGAACGTGTCGGGGCCGCTGCTGGTGGAGGCGAACATCCGCCTGACGTACTCGATCGGGCTGATCGCGTCGCTCGCGTTCCTCGGCTTCGCGTCGCGCGTGAACGGCGCGAACTGGGGCCTGATGGTGCAGGAGAACCGAGCCGCGTTGGCTGTCCAGCCGTGGGGGGTGGTGTTGCCCACCATCGCGCTCGCGCTGCTGGCGCTGGGCACCGGGCTGATCGCCGACGCCTTGGCCCGCACGATCGCCCGTCTCGACGAGAGGTCGGTGTCGTGACGGCGAGTGCGCCGGCGATCCCGAGCGCTCTGTCGATGGAGCGGGTCAGCGTCCGGATCCTCGGCGACACGTCCGCGCTGGTGGTCGACGACGTCGGGCTCACGGTGGAGCGGGGCGAGATCGTCGCGCTGGTCGGCGAGTCGGGATCGGGGAAGTCGACGGCCGCACTCGCCGCGCTGGGCCATGTCCGGCGCGGCCTGACGTTCGCCACCGGGCAGGTCATGGTGAACGGATCGGCCTTCACCGAGCGGGGCCGGGTGGTGACGTACGTGCCGCAGGATCCGGCGGCCGCGCTCGACCCGGCGCGCCGCGTCGGACCGCAGCTGCGCGAGATGCTCGACGCCCACGCGCCCGGCGAGCTCGACACCGCGGCGCGTGATCGGCGGATCACGCAGGTGCTCGGCGAGGTCGAGTTGCCCGACACCGTCGAGTTCCGGCGCCGCTTTCCGCACGAGCTGTCCGGCGGGCAGCAGCAGCGGGTCTGCCTGGCGATCGCGTTCGTGTGCCGTCCCGCCGTCGTGGTGCTCGACGAGCCGACCACCGGGCTGGACGCCGCGACGCAGGGGCGGATCGTCGACCTGATCAGGAAGATGTGTTCCGTGCACGGCACCGCGGCGCTGTACGTGAGTCACGATCTCGCCGTCGTGTCGACGGTCGCTGAGCGCGTGGCGGTGATGTACGCGGGGCGCATCGTGGAGGAGGGTCCGACGGCGGCCGTGCTCGCCGCCCCGGCCCATCCGTACACGCAACATCTCGTGGCGGCCACCCCGGACCTGAGCGGGCGTCCGATCGTCGGCCTCCCCGGCGCGGCCCCACCCCCTGGCCAGCGCTCGGACGGCTGTGCGTTCGCCGATCGTTGCTCACTTGCGCACGACGCCTGCGCGGCGGCGCTGCCGGCGCTCCGCCCGATCGCCACCGAGAGAAGCGTCCGCTGCGTGAACCCCTTCGGCACGGCTGTCCCCGCCCCGGCGGCGCCGGAATCGACCGTCCGTATCGCCCGCCGGATCTCCGACCGGCCGTCCGCCCTGGAGGTGCGTTCGCTCACCGCCGCGTTCGGTGGTGTCGCCGTGGTGCGCGACGTCAGCCTCGACATCCAGCGCGGCGAGTGCCTCGCGCTCGTCGGCGAGTCGGGTTCGGGCAAGACGACGTTCGCCCGCTCGATCGCCGGGCTGCACCACGAGTGGACGGGCGAGGTGCGGCTCGGCGACGTCGAGGGTGGGTCGGCGTTGGCGACACGCGCGCGCAAGCGCTCGATCGAACATCGGTTGGCGGTGCAGTACGTGTTCCAGAACCCGTACGGGTCGCTCAACCCTCGCCGCACGGTCGGGGCTTCGATCGGGCGGCCGCTCGTGGTCACCGGCGCGACCAAGGGCCACGTTCGCGAAGCCGTGGCCGCGGCGCTCGACCGGGTCGCGCTGTCGCCGACCGTCGCGGCTCGGTTCCCCGGTGAGCTGTCCGGTGGCGAACGCCAGCGGGCGGCGATCGCGCGGGCGCTGGTGTGCCGGCCGCGGCTGTTGCTCTGCGACGAGGTGACGTCGTCGCTCGACGTGCTGGCCCAGGCCAACATCGTCGACCTGCTCGACGAGCTACGCCGCGACCTCGACCTCGCGGTGCTGTTCATCAGCCACGACCGCGCCCTCGTGGCCACGACCGCGACCCGGGTCGTGGTCCTCTCGGCGGGGCGACTCGTCGAGCTGTGACCGCCCGAGCGGGTATCCCGTGATCAGGCGGCGGCGTAGCAGAGCCGGGTGATGGGCCAGCCGGCAGCGGTCAGTTCCGTGTCGGTGTCGGGTGGTGGTGCGGGGTCGGGCTCGATGCGGTGTCGTTGGCGGTGGCGGTGGTGGTGTCGGGTTCGGAGTCGTCGTCCGATGGGGGTGATGGGTGTGCCGTCGGCGCGGTATTGGATGAGGGTGCCGTTGGCGTCACGTTTCTCGGTGATGCCGAGTCGGTGTTT
>CAZYWK010000091.1:0-13959 GCA_964651825.1 uncultured Ilumatobacteraceae bacterium | reverse complement strand
CGAGCGACGCCTCGTGCATCCAGACGTGGCACGGCGTCCGTGACGCCAGGTCGGCGGCGGCCACGTGGCTGGGCGAACTGCCGAGCACGGCGACGATGTCGTCGACGTCCCACGGCTTGTGAAAGCGCCCGATCGACCGCGCCGGCCACCGCACCGCCACCCCTGTCGCCCCCCGAGATGTCGGTGCCTCGGAGGTCGATCCGTCGACGAAGACCGAGATCTCAGGGCTGCTCGTCCGGCGTCCGAGCGCCGCCAGCACCTCCTCGTCGTACCGGCCGATCGCCGACTCCGACCCCTCGAGCGGGCCGACGATCGCGAGGCGGTGACGGGGATGCTTGATCGTCCGGTGCCACCGAGGGCCGAGGTTAGCCAGGCCGTCGACCGCGTCGTGGGCCACCCGCCGCCAGGTCCAGCGTTGCGCGGCCCACTCACCGGCCGAGAGCAGCACACCTCTGTAGGACTCGTCGGTCAGTCCCCGTTCGATCGTCCGTGCCATGTCGTCGGGGTCGCGAGGATCGAAGCAGGCCGCTGGTTCGTCGAGCACTTCGGGGAGCGACGTGAGGTTCGAGCAGATCACGGGCACACCGCACGCCGCGGCCTCGACGACCGGCAGCCCGAATCCCTCTTCGAGCGATGGCATGACGGCGAGCCGGGCGCCTTGGAGGATCGAGACCATCTCGTCGTCGTCGACCGCTCCGGTGAACACGACGCTGTCGGCGACCCCGGCGTCGGCTGCCCACCCCTGCCAGCGCCGCAGCACCGCCGGCGAGTGGGCGGTGGCGATCACGAGGTGGTGCGAGGAGCGCACGGCCGGGTCGAGCTTTCCCCACGCCCGCAGCAGGCCCTCGGTGTTCTTGCGCTCGTCGCCGCCGGTGACCGAGACGACGTACGGCCCGACGGATGGCGGGAGCACCCGGTCGGCACGGGGCAGCAGCCGCGTGGACGGCGGCGCGAACTGCGGCTCGACGCCGGCACCGATCATGGCGATGCGATCGAGCGGGTAGCCGAGCTCCTCGGCGGCCGTCTCGGCGGCGAACTGCGAGATCGCCAGGAGCGCATCGCAGGTCCGGGCCAGCGGGGCGCGCAACTGGGCCTGCCGCCGTGCACTGGGCTCGGCCTGGTACTGCTCGGGAAAGCGGTACGGGATCACGTCGTACATCACGGCCGCGACCGGAATGCCGGACTCGGTGATCACCCGTGGGATCGGATCGAGTGGCACGGGGTGGAGCATCAGTTGCGTCGCGAGGTACCAGGTGCCGGGCTCGGCGTGGCGACCCACGATCTGCGGGCTCCAGCGCTCCATCGGCAGATCCGGGATCGCGTCGGCCAGCACCTCGGCTTCCACGTCGGACCCGTACAGCGCGAGCAACGGCGCCTCGATCTCGACGAGCCCCCGCAGCAGACCGGTGACGTACCGCCCGATTCCCCGCTGCCGCGCCGTCGGGTGGTCGACCGGCCTGGCGTCGACGAGCAGCGTCGAGACCGCCCGCGCAAGGTCGTCGACCCGACCCCGTTCACTTGGGGACGGGGCCAGAACGAACGGGGTGGTCAAGGGCGCTCGGTCCCGGAGTCGGCTGCCGCGGCGAGCCGGTCCTCCAGGATCGCCAGCTGGCGCTCGATCACCTGGGTGGCACCGATCGCGGTGTCGGCGTCGAGCCGCAGCCTCTCGGAGTAGCCGAGGAACAGCGGGAGCCCGCGCTCGGCGCCCGAGCGGATGTCGTGGTTGAGCTCGTTCACCGTCGTGCCGAGTTGCGTCACCACGTGGTTGATGTTGAGCACCACCTCGCGCAGCGCCGCCACCTCGGCCGTGAGGGCGGCGACCTGATCTCCGCGCACGCGTCCGACGAGTCCCTTGATCGACGCCATGCGGGCAGGTTACCCAGGCCGATCGGTAGCCTCCGGCTCCATGCCTGCACGTCCGGAGTCACTCGGCGCGTCGTTTCCGCGTGCGATCAAGGACGCGGCACGGCCGCTCGCCCGCCGCGTCGGTCTCGCCGCGCCGGCGACCGAGTGGTGGCAGACGACCAAGCCGGTGTGGAAGGGACCCACCCGCAGCGAACGGGTCGATCGCTGGTGCAACATCTGCCGCTGGACGGGCTCGGCGTTCCACGGGATCGCCCACACCGAGTCAGCGACATGCCCGCAGTGCGGTTCGATCGCTCGCGACCGTTTCCTGGTGTGGTGCTTCACCCAGCGGGCGGGTCGGATGCGCGGCGCCAGCGTGATCGAGACCAGCCCGCGCCTCGGCGGCGAGTACCGCGAGTACATGCGACGGTGGTTCTCCTACCGCACGAGCGACTTCGACCTCAGCGCCCACCGCGGCGACCTGCAGCTCGACCTGCAGTCGATCGACCTGCCCGATGCCTCGGTCGACGTGGTCTTGACGCCACACGTGCTCGAACACGTCCCCGACACGGGACGCGCGCTCGCGGAGCTGTTCCGGGTGATCGCGCCTGGCGGCCGGATGTACCTCCAGGTCCCGTTGCTGCAAGGCGTCACCGCGCCGCCGACCGAACCCGAGTTCCACGCCGACAACACTCCGGTGTTCTTCAACTTCGGGTGGGACATGACCGACCAAGTCCGTGAGGCCGGATTCACCGCCACCGTGCTCGTCACCAACGAGTACGACCTCATCCTGCGCGGCGAGCTCGACGAGCCCGATCCGCACGGCGACGGCTTCCACGTCGACGAGCTCGTGCGCGACGTCCGTCCGGACGATCTGACCGTGGTTGCGAACGACGAGCAGTCACGCCTGATGGGCTTCGAGCCCGCCTACCACTTCGCCACCTGGGAGTGCCTCCGCCCGTAGCCTGCGACCAGCAACGGACGGGCACGTCGAGCTACGCACACGGATCACGCGACGGGCGAGCGTCGCTCCCAGGGGCTGGGCCACGGGAACATACATCTGAGGAACGACGCCACTTCGATATCGATGCGCTCGCGTTGGCGTGGAGCAATGTCGGCGTCGTTCAGACAGAAGCAGTCGTAGGTGCCGTCAGCCATCCGCTCCAAACGGCCCGGCAGGTTTCCACTCGACAGGTTGACGTAGTCGTAGCGCACCGACCCCGGTACACCGAGCCCGAGGGCGTCAGCCACGTAGTGATGGAGTGACGACGCCATCGAGATGTCGGTGTGGCTCCGGAACCTGGAGCGTCCGACCGCGCTCACTTCGGCAGGAAAGCGCTTTTCGATTTCGAGGAGCACGTCGCGCCGCTGGGCATGCGGCGTGTGCTTGAACTTGCGCGTCGGAACCGTGCCGAACTCGCGATGCATGAGCGCCCGTCCGTTCTTGGCGGCACTGTCGACCGACAACTCGTCGGGATGGCTGTCGCCGGCGGGGATCTGGGCACGCGAGAGGAAGAAGTGCGCCAATCCGGATGGACGGTAGAAGACGGCGGGGCTCACCCGGCGCCCGAAGAACACGTCGTCGTTGAGGTACAGGTAGTGATCGGAGAGCCCCTCGATGTGGTGGAGCCGGGCCTCGATAGCGTGGGAATTGAAGGTCGGCAGCAGGTCGTCGGCACCGAAGATGTCACGATGATCGACCACGGTGAGGCCGGGAGCATCCGGATCGAGCCATGACGGTGTCTGGCCATCGGTCACGAGATACACGTGACGGACGAAGTCGGCGTACTGGGCGACCGACCGCAGCGAGTAGCGCAGCTCGTCGCGATTGGTGAAGCGCGAGTCGCTGGCGGCGTCTGCATTGATCAGATCGGGGCAGTCGAGTGCCGCCGCACGACGGCCGATCCACGCGGGATCGGAATCATCGACCCACGTGTACACGATGTCGATCGGGAACCAGGTGTTGCTCTCTGAGACGTCGAGGAAGTTGCGTGATGTCGGTAGCCGCTCACCGTCGACCTCGACGGTCGCCTCGTCGATCGACACCTCTGGGAGACGCGGCACGACCGCGTTGCGGTGCGCCGAGACGAGTTCGTCGGCCTCACGATCCCAGAACTCGATCTGGCAGGCGTGACGCTCACCCAGCACGACCGAACCCGTCGGATCGGTGATCGAGTCCCAGATCGTCCAGAGATTGGAGGACAACAGCGCCGACTTGTGCCGGGCTCGGACACCAGATCCGAACGGCCGCAGGTCACGCGGTGAGATCTCGTCGCAACTCAGGTACGTCTCGGGCGACAGGTCGCATCGAAGGACCGCGTCGAACAGCCGGGTTCGTTGCTCCGCCCGAACTCCGATCCGAAAGGCATCGACACCAGACAGCGGGACGAAGAAGAAGTCGACACCCGAGCTCCGCAGCACGTCGAGCGCCAGCCGGAAGTTCGACGCTCGAGCGGAACCTGTGGATGCCGTCACGGCGACCCGGCACAACGCCGAGGTGCGATCCACCTCGATCCATCGGTGTGTCGCCTCGTCGGTGACGATCGCCCGCCGGATCCTGCGACCTCTGAACCGGGCCTCGATGATCGCCAACTTGTTCCGACCGGCCCGGCGCAGCGCCAACGCCCGATCGAGCTGCCCGATGCGTTCGAGCGCGCTGATCACCTCGCCCTTCAATCTCCCCACGGCGCGACTGTAGGCGACGAACGCCAGTCAAGAATCCACCGGCTCGTCACTCGGAGTTCATCGATCCACTTCACCGATTCCCCGCTCGCCTTGTGCCAGCAGTTCGAGGACGATCGCCGCCGCCGCATCCATCGACAACTCGTCGATGGACTCGTCGCCAGCGATGCCGTCGGTCGCTGAGCGCGCGAGCAGTTCGAGGTCGCCGATCACGCTGACCCCGGACGCGCGGATGCCGTCGGACAGCTCTCGGCCCAGCTCACCGACGCGATCTTTGGCCCACGGCGGGACCGCGTGCGACGGCCGCTCTCCATCGCGAACCCGGTCGTCGGCGAGCGTGGCGGCGAGAGCGAAGATGCGATCCCGGTCGAGTCGGCGTCGTTCGTTGAGCCGCCGGAGAAGCTCCGTTTCGGCGCGGCCGAGCGAGCGATTTCGCAGCTGACCGGGATCACGCCCGAGCGGTTCGCCGTCGAGTCCGAGGAGGCCTTCGAAGGCCTCGAACACGCGGCGCGGCGCGGCGCGGTCGACGACCACCACGAACACATGATCGCGGCCGACGACGGCCGACCAGCGCTCGATCGTCGCGACGTCGTCGTGGGCGATCCAAAAGGGTGAGGGCACCGGCCGTGAGGCGCTGGGCCCGCGGCACTGCTCGCGCAGCCACGTCTCGTACGTGACCGCCGAGCCGGCCTTGACGTCTTCCTGCCAGGCGCTGGGCAGGCGCTCGGCGAGAGCACGTACCGTGAGCACGACGTCGACGTTCGGGTGACCGAGGTCGTCCACGACGGTCGACGCCCGCGCCGACTCGAGCGCCACGAGGGTCTCGGCGGTGACCACGACGCGGCCGCAATGGCTACGAACCTGCTCCCGAAGCTCCTGCCAGCGGGCGACGTCGATCTCCCGTCGCTGTGGACTCGACGGCCAGCCGATCGCCGCACGTAGCGCCCGAACGTGATTCAGGCCGCGGCCGGGATACAGGATGCCCGCCGCGTCGAGCGCAGGCCGCGCCCGTGCGAAGGCGGACTGCACCGAAGTCGTCGCGGTCTTCGGTGCACCGATGTGGAGCAGCAGGCCGTCGTCGGCGATGGTGCGGACCATCGAATGCGCCATCTCGGTGTGCAACACTGCCGGTCATCATTGCTGTTCGGCACGGAGGTCGGGGAAACCTTGCACGGTTCGTCATTTGACAACATGCGTCGCTGCATCAAGCGACACGTCGTCAGCGACGCGGGTCTCTGCGCTCGCCGACCGTTGCAGGTGCTCGACGTCGGTGGTGCTGACGTCAACGGCTCGTACCGGCCATTGTTCGGGTTCATGGAGCATCGGTACGTCGCCGCGGACATCGACGCCGATTCGACCGCCGACGTGCTCATCGGTGCCGACGGCGTGATCCCCGTCGACGACCGGTCCGTCGATGTAGTCGTCTGCGGCCAAACGTTCGAGCACGCAGCCCGGTTCTGGCAGCTCTTCGACGAGCTGGTCCGGGTGCTGGCGTCCGACGGCGTGCTGATCCTCATCGCGCCGTCGGCTGGTCCCGTGCACCGGTACCCAGTCGATTGCTATCGCTTCCATCCCGACAGCTTCCAGGCGCTCGCCGACCTGCACGACCTCCACCTCGTCGAGCTCCGCGTCGACGACCGAGGCCCGTTTCGCGATGTGGTCGGGGTGTTCCGCAAGGAGCCAGCGGCCGGTGGTGTGCCGGCGGACGCTGACGAGTTCCTGGAAGTGATCGACGGCGCGCTCCAGAACGATCCGCCGGCGGCAGAGATCTCCCAGGTCGAGTACGGGTCGGGCACGATGCCTGCGCTGCAGTTCCTGCGCCGGCTCCACGCACAGCTCGCGCCGCGGTTCTACCTCGAGATCGGGGTCTTCGACGGGGCCAGCCTGCACCGAGCGAGGTGTCCGTCGATCGGCATCGACCCTGTGCCGAACAACCGATTCGAGCTGCGCGCCGACCAGACGATCCACTCGACATTGAGCGTCGATTTCTTCGCATCACCCGACCGCGTCGCGAAGCTCGGTCCACTCGACCTCGTCTACATCGACGGCATGCACTTGATCGAGAACGCATTCGAGGATTTCATCAACGTCGAGCGCCACGCCCACGCCACATCGGTGATCCTGATCGACGACATCTTCCCGAACCATCCCGTGCAAGCCCGGCGTCGCCGGGTGTCGCGCCACTGGACGGGCGACGTCTGGAAGATCATCGACGTGTTGCGATACGGACGCCCCGACCTGATCGTGCTCCCGGTCGACACGTCGCCCACTGGCACGCTCGTGGTGATCGGAGCCGACCCGACGAACCGCGAGTTCTGGAACGGCTTCGATGTCATCGTCGGCGACCTCGTGGCGCGCGACGAAGACCCACCCGAGACCGTCCTGGCGCGTAAGCGTGCACTCGCCCCCGACGACCCACTGCTCGCCCGCGTGTTCCGGATGCTGGTGGAACTCCGTGAGATCGACGACCCATCGGCGGGGATGGACCGGGTACGCCGGTTGGTCAGGGGCGCCTTGCCACGCAAGGTGGCGGCATCGTGACCGATCCGTTCCTGTCGATCGTCGTGGTCAGCTACCAGGCGGCGCGGGAGTTACCGAAGACGCTGTATTCGCTGTCGCCAGCGTTCCAGCAGGGCGTGTCGGCAGACGACTACGAGGTGATCGTGGTCGACAACGGCTCGCGGCAGCCTCCGAAGGCGGCGGCCTTCGCCGATCTCGGGCTCGATCTGACCGTGCTGAGCGTCGAGGATCCGACGCCGAGCCCGGTCAGGGCGATGAACCTGGGACTCGACGCGTCGTGCGGCGCGGTCGTCGGCGCCTTCGTCGACGGCGCCCGCCTCGCGTCGCCGGGTCTGATCCGTCGCAGCCGCGAGGCCATAGCGACACACCCGCGAGCGGTCGTCGGCTCCCGAGGCCGGTATCTCGGCCCGATGATGCAACGCCGTGCGATGAGGTTCGGATACGACCAGGCGCTCGAGGACGAGATGCTCGAGCGGATCGACTGGAAGCACAACGGCTACGAGCTGTTCAACGTGTCGGTGTTCGACGAGACCTCTCGGGCGGTGTGGCACTCGCAGGTGGCCGAGACGAACGCGCTGTTCATGCGGCGGGCGATGTGGCGCGAGCTCGGCGGCTTCGATCCGGCGTTCGACTCTCCGGGAGGCGGCTTCGTCAACCTCGACACGTGGAATCGGGCTTGCCATCTCCCCGACGCACGGCCCATCCTGCTCCTCGGCGAGGCCACATTCCACCAGTTCCACGGCGGTGTGGCGACAAATCGGCACCAACGCGAGGTCGTCGCCTTCCGCGACGAGTACATCAGGATCCGAGGTAAGGACTACGAGCGTCCGGCCGTGCCTGCGACGTTTTGGGGCTCCTTCACGATCACACCTCACGAGGAAGAGTTCATCGCCGTCCGCGGGCGCAACCCGCGGGAGCGGATGGTGAGTGGGCCGATGGCCGGGTTGCTCGACCTCGGCCCTGACGAGCCTGCAACGACCCCCGCCACAGGAGCCGCCGCGATGGGATCGAAGGCACTCACCGTGACTCGGGTCCGGGTGGTGTCGTCGACTCGGCTCGTCGCGCGCCGCCTCCCTCCGAGCACCAAGCGCGCGCTCAAGGCGGCCGGGCGACGGCTGCCACCCGACGTCCGTCGTCAGCTCAACCGTGCGCTGGGTCGCCGCCCCAGCTCGCGTTGAGTTCCGACCGATCCGCGATCCCGACCAGCAGCTCGAGCACCGCGTCGACGGGAACCATCGCCGTCGTGTGGGTGGTGGCCTCGTCGCCGTTCGTCAGCGGTGTGGTCGGTGCGAGTTGGCCGAGATCGCCGACGATCCTTGCTCCACTCGCCCCGATGACCTCGATCGCACGTTGCCCGTGCTCGCGTGCGCGTTCGAGGGCCCACGCCGGCAGCTCGAGCCGCGGCTCGCCGATCGGCGGAGTGCGCTGTTCCACGAGGTTGGCCGTGCCGCCGAGCCGGAGGAGCCGGTTGAAGTCGTTCCAGGCGATGCGTTCGTGGGCGCCCGAGTTGATCTGCCTGAGGAGCTCGGCCTCGACGAGGGTCAGCGAGCGATTCGTCGGCCCAGCGCCCACCGCGAGCAGTCCGCGTGGTAGTCCGACCGCGTCCTCGAACGCGTCGAGGAGCAGCCGGGGCTCCTGCGGATCGCCGACGACCACGAGTACGCCCTCCGGACCGAAGACCGTCGTCCATCGTTCGACGAGGCGACCGTGGTCGTGGCGCACCCAGAACGTGGGAGTGGGGTTGTCGGGCGAGTTGGGCGCTTCCAGGACGTGCTTCAAGAACTGCTCGAAGGGTGTGGTCCATCCGCTCTTGACGTATTCCTGCCAGGCGCTTGGAAGGATCTTCTCCAAGGGTCGGAGCGTGATCACGACCCGGGCCGGTGCTCGCCGCAGCTCGCCGGGGACGGCTCCCGCCTGTTCGTCGCTCGCGTGGCACAGCGCCTCGCTGCTGACCACGACGGTGCCCTCGGCGGTACGGGTCTCGACGCAGAGCTGCTCCCACGCCTCGATCGGGCCCGGAGCGATGGCGTCGTTCCAGCCACGACGGGTGCCGAGCCGGCTCATGACGGCACCGTGTGGCGCGGATGTCGTCCCGGGGTACACGACACCGAGCCCGCGCAGCCGATCGCGGCTGGCGACGAAGGCTGACTGCACCGCGGTCGTGCCGGTCTTGTGCGGGCCGATGTGCAGGAGCAAGCCACCCTGCGGAACCCAGGTGGCGGTATCCGGCGGTGGCGTCAGATCCGCCCGGATCACCCGGCGCGATCGAGCGGCCGCGGTGGTCCCGCGCCGGGGTGGAGCAGCGCACACGGCGCGGATCAACTCTGCCCAGTGCCCGGCGATGGTCGCCGCGTCGAAGCGGGCGGTGGAGGCCAGCGCGCCGGCACCGAGCCGGGAACGCAAGTCGACGTCGTCGATCAGGGAACGGATGGCGACACCGAGTGCCACCACGTCGTTCGGCGGCACCAACCGCCCGTTGGCGCCGTCTTCGATGATCGCCCGGGGTCCGACCGGGCAGTCGTAGCTGACGATCGGGACTCCGGTGGCGAGCGCTTCAAGCGCGACGAGCGGCATCCCCTCCGCGACCGAGCTCATCACCAGCATCGACGACTTGGCCAGCTCGTGCTGCAGGCTCGGAACGAACGGCACGAGGTCGACCGCGTCGTGCAGGCCCGAGTTCGTCACCAAGCGCTGCAGAGTGGGTCGCTCAGGACCGTCGCCGAAGATCCGCAATCGCCAGCCGTCGCGGCGGGCCGACCCGAAGGCGCTGACGACGTGGCCGAACTGCTTGGAACGCACGAGGCGACCGGCCGCCACGATCATCGGCTGGCGCAGCGAGGAGCGCGGCACGAACGTGTCCGGTATGAGGTTGGGGATCGTCACGAGCAATGGTCGGTCGGGGCCGAGCTGACGCTCGAGCCATCGCTCGCCGGCGGGGACCAGCGACACGAGCGCGTCAGCGTGCGCGGCATGCCGGAGGATGGGTTCCACGCTCGACCCGCGGGCGGCAGTGGCGCGGTGCTCGATGTCGATGATTCGGCAGCCGTTCGGCGCGACATCCCTGACGAGTGCCAGAAGGTCGGGGGAGGTCGCGACGACGACGTGCGGCGATCGTTCGGCCAAGAGCCGACGCACCGCCTCCGCGGGAAGGTCCACGGGGACCGCGGTTCCTCGGCTGTCGACTGCATAGTGGATCGGCACCTCGACGTCCTCGCGGAAGTGTGGGTCGTCCCGCTGGCGGAACACGCCGGCGATCGAGACGTCGAGATCGATCACCTTCGCCAACGCCGCGGTCAATTGGAAGGTCGCCCGCTCGGTCCCCCCCACTCCGTCGGGCTGGGACACGAGGAACACCACCCGAAATTGCTGACCGCCGAGCGTGTGGGCCGACGTCACCGCTCGGCCTCCACCACCGGCGAGATCTTGACCGCGAGGTGGCGGCTGACCGTGAGGTAGGGCCGCACGACCGTCATGCGCCCGTCGACCGTGCCCCGGACTGCAGGGAATCTGACGGTCGAGCGCGGCTCGCGGAGGTCGCAGGCCGCGCGGTGCGCGCGCTCCTCGAGCGGCTCACCGCCCACGGTCCCGCTCGTCCAGACGTTCCAGATCGTGGATTCGTCGGCCTCGAACAGCCCGGACGGGAGGGAATCGGCCCGGAGCGCCCAGGTGTCGTCGCCGCAGTGATCGAGTTCGAGCACGCGGGGCGCTGTGGGGTGTTCGCCACGACGCCACAGCCAGACTCGTCGCGGGAGATCCGTGGCGTGCGCCACACTCCGCACGCGCAGCCGGAGCTCGGCTCCGCGCACCTCGATCGACGCGAGGTCCCAGATTGCTCCCATCGGACGCGGGACGACGGACAGGCCGGTCCGGGCGTCGACGGCCAGGCGCCGAGCGACCACGGGGAGCGGAGGGATCGGGTCGACGAGCGAGCAGTTCGCCGTGGTCTCGAACCCAGGGAGGGCGACGATGACCGGCCGGAGATCAGGGTCGGTGGTGGAGACGACGATGTCCCAAGTTCGGTCCGGGTCAGCGACAACGGCGTCGAACAGATCGACGTGAGCATGGAACACCAGGCCGTCTCCAGCGGCACGGGTCCGCACGATCGCCGGCTCGACCCGCTCACCGGATACGACCCGCATCGTCACGTCCGGCGACGACCCCACTCCAACCAGTGTCCCGAAGATGGTCAGCGTGACGCCGTCCAGGAGCCACGCGTTCGTGACCACAGCACGAGGTCGATCGAGCCCCGAGTCGACGGCACGCAGGAGGGGCCACCAGTCGGGTCGGTCAACGCGCGCCGGTTGATGATCGCTCCCCTCGACCCTCCCGACCCAGCGCCTGTGTCGGTCACGGCACGGGATGCACGCGGCGACGAAGCCGTTCGGGTCACGAGCACGACGCCAGCCACGGACGCGAACTGCCACACCGCGCGTGGACGCCCACACCGGGTGGGTGCTGCCAAATCGATCTGCGCCGAGCGAGCGCTGCAGCCCTTCGAGGTGACCGACATGTGCCAGCGGCGCTCCGCACAATCGGCACCAGTAGTTGTCGCGCTCGAGCAGTAGCCGTTCGAGCGCCGCGTCGTCCGTGCGGCGAGCCCGAGTGTGGTTCGCCGCTGACCGCTCGAGCTCGTCGAGGGACCTCCGTGCCGAGGCGTGATCGCCAAGTACCGACGCGACGAGCGTCCGGGTGAAGATCTCGTGGATCGTGTCGGCCGACATGTGCGGGAGGGATTCTTGCAGACCGGACGCGAGAGATGAATACTGTGCGTCCGTGCCGGGCGCGCCGCGATTCCTGGAGCTGCGGCGCGTGCGCGGGGCGGCGCTCGTGGCCCGGCCGGACCTGCACGACTGGTCGGGGGGTGCCGGGGTGCTCACCGATCGAGCTGGCGAGTGGAGCTACCTGCAGGGTTCGGGGATCCGTCGGGATGGTCGCGAGCAGATCCCGGCACCGTCAGCAGCCGGCCTGCACATCGGCGATCGGGTCGACGTGGCGATCTTCGGCGGCTACCTCTACGACCACTACGGTCACTTCCTCCTCGAGAGCCTGGCCCGGCTCTGGCCTCCTGACGCACCGGCGCCCGACATTCCCGTCGTGTGGATTGCGGCGTGGAGCGAATCGCTCGCCCCCTGGATGTCGCAGGTGTTGGACGCGATCGGCGCGCCGCGCGACCGTCGGGTCGTCACCACGGCATCGGGCGCCCTCGCGGTGGACGAGCTCGTCGTCGCGTCACCGGGCTTCGAGTTCCGAAGCTTCATGCATCCCTGGCTGGCGGCACGACTGGCGCGGTGCCGAGTCGACCCAGGCGACGACCACGTGTGGCTCAGCCGGTCCGCCGCCCGACCGCACTCGGGTCTCGACGAGGATCTCGACCTCGAAGCGGCACTCGAGGACGACGGTTGGACGATCGCACGACCAGAGGAGCTCAGCATCCCGGAACAGCTCGCCCTGATCGGCTCGGCGGTGCACGTCGCCGGCATCGAAGGGTCCGCTTTCCACACCTTCTGCCTCCTCCGCGGCTATCGCGGCGTGATCGACCTGTTCACGCGGCAGGACCATCCCAACTTCGACCTCGTGGCAGACGCTGCGGGCCTCGACCAACGGCGTCATCGGATCCCGGGAGCGATTGCACGTGAACGGCCCAAACCGCGCGGCACGGACGTGCAGTGGTCGGGCGTCGACATCGAGGCGACGGTCAGCCTGCTCCGGGCGACATGTCGGCGTCATGGCCACCGACCGCCCTCGTCATGAGCACAGCAGCCGACTATGGCCCAGCGGCGTTGCAGCTTCGCGCGCATCGCGATGCCGTGCTGGTGCCACGACATGCCTGGACCGATCGAGCGGTGGGTACGGGTGTCCTCGCCCGCGCCACCACCGGGTGGCGGGCCGTCGAGGGGACAGGCATCCGTCGCCGGGGGCGCGAGTATGTTCCGGCCCCGGTCGCTGAGCAGGTGCGCGACGGACCGCGCCTCGACTCGGCGGTGTTCGGAGGCTTTCTGTTCGCGCACTACGGCCACTTTCTCCTGGAAAGCCTCGGCCGGCTGTGGATGCGCGGCCTCGGCGACGTACCCGTGGTTTGGATCGCGGCGACCGCCGACCGACTGACCGATCGGATGAGCGAGATGTTGACCGCGATCGGGGTCCGCAACAACGCAGTGGTCGTGTCCGGTGAGACCGGGCCGCTCGAGGTGGGCGAGTTGCTGGTGCCCGATCCGGGTTTCGAGGTCGACCGGTTCCTGCACCCGTGGTTTCGGCGGCGACTGGAGTTGACCGAGGCCGCCCCTGATCCGTCGCACCGGCGAGTCTGGTTGAGCCGTTCGGGCCTCGGTGATCGTGGTGGCCTCGCCGAAGAGGCGGAGATCGAATCACTCCTCGCTGAAGCAGGTTGGATCATTGCGCGGTTGGAGCACCTGCCGCTCGCGGAGCAGATCGAGCTGCTGGCCGGCGCGAGCCACCTGGCTGGCCTCGAAGGGTCGGCGCTGCACACGCTGTTGTTCGTGCGGGAGTATCGCGGCACGATCGACCTCTTCACCCGCCACGCGAGCCGCAACTTCGACGTGATCGCGCGAGTGGCCGGCTGGGATCAGACCCGCCACCAGCTGCCGGCCGGTCGCTCCGCGGCCTGGAACCGTCCGTCGGGAGCCCGCGACGTCCGCTGGTCCGGGGTCGACCCTTCATCCGCGGTCGACATCATCCTGCGGTCGAGTTGCGGCCTCGCACGCGCCTGGTGACGCACATGCGGATCATCTCCAGGCCGAGCTTCACGGCTTTGCCCTGGTCGCCGGTGACGGAGCTCTCTCCCACCCGCGGCTGGTACTTCACCGGCACCTGCACGAGTGGCAGGCGCCGTTCGGCGGCGATGAGCATCATCTCGAACCCGAACGACGAGCCGGTCGACTCGAAGTGCGGCTC
>CAZYWK010000090.1:0-13995 GCA_964651825.1 uncultured Ilumatobacteraceae bacterium | reverse complement strand
GTCGTATCCGAGCCTGTGCATCCCGATCGGCAGCCCGGACCTCGACTGCGGCGACCTCGCCGACCGGCGCTTCCCGGTCCTCCCACCCGACCCGCACCGCTTCGACGGCGACCACGACGGCGTCGGCTGCGAGAGCTGACGCGACGCGTCGAGTGGGTCGGCGGCCCCTTCGACCCCGAAGCCTTCGATGCCGAGGACTTCGACGACAACCTGCGGAGCGTCCGGCTCACCACCTTCGACGATTGAGGCCCGCCCGGCGGGACGGCTCAGGTCAGGAGTAGAACCCCTCGCGGAGGTTGATGCCGTGCTCGAGCCAGACCTTCAAGGCGGCCAGCATCCCGGTCCAGCCCTGACAGTTGCCGAAGGCGCGTTCCGCGCCGGCCGGTGTCGGCTTCCAGGACGATTCGGTGATGGTGACCAGGGTGCGCGCACCGTCGTCGATCGGTTCGAACTCGAACGCCGTGGTGGTCGTGCCGGAGTCGCCGGTGGTCTCCTCGCCGCCCCATCGGATCACGATCCGTTCGTTCGCCACTGCCTCGACGACGGTCACCGGGAACGCACCGGGGAAGTCGTGGAAGTCCCACGTCGCGACGGTGCCCGACTCGAGCCTGCCGGCCGCGCCGCCGGTGGTGAAGTACTTCGACAGTTGTGCCGGGTCGGCGACCGCCTCGTACACCTCCGCGCACGGCCGGCTGATCCGGCCGGACACGGTGAAGCGCAACTCGGTCAGTGACTCATCGGAAGACATGTGATATTTTTACAACATGTCGCCTGGGCAACGCAAGGGCTCTGGAGCCAGACCCGGACGAGCCGTCGAGGAGAGCGGCACCGGCGACGCGGACGACGCCGTCTTCAAGGCGCTGGCCTCCCCGACCCGCCGGCGGATGCTCGACGTGTTGAAGCAGTCGTCGTCCACCACCGGCGAGCTGTGTTCGGCGTTCCCCGACCTCGACCGCACGACGGTCCTCCAGCACCTGCGCGTGCTGGAATCAGCCGAGCTGGTCACCGGCCGCAGGATCGGGCGCGAACGACACCTGGCCATCGCGCCGCTCCCCATCAAGCGCATCTCCGACCGCTGGATCGGCGAGTACGCACGAGCCGCCGTCGAGCTGCTCAGCGACTTGTCGGCGTGAGCACGGTCTCGAGTCGGTCACCGGAGGCCGACGGTCTTCGCGATTCGCTCGAGCCCGAGGTAGATGACGTATCCGATGCCGGCCACGACTGCCGCCGGCAGGATCCAGAGCGCGGCGGCAGCGGCGACGATGCTCGCGCCGTACTGCCGCCCCCAGAGTGCGGCGGCGACGAACGGGAGCACGAGCGCGATCGACAGCAACACCCAGGCGTCCGGGCCACCCCAGTCGAACAGCACCGAGCCGACGGCCCAGACGAAGGCCGCGATCCCGGCGCACGACAGGAGGACCCAGACGAACACGGAGATCCGCCTGATCCCGCCGGCCGCCCAGCGCGAGCGGAGCGCGACGGCCGCCCACATGATCCACCGCTTCAACCACGGCACGCCGGCGGCCCGCATCATCTCCCGGAAGAACGTGTCGGCGAGCGTGTCGCTGCTGAGCGCTCCGCCGTTCGGCTCGTCGACGATGAGATCGTCGTGGAGCACCGCCGCCAGCGTGTGGACGCCGTACGGGCTCTCGAACCACCGCATGTAGCGAGGGATCGATGCCAGGTCACTGGGGTTCTCCGACGGAGTGAAGGTCCGGGCGTCGTCGACCGCGATCCGCGCCTCCTGTGCGTCCTTGCCCTCGCTCACCAGCTGGTCGACCAGCAGTTGCTCGACGTCGTGGTCGCTGAACCGGAACGGGTTGGTCACCAGGAACTGCGACCGGTTGATCTGGGTCAGCCCGACCGCGCCGAGTGGATCACGGACCTCGAAGCCGGAGCCGGGCGCGACCACCCAGGGCGTCCACGGTGTGTCGTCGATCGAAGTGTCGACCATCTCGACCTCCGTCCCTCTGGTGCTGCCACCCACATCGGACTCCCGGCGCCGCGGGCGCGCCGGGAGTCCATTCTTCAGTCGGCGCGGCGCGGCGTCAATGGACAAGCAGGTGGGAACGACGTGACCGTCGAAGCGAGCTAAGGTCGACGACCGCAAGGGGGGTCCGCGATGATCGAGTTCTCGGCGCAGGCACACGCTCTGCTCGGATCGGATGCCGTTGCGCACGTCTGGACGAACAACCCCGACGGCACACCGCAGGTGTCGGTGGTCTGGATGATCGCCCGTGGCGACCAGATCCTGTTCGGGACCGATGCGAACAGCCGCAAGGCGAGGAACCTCGCGCGTGACGACCGCATCGTGCTGTCGATCGAAGACATCGAACGCAACGAGCGCGGCTATCAGCGCCATCTGGTCGTTCGGGGCACGGCCTCGCTCGATCCCCGTCCCGATCCGTTGCTGATGGATCAGCTGGCGCAGAAGTACCTGGGCCTGGAGCGGCACCCGCTCGCGGTCCGCGACTCGCCGTCGAGCGTCGTGGTCCGTGTCGCGATCGAACGGATCAGCGGCGTCGGCCCCTGGATCGACACCTGAGCGGAGCCACGACAGTCATCAGCGCTGGTTGGCGAGCCAGCTCCGGTGGCGGATCGCTGCTTTGCGGGCGGCTTTGGCCAGCGCTTTGTCGGTCAGCGAGCGGCCGAGTGCTTCGAGCACCTCGATGGTCTCGGGCTGGTCGTGGCGCCACATGTCGTCGATCAGGTCGTCGATCGCCTGCGCCTGGACGTTGCGGAACAGTTCGTCGAGCGCCTCGGGCTCGTCGGTCACGGTCGCCAACATGTCGACCAGGGGGCCAACGTCGACGAACATGCCGACGTCGTCTTCGGTCGCCAGCCCCCGGTCGAGGAGGTACATCGCGGCGTGGCCGGCGAGGGGCGAGTCGAGCAGCTCCCGCACCACGGGCCCGACCTCGCCGGCGGGTCCGAGCGAGCGGAACAACGTGAACACGGCCAGTCGTTGTTCGGCGAGATCGGCGTGGAGTGCGGCGTCGGCGAGAAGCCGGGCGCGCTCGCCGACGGAGGCCTCCGGACGCCACTGTTCGAGCCCGTGCTCCGGGGTGACGCTCATCGTGAGGACGGCGTTGACGAGGACGATGGCATCCGCGGTCGCCAGGTCGTCGATCGTGGCGAACGTGTAGCCGGCGTCGAGGATTCGCCCACTCATGGTGAGACGGCCGAGCGGCGTCAGCACGATCGTGCCACCCTCGTAGCTCGGGCTCAGGGCATCGGGGTCGTCGATCTCCGTCCGGCCGGTCCACTCGATGATCCCGACCCGCTCCAGGTTTTCGAGCAGGCGGCTGAGGTCTCCTTCGATCATCTGGTCGAAGAACTTCGGCTTCCATCGGGTGCGTTCCTCGTCGTACTGACGCGCCGTGACGGCGAGCGCCTCGTCGACGAGGTCGACGTGATCGAGCTGGGTGCCGGCCGGTAGGAGGACGGTGAACCAGTGCGGGATCCCCGCTTCGAGGAACCCGACGATCTCCCCGAACAGCGAGTCCACCGGGTAGCGGAACGAGGTGACGCCGACATCGAGCGCTGCCTCGACGACCGCCGCTGCCCGCACCGTGAGCGGGAGCTCGAGCCAGTCGGGCGACGGGTTCATCTTGGTCTTCAACCAGTCGACGGCGTCCGCCTGCTCCGCTACCAGGGTGATGAAGTGCAGCCACTCCAGCTGGGTGCTGGAGCGGGTCTTGTTCTCGCGACCCCACAACATCGGGTCGATCTCGTCGCCGGTGGCGAGCGCTTCGACGAGCTCACGGGCGTCGGCCAGCCGGACGTTGCCGGCCTGGGTGAGTTTGATGCCGCTGTCGCCGAGGTGGCGGACGAGACCGTCGACCTGTCGGAGCAGTTCGGAGTCCTCGGCGCTGGCTTCGACCTCGGCCTCCGACGGTGGGACGAACACGAACGGCAGCTCGATGGGCTCCGGGAGCATGCGCTCGAACATCGGGTCGGTGAGCGCCCGGCGCTCGTCGAACGGCAGCGAGTTGAACGCCTGCATCCGCTCGTCGAGCAGCGCCTGCAGGTTCTCCATCGATTCCGGCCGATCGTCGTCGAACAGTTCGGCCAGCGACGGGAGCGGGCTGCCCGAGGCATCGAGCAGGTCGACGCCGAAGATGCTCTTGCCGAGCCCGAAGTTCTTCGGATCGTCGAGCGCCTCGGCGACCTCGTCGACGAGCCCGTCGACGTGGGTCATCACGCGGGCGGCGCGGCCGAAGCCGCCGTCGAGTCGATCGGTGTCGGCGAGGAACTCGACCATCGCTTGCACCGAGCGGCAGAGCGTGGGCGCTTCGTCGGAGCTGACGGCGAACTTGCGCGGCGCCCAGCCGAGGAGGAACTCGTCCGCGTCGGGCACGTCGAATGTCGTGAGGTCACCGTCGGAGTAGTTGAACCGCCAGCTGAGGAACGTGTCGGCGTCGGCCACCAGCGACCCGTCATCGGCGCCGTAGCGCTCGTCGGCCCACGGCCGGAACTCCTCGATCAGCGCCGCCTTGGTGATGGCGAACTCGTCCTCGTCGTCAGGCCCGAACCTCATCTGCACCGCCCCAGCGTCGCGCACAACGCGTCCAGCGATTGCTTCGCTGCGGTCGTTGCCGGGGTCGGACGAGATCCGGCCTACGCCGGACGATGCCGGGTCGCCGCGCCGCCCTCCTTGTCGAAGCTGAGCACCTTGTCGATGGTCACCTCGAACACCAGCGCCGGGTGATCCTCGCCGCCGGCCTCGTGATGGAACGCGCCGTCACGGGCCTCGAACTGCCAGCTGCCGTCCCACTTCGTCGCCCACACGGCGGCGAGGTCGGCGAGCAGTGCGTCGTCGGTGACGCGATCGGCGATGCCTTCGACCACGACGTCGATCCCCTCCTGCCAGCCGTTGCATCCCGACGTCAGCACGACGTGTCGGTTCGACCGCAGGTTCACCGCCTTCTGCTCGGTCTCGCCGGTGCAGAAGTACAGGCGGTCACCGTGCCACACCGCGACGAGCGGCGTGACGTGCGGGCGACCATCGGCGCGCACGGTCGTCAACCAAGACGTCTCGGCCGCCTCGAGGATCCGCTGGACCGTCGACCAGTCGGTCGCCGACGACCCGGGCTGACTGAACGGCCGATCGAGTTCGCTGTGGACGTCCATGCGTCTCCTTCGTCCCCGGCGCGTGCCGATTCACTCGTTCCCGCCGTCGAAAGCCTGGCACAGGCTCAGGTGTGTCGCCAGGTGTCAGGTGCGGACGACGGTGATGGTGCACCGCGGGCCCGGCGCTTGCGCCAGTCGGGCGTCGCCGGTGAGCAGGACGCAGCCGGAGGCTTCGGCGAGGGCCACGTACGCCGCGTCGTAGGACGACACGTTGTCGCGCATTTCCCACACGCGTGCGAGCAGGTCGGTCACACCCACCCGCTCGATCCCGAGGAGCTGCCAGGTCGCGAGGCAGGTCTCGGCCTCCGCAGGCTCGAGTGCTCCGGTCCGGACCTGTCGGCGCAGTGCATGGGCGATTTCGACGTCGATCAGGTGCGGGGCGACGAGCGGCTCGGTGCTCAGCATCCGTCGGGCCTCGCCGTCGTTGAAGAGTGCGAGCACGGCAGCTGACGCGTCGACGACGATCACCGCTCGGCGCGTGCGGCGTCGAGATCGGCGACGATCGCGTCGGCACCGATGGCCCGGTCCGGCAGACCGCCGAGAAGGCGAGCGTTGTCGGCGCGTCGTGACCGTTCCGTCAGCTCCCGGACGGCGAACGTCGACACCGACATCCCCGCTCGTTCAGCCAACCGCTCGAGCCGTTCAGCCACGTCATCGGGCACGTTGCGCAAGTACAGGGTTCGCATGTCGCAAGATGCTAGCACGTTGCGACATGGGGGAGGCGCCGATGGATCCCAATGACTCGACCGCGCTCGCCACTGCTCCCAGACGCCGAGCGTTGGGAGGTCGGGTCGGGTTGCGATGGGTTCAGCGGCTGATCGTTCGATAGTCGAGCCCGAGGGCGGCCATCGCTCCTCGGATGCCGGGCCCATCGTCGCCACTCCACACGCACAGCGGCGCATCGAGGTGTTCCGCTGCGGCCACGCATTCCGCTCCCAGCGTCGAGACGCGATGCGCATCGGCCACCTCGGCCATTCGATAGGCGATCGTGACGAGCGGCACGACCCTGATGGTGTCGGGCAGTGCGAGCAGGTTCGCTCCGAGTGCTCGCCGAGGCTCGGCCGCCCATCCCCCGGTCAGCGCACCGCCGCGAGCGGAGACGACACTCCTCGACAGTCGATACAGGAAGAGGTTCGTGGTCGCTGGTTCGTGCCGACCGAGAACGTCGGCCAGACCTCCCGGAACGTCGTCAGCGAGCAGGTCCCGCAGCAGGTGGTCGTCGAGGATTGCCCAACTCACGCCGTCGCCAGGTCAGGATCGTCCTCGAGCGATCGCACGAACGCTGCGTGCTGCTCGCGCGTGACGAGATCATCGAGCAACGCTCGACCGGCACCCTTCGGAACCGTGAGCACGCCGAAGCCGAGATCGATCACGTCGACCGGGCCCCCGCCGTCGAGCTGCCAACGGTGACGCGCCCCCGCGGGGAGCGACATCTGGCCGGACGCTGACACGAGATACTCCTGCACTGCCACAGGAAGAGCGTACTTGGTGACCGCGCTGCTGTTACCAAATGTCCGACTGCATCGACCTGCTCGACGCCGTGGACACCTTCGGCGTCCACTGCACTCGAGCTGAGGCCGTTGACATCGCCATGCCGATGCCGTAGACGACGGTGATGATCGATGTCGCCGCCCTCAACCGCCAGCTCGTCGAACAAGACGACGCCCTCCGCGAACGGTTCGCTCAGATCGTCGAGGGCTCCGGGGCAGACCCCGCGCAGCAGACGCTGTTGGAACTGATCAGCGAAGGACTCGCCGCCATCCACGAACGGCAGGGCAACGCGATCACCCTGATGGTCCGCACGAACTCGTAGAGGGCGCGGGACGTCACTTCGCTCGAGGTGGGCGGCCGCTGACGAACGTGCCCTTGAAGTTCGGGTCCGCCGTGGCCATGCGGACCTCGCGTCCGATCTGGCCGAGGAGTTGGAGGCCAGCGATCGGGAGCAGCAGTGCAATCACGAGGATCTGCCCGAGCGCCAACAAGAGGCTCGCGAGGAAGCCGTGCTGCCCACGCCTGCGTCGGTCCTGCCGGTCGAGCGCGAAACGCATCGCGGCGTACTGCGTGATGAAGGTCTTCATGGCAGCACTCGATCACGACCGGAGCCGACCGGCTCCGCCGGCTCGCTGAATGTTGTTGAGTCCATGCCGACGAACATACGCAGGGGGTACGACATCGACGTCGACGACAGCAGGCCGACCGAATGGCTCAGGCTCCCGCGGACGCGTGGGGATGCCGATGAGTGCCGAGACCCCAGCAACTGGAGACCGTCGACATCGTGCGCCGCATGGTGGATGCCGGCACAGCCCAGATCACGCTCGGCAACCACGAGTTCAACGCCGTGGGCTACGCCACGCCCAAGGAAGGCGGCGGCTACCTGCGGACCCACGGCGAGAAGAACATCGGGCAGCACCGAGCATTCATCGACGCGGTCGAATTCGGTTCCCCGACCCACAACGAGCTGATCGACTGGTTCAAGACGATCCCGCTCTGGCTCGAGCTCGACGGGCTACGGGTCGTCCACGCCTGCTGGTCAGACCCGGATGTCACCTACCTCCTCCAGCGGGTGTCGCCCACGAACAGCCTCACCGACGAACTGATCGTCGACTCGTTCACGAAAGGAACCCCGGCGTACGAGTCGGTCGAGATCCATCGACGCCTTGCACCAACCTTGAACACGATTCGACCTCTTGCCCCAATTCTTGAATACTAGAATTCGGCCCGTTGACCCTCCCCCGGGCATGTGAAGAAGGTACGCCAATCCGGGTGCCCGAAGCGGCGACGACGACGGCCTTTCGGCCGTTGAGCGCTGCATCATCTACGATGAAGTCGAAGATGGGAGTCTGTTGGCCCTTCGAATGCCACCGCCGAACATCCGAGGGAGGACATGGCAATGGCACTCATCGAGCGCTTCGAAGAGCGCCCACTCGTACCCAAGAGCGTTCACGGCGGAGTCCTGTGTGGATACCGGGCCACAAATGTCGGAGCGACGAGGATCTTACAGCTCGAGACATACGGATCGTCGGCAAGAAGGATGCCAGGAAAGGTTAGCCAGACCCTTCAGCTCGACGAAGCCGCCGCGCGCGAGTTGAAGCGAATCATCGAGCGCTCCTTTCCGAATCTCGTCGGATGCGGAGCGGACGTTTGATCCAGGCGAGGGATTCACCAGCCGATCGGATGACTCGGCACGGTTCAGCTCGTGCGCTCAGCAACCGCGGCTATCCCGCGGTCCGTGCTCAAGGCGCCCACCGATAGACGGCGTTCCAAACACGGTCAGCCCGGACACCGCCCGGCTCAACCGATGTACAACAAGGCGTCGTCGGTCGTGACGACGAGGATCACGTGATCGAACTCGAGTCCCTTGACGCGGTGGACCGTCTCGCAGATCGTCGTGAGGTCGTCGCCGGCTTCCCACGCGACGAAGCCGAACTCGTCGCGGAGCGGATTCCGGACCGACCTCGTGACCGTCGCGACCAGGATTCGGTCCGGCGAGCGATCGTCGTCCTCCATGAGCCGGTCGATCTCGGCTCCCAACGCCTCGACGGCAGCATCGAGCCCCTCGATCTCGACGTACCGGATCGACAGCGTTTCGGGTCCACCAATCGGCGCCGGCGGGCCGCCGAGCCGGTGATGCAACAGCGACGCGATCTGATGGCTATTGCGACTGTTGCTGGCCAGCTCGCACCGCACCTAGCCGTCGTCGATCGAGGGCACCTCGAAGCCTCGGGGATAGATGCGCTGGGCCTGGTCGGCGAGCAGCATCAGGCGTCGCGGTCCATCGGGGTCGAGGAGTCGTTCGAGGAGACTGATCCACGACGGACGGAAGTCCTGGGCCTCATCGACGATGATCGTGTCGAAGCGATCGGTGACCTCGTGCCAGTGGGCCTCCAGATGGCCGAGGGCCTGCGTCTCCCACCAGTCGCCGTCGGCGTCTTCGGGAATGTCGAGCGACGGCATCCCGTCGAGTTTGGAACGTCATCTCCCAGAACGAGTTGATGGTGACGTGGTCATCGTCGCCGAAGCGTTCCCACATGGCGGCCGCGAGCGGGTCGTTGAAGCAGGTAAGTAGAACGGATTCCTACGTAGGGAGCCTCGCCGCGCCCATGCCATCGCCAGGCGGGTCTTGCCGGTGCCCGCTCCGTCGGTCACCATCACCCGACGGTTCATGTCGAGCGACTCCAGCGCCGCTACCTGCGCGGCGCAGATCGAGTCGAGCCGGACACGCACGAGGCGGGCTCGCGCCTCGGGATCGAACACCAACTCGGCGTCTGGCCGCAGGGTCTCGACGATCCTGCGGACCCCTGCTGCTCCAATCGCGTTGCCCCACCGGAGGGTCATCAGTCGATCGAGTTCCGACATCGGATCTTCGAGATCGCCGGCGAGCAGGAACTGGGCACGATCGACGTCGGGCGGCAACTTGCCGACGATGTCGGACATGTTCGGAAACACCACCGCGTACTCGACACGCACTCGGTTCAGCGTCGGGTGGGCGAGGCGGAGCCGTTCACGGAGTGCGTAGGCGTTGTTCTTCGCCTGGGTCAGCGGCTGCGGGCTCATCGGAACTCCGCCAGCGCACCACACTCCCTGCTCGAGCTTCGCCCGATGGCCTTTCACCTCCGGCACGGCGACGCCGTCACGCTCGTGGACGACGACGATGTCCATCTGCCGATCCTGACCTCCGAGGATCCCGACGTCGGGCAGGACGAACCACCCGTCGGTGAGCCGCTCGACGAGCGTCGACACCACCAGGCGCTCCGCGTCGTTGACCAACGAATCCATCGGGAAGTTGTCAGGTACGAGCAGGCCCATCCCCGTCGATCATGACGCATGGGCGCGGCGACGGACGCACATTCGGTCAGAGCTACTGTCGGCTTCCTGATGAGCGGGCTCGATTCCGTCCTCGCTGCGCTGGCGGCACCGAAGCTGCCGCTCAAGGATGCTCTTCCTGTTCTGCCAGCGACGCCAGGCCTCTACGCGATCTACGGCAACGAAGCGGTGTGGCAACAGCTGCGGCTCGGAACCCCGGCGACCGACGTTCCGTTGTACGTCGGCAAGGCGGAGGACAGTCTCGTGAAGCGCGACTTGGCAACGCACTTCGGCAATGGTCGTACTGGAAGCTCCACACTGCGTCGGTCGTTCGCTGCATTGCTCCGCGAGGAACTCGAACTGTCGGCAGTGCCTCGCAATCCTGCGAAGCCATCACACTTCTCGAACTACGGGTTGATACCGACCGACGATGCGAAGCTCACGGCGTGGATGCGCAACTGGCTCCAGATCGCCGTGTGGTCCACGGACGGTTCTCGTCCGCTCGCCGTGATCGAAGCTGAGGTACTTCGTCACTGGATTCCGCCGCTCAACATCGCCGGCGTCGACCATCGCTGGAAAGCCGACCTTCAACGGCGCCGCAAAGTCATGGCAGACCAAGCCCGACGCTGGACACCGTGACGACGGACGGACTGCCGATCGCATCGGACTCTGCCTTTCAGGCGCGTCTGCGGGCGCATCAGTCGCAGTGACGCGAATCACACGGATTGCCGATCGGCGAGCACAACGGTCGACCGCTCGGGTCGAGGCTTGCTATGCCGTTCGCCCAGGAGTCGCTCGCCAACTACCTCACTTCGAACATTCGGGACGTCGTGCGCGACGAGGTGATCAGTCCGTCGCATGGCCAAGAGAAGCTCTACAGCGCGCCCCGGATCTTCAACGACCTGTTGTCGAGCCAGCCGCTGTGCTTCAACCTGTTCGGAGAGTTGAAGGCCGACCTGGGCGTGGCGAGCGAGGTCTGCCGGGCGCTCTGGCCGGAACGGGTTGGCCGAGTCACGAGCATCGAATTCGAGTGGTCGCCGGGCCGTCGAAGCGACGGCTACATCGCCAACCGGTCCGCGTTCGACGTCACCATCTTCTTCACGAGCCCGACGGGATCGAAGGGCTTCATCGGCATCGAGGTCAAGTACCACGAGAACCTGAAGGTGAAGGCGGCGACCCATCGGGAGATCTACGACACCGTGGCGGCGAAGTCGGGTGTATTCGACTCGGCGACCGTCCACGAACTCGCCGATCCGCCGCTCCAACAGATCTGGCTCGACCACCTGCTCGCACTGTCGATGCTGCAAGCCGATGACGGCTACGACGACGGATTCTTCGTGTTTCTCTACCCAGCCGACAACGCACCGTGCGAAGTCGCCTCGGCGCGGTACGAGGAGCATCTCGTCGACACTCGGTCCTTCCACCGGCTCACGCTGGAGCAAGTCGTCGCGGCCGTGCGCGACCTTCCCGGTCAAGTCTGGATCGAGCTGTTCGTCGACCGCTATCTACCGGCGACGTGAGCGCCGTGGATCCCGCCACTGGTTGAACTCCGTTCCGCCGGTCAACGATGTCACAGCCCCTCGCGAGGATGGCTTCATGAGCCCCTCGCACTCGCGACCCACAATCCAGTCGGCCGTGTCCGAGCCGTTCGGCAACGACGGTTCGAGCTTGATCCCCAACGCCGATGACGAGGTCGGCGCGGCGAACCGCAAGTTCGTCGAACTCGTCATCTACGTCGCGGGCAAGCTGCTCGAGGACCGAGCCGGGGGGCCGACAAAGAGCAGCAAGGTTCTGTACTTCGCTGAGTTCTCACATGTGCGACAGTTCGGGCGGCCCATTTCCGGCGTCGACTACTACAAGTGTGCGAACGGTCCAGTACCGCGCCCGCTTCGAGCGGTCCGCAATCATCTCGTGACTACCGGTCAGGCTCGACTGGAGAACACCGAGTTTCTCGGATATCGACAGCATCGTCTGGTGCCGCAGCGGCCGGCCGATCTGGCGGTGTTCGACAGCGATGAACTCGCCACGATCGACCGCGTGATCGAACAGCTCGCCGGGTTGACCGCCGTCCAGGTCTCGGATCTCGCGCGCGACGAGCCCGGATGGAAGTTGGCACGCGACGGCGAGACGATCCCGTACGCAGCGGCTTTGATTCCCAAGCAGCAGGTGAGCACGCCCACAGGCCGTCGTCTCGCCGCAGCGGTCGCTTCCCAGTACGGCATCGACCCCGCCGAGTAAGTGGCCACGTGCCGGGTCGAGATGTGACGTCCAGCAGCCGACGGTCGTCGCCAGCTACGTCGATCGGGCCGCAGTGATGAGCGTCTCCGCTGCTCGGCCGGCACGCTTGGTCTCACTGCGGCTGACCGTGAGCGAGCTGTAGCCCGCCTTCGTCTTGATGCCGAGGAGCGCGCTCAGTGTGTTGGCGAGCGCCTTGTCCACACGTGCCAGCAGTTCAACCGCGCCTGCATGGTCCTCGCCACGCGAATGTTCGCCGAGGCGAGCACAGCAGATGACATCTGCGGCCGCAATGCCGGCATGGACGCACAGGGTCACGTAGGCGTCGGTGAGTTCTCGGGCCTCGTCGTCGAGAAGCTCCGCGGCCGTCAGAAACTGTTCAGCCTTCGCGAGCCGGCCCGCGCGGTCGACTGGCGTGCACGGCGTGGTGCGTGCTCGCGGACGAGCCATCAGGGATCTCGCCTTGCACGCCGCAACAGTCGTGCGTCTCCGAACACGACTACCCCAGAGCGAGCGATGGCGTCGATCACCGGATCGTGGCCGATGGCGTTGCCCAGGTCGTCCGACGAGTATTCGAGGACCCGTGCGTCGTTCCCGGTCCACGCTCTGACGATCTGCTCGAGGTCACTCACCTGGGAACGCCAAGTCGGGTCGTCGGGGTCGGTGCTGCGTTGACGGACGACGAACAAGTCGATGTCGCTTCGGACCGCCATGTCGCCCGACACGACTGAACCGAACACCGCGACGAGAACAGCCGCTGGAGCCCATCCGGAGACGACCTCCTCGATCCGAGCCAACAACGTGGAACGCAGCCTGGCGAGTTCGATGACCGCCGACGCGGCCAGATGCTCCCTGTTCAGGCCGTAGAGGATCGCGTTACCCGCTTGCTGAGTCGTCACGATGCCCTGGCCGGCCAATCGCTGCAGTGCGTTCCGGACTCCGGACACGGAGTGCTCGCCAATCAGCTCATGGACTCGTGGGGCCGTGTACAACGCGTCGGCACCGGCCAGAACGGCGAGCACATCACCGTCGACGGTTGGTGTCACCACCATGAACGGGCGATCCAGCAGCATGAAGACTATTCTACATATAGAGAGACTATTTTCTATGTTGCACTCGGACCGCCTGCCGTTCAACGGGCCCGCTCGACGAAGGAGCACAACGCGGAGATCAGGGTCATCTCCTCGACCGTGCGGGCTCGGGTGTTGAGGAGGTCGTCGGTGCAGATCAGATAGGCGAGGCACCTCGCGCGGCTGATGGCGACGTTGAGGCGGTTCTTCGAGAACAGGAAGGCTGAGTCGCGGGGCATGAACTCCGACGACGAGGTTGCCATCGAGAACACCACGACCGCGGCCTCTCGGCCCTGGAACTTGTCGACCGTGCCGACCTCGATGCCACTCGTGGTCGGGTGGGCGTCGAGCACCCGTCCGATCAGGCGGCGCTGATCGTTGTACGGCGTGACGACGATGACGTCGTCGACCGTCAGCGGCCGGGTGATGCCCTTCTGGTCGGTCCACTCCTGCTTGAGCAGGCCACGGATCGTGTCGGCGACCAGTTCCGCTTCGGCCGCCGACTCGGTGGAGCAGCGGGTGTGGGTCGCTTCGATCCAGCGCAGGCCGGTGCCGGCCGCCGTCGACTGGCCGACGCAGGTCTCGTGGCTGGACAGCTTGCCCTCGTACGACACGTCGGAGATGAACTCGCACACGTCGGGATGCATCCGCCACGTGACGTCGAGCAACACGCCACGATCCGGTGGCACCGTGCGATCTTCGCCCAGGAGATGCTCCAACGCGCTCGCCCCGGCGCCGTCGGGGTGACTGGCCT
>CAZYWK010000089.1:0-14268 GCA_964651825.1 uncultured Ilumatobacteraceae bacterium | reverse complement strand
GCGCAGTTGCGACCGCTGGCTCCCCACACGCCCGCGCCGGGGAAGGTGGCGGCACCGGTCAGGTAGAGCCCGTCGACCGCGGTCTCGTACCTGGTGAGCTCGGGGTTCGGGTTGCGCAACGCGGCGAGCGGGCCGCCGGCGAAGCTCGTCGCGTGGCCGGCAGGGAGGTGGAACTCGCGTTCGTAGACGTCGGGTGTCATCGCCCGCCAGTCGATGATGGAGTCGAGGAAGCCCGGCTCGAACATCGTCGCGGCGAGCTCCAGCCACCGCCAGGGCTCGGTCGAGTCGCTCCAACCCCCGTCGAGCGCGAACGGCGTGAAGAGCGCTTCGAGGCTGAACACGTGGCGTCCCTCGGGCGCCATCGTCGGGTCGAGCAGCGTCGGCACGTTGATGAGCATTCCAGGTCGGTCCAGCACGCGGCCCTGCCTCATCAGGCGTGCGCCGCGGTCGATGTCGGCCAGCGCCGGCGCGATCATCGTCGTCGATCCGAGTGAGCGGTCGCTGCCGCGGAGCTGGGGCACGGCGTCGAGGATCACATCCAGCTTCGACTCGTAGCCCTCGGCGTGGGGAATGTCACGCCAGCGCCGTACGAGATCCGCCGCCCTGGCAGGCGGCGAGCGGAGCCACTTCAGGAACGTGTCGTGCGGGTTGCACGCCGACACCACGATCGGGGCCAGGAGCTCGGACCCGTCGGCCAGGCCGACACCCCGGACCCGGTCGCGCTCGCACATGATCGTGTCGACCTGGCTGTTCAGCCGGGTCTCGCCTCCCGCCGCCTCGAACGCCGCCCGCAGCGTGCGCGGCACCTCGCCGCTGCCCCCGATCGGCCGGCCGACGGTGGACACGTGGCGCATCGCGTGGGTGAGCGCGCCGAGGCCGGTGCCGGGTGTCTCCGGCGTGATCCCCCACACCATCGGGCCCGACACCCCGCCGGAGCCGAGGATCGCCTCGTGGGAGAAGTACGAGCGCAACACGTCAGCTGCCGAGCGGCGCGACCAGCGCAGCAGTGTCGGCGCACCCGCCAGACGGCGGCGGAGGGCCAAGGTCGTCAGGCCCCGCACCGACGGTGGAGATGCCGCGGCCTCGAAGATCATCCGGATCGCGGGCATCGCGTCGCGGCAGTACCGCCGATAGGCGTCGGCCTGGTCGGGCATGACCGCCGCGATCGACTCGACGGTGGCTTCCACCTCGTGATGGTGCGACCACACGAGCCCGTCGTCGGTGTGGGCCCACGACAGGTTGTGCTGCGCTGGCTCGACATCGAGGTAGCGGAGTCCGTGGGCGGCGAGGTCGAGCTCGGCGATCACCGGCGTGGTGCGGAACGTGAGGTGGTCGCAGTTGCAGATGTTGACCGTGGCGCCGGCGAATCGCTCGCTCGCCGCCGTGCCGCCGACATCGGCGCGCGCTTCGAGCAGGAGCGTGCGCATCCCGGCGCGGGCGAGATAGGCCGCCGTCACGAGGCCGTTGTGGCCCGCACCGACGACGATCGCGTCGTGGCCGGCGGCGCCTGTCGAACCCGCTGACACTGCCGCTGACGAGCCGTCGGTCTGCATGGGTCACAGTCTCTCGCGGCTCGCTCGCCAAGGCCTAGCGTGGCGGACGTGCCACCTGCCTCTCGCCGCCTCGACGAACTCCGCGCCCCCGACATCGACCGGGTGCTGGACGAGCGGAGCATCCTCGTGCAGCCGCTCGGCGCGATCGAGCAGCACGGTCCGCACCTGCCGTTCAACACCGACCTGCTCGTCGCCGAACGAGTGGCCACCGCCGCGGTCGAGCGGGTGGGGGAAGAGCTGGGGGCGTGGCTCCTGCCACCGCTCGCATACACGAAGTCGAACGAGCACGCCTGGTCATCAGGCACGATCTGGCTGTCGGCCACCACCCTGCTGTCGGTCCTCGACGACGTCGGCCGCTGCGTGGCGATGACACCGGCCCGCAAGCTCGTGTTCATGAACGGCCACGGCGGCAACTCGGCGCTCGTCGGCGTCGCCAACCGTGAACTGCGCTTACACCACGGTCTGATGACGTTCCTCGCCCATCCCGGCGTCCCGCCCGATCAGGGCGGGCACTCGCCGGAGGCGGAGCTCGGCATGGGCATCCACGGCGGCACCGAGGAGACGTCGCTGATGCTGCACCTCGCTCCCGAGCTGGTCGACATGTCCGCCGCCACCCGCAACGTGCCGGAGGTGCTGGCAGCCAACGAACATGTCCGCTTCGGCGGGCGCGTCGGTTTCGGCTGGCTGTCGAGCGACTTCGGCCCCGACGGCCACATCGGCGACCCGACCACGGCCACCGCCGAGCTCGGTGCACAACTGTTCGACGCAGCCGTCGACGCGTTCGCCGCGGCACTGGCCGAGATCGCCCGCTTCGAGCTGCCGATCCTGCCGGCATGAGTGCTCCCGAGCACCTGGCAGATCTGCGGATCGATCTCGACCGGCTGCTGGGGCGGATCGCCGAGCTCGGCGAGATCGGCCGGATCGACGGACCGGCGGGGGAGTGGGGCAACGCCCGCCTGGCGCTGACCGACGACGATCGGCGCGGCCGCGAGCTCGTCGTGTCGTGGATGCGCGATCTCGGCCTCACCGTGGCGATCGACTCGATCGGCAACGTGTTCGCCACCCGCCCGGGCCTCGACGCCGACGCCGCTCCGATCATGACCGGGTCGCACATCGACACCGTCCGCACCGGTGGCCGCTACGACGGGAACCTCGGCGTGCTCGCCGGCCTGGAGGTGGCCGAGACGCTGGAGCAACACGGCGTCGTGACCGAGCGCCCGTTGGTCGTTGCGTTCTTCACCGACGAGGAGGGCGCCCGGTTCCCACCGGACATGCTCGGCAGCCTCGTCTTCGCCGGCGGCATGGCCTTGGAGGACGCGCTCGACATCCGGGCGGTCGACGACGGCGCTCGGGTGGGCGACGAGTTGGAGCGGATCGGGTTCGCCGGCCCGCTGCCGTGTCCGACGGCCACGCCTCCTCACCGCTTCGTCGAGCTACACATCGAACAGGGTCCGATCCTGGAGGCCGAGGGGATCGACATCGGTGTGGTCGAAGGCGTGCAAGGCATCTCGTGGACCGAATACGTGCTCACGGGACAGTCGGCCCACGCCGGCACGACACCCATGCGGCTGCGCCACGACCCGGGCCTCGTCGCCGCCCGGATCAGCGCCTTCGTGCGCGACCTGACGGCGCGGATCGGGGGCGCCCAGGTCGGCACGATCGGCCGGTTCGAGCTGCATCCGAACCTCGTCAACGTCGTTGCGTCGACCGCGACGATCGTCGTCGACCTGCGCAACACCGACAACGTTGCGCTCTTCGAGGCGGAGCGGCTGCTCGACGAGTTCGTCGATGCAGCGGCCGCGGACGAGGGCGTGCGCGTCGAACGCCGGTCGCTCGCTCGGTTCGACCCGGTCGACTTCGACCCGTCGATGATCGATCTCGTCGAGACGACGGCGCAGCGTCTCGGGCACACCACACGGCGGATGCCGAGCGGTGCCGGCCACGACGCCCAGATGTTGGCCCGTCTCTGCCCGACCTCGATGATCTTCACCCCGAGTGTCGACGGGCTCAGCCACAACATCGCGGAATTCACCGAATCCACCGATCTCGCCGCGGGAACCAACGTCTTGCTCCACGTGGTCGCCGATCTGCTCGGTATCGTCAAGGTGACCACGCCCTGAAATCCCCCTGATTCACCCGTGCCGACTCCCTCCACACCATCGCTCTCCCGACTTCCCTCGCTACCGGTCCTCGCGGCCGGTGGTCTGCTCGTCGCGGTCATCGGCGTGGGAGTGCTCAGTTCCAGCGGCGAAGGCAGCGACGCGACCGGTGTCCCGACCTCGGAGCCGGTGTCGGTCACCACGATCGACCCCGCCACCACCTCGACCACCACCGACGTCGCCCCGTCGACCACCACCGGCCCGGCGGTCGCTCCGCTGAGCGGCACCGTCGCCAAGGGGGCGCACGGTGAGGACGTGAAGCGGGTCCAGCAGCGCCTCACCGATCTGGGGTTCCAACCCGGCCCGGTCGACGGCTCGTTCGGCGGCGGTACGCAACAGGCGGTGTGGGCCTTCAAGAAGCTGGCCGGTGACGTCAACTGGAAGGACTTCGCCGCCCGTGACGACCAGACCGCGGTCACCGAAGAAGTCTGGCAGCAGATGAACGACCCCGCGTTCGCGGTCGCGCCGCGGCGTCCCGGCTCGGGGACGCACGTCGAGATCTACCTGCCGTTGCAGGTGCTCGCGGTGTTCAAGGACGACCAGCCGATCTTTGTCACGCACATCTCGAGCGGCGAGCTCAACCCCGACGGCACCCCGGCGACGTTCTGCGAGGAAGTGACCTACACCACCAACATCCGGGGCGAACCTCTGGACGAGCCGGAGACGAAGGCGATCTGTGCCGAGGCGAAGACGCCGGGCGGCGTGTTCCGCTTCCACCGGAACGAGGTGGGGCAGCACCAGAGTGCACTCGGCGGCATGAAGAACCCGTGGTACTTCAACTACGGCATCGCCATCCACGGCGCGTACAACGTGCCCGACTACCCGGCGTCGCACGGCTGCGTGCGGATGAGCAACTCGCTCGCCGACGTCTTCCCGACCCTCGTGTCGAAGGGCAACGCGGTCTACGTGTGGGGCCTCGACGGCAAGGAGCCGGAGCACTACACCGAAAAGGAATCGCTGCCCTCGTTCAACCGGCCCGATCCAAACGCGACCACCACCACCACCTCCACCACGACGACGATGCCGACCACCACGCTCGCGCCGACCACCACCGCCGCGCCGGCCACGACAGCGGCTCCCACGACCGTCGCCCCGACGACGGCGGCGCCTACCACCGTGGCGCCCACGACCGTCGCCCCCACGGTCCCGACGACCACCGTCGCCCCTCCCTCCTGACACCTGCCCGCCTGACACCTGCCCCCTGACGCGGACGGGGCGCCCCCGTAGGAGCGCCCCGTGCCGGTGATCAGGTGTACGTGTTCAGTTGTTCGGGATCAAAGGCTGATGCTCGGATCGATGAACTGGTTGGTGACGATGTCGTCGGCGGTCACGCCGTCCTTCGGCGAGGCGCCCTGGGCCTCGTAGATCGGCACGGCCAGTTCGATGAGGGCGTTGACGCGGTCGATGTCGAAGCTGCCCATCGTGCCGTCCGAGCCGTTGGCGACCAGACCGTCGGCCTTCATCGTGGCGACGCCGAAGTCCGCGGCACCCTGGGAGTACGTCCAACCGAACGCCTCACCGAAGCCGTCGACGGCGTCGAGGATGATGGCGTTGGCCCGGGCGGGATCGTTGAGGTAGTCGACGCTGGCCTGCTGGATGATCGGCACGAGCTTCTCGAAGCACGCCGCGTAGGCCTCGATGTTCTCCGGCTTCGTGGCGATCGACTCGGCGTAGTTCTCCCACCCGGCGTCGTTGATGTACTCGTACTCGACGGGCTTGCCCCAGTCGGTGAGCTCGTGCTCGTACAGGAACGGCTCGGCCGAGCCGAAGCCCTGCTGGGCGGCGGCGCCTTCATCGGCGATGAACAGGCTCGGGTCGCCCGTGTAGGAGCCGTCGACCTGGCTGGCCGAGAGGATCCCGCTGCCGGTGAAGAAGTCCATGTACGCCGCGCCACCGAAGTACCGCACCGTCACGTCGAGCTCACCGAGGTCGGCGATTCCGGTCACGTCCGGGTAGGTCTCGGGGTCCCACATGATCATCTGCGGGTTCTTCTCGAAGCCGGACTCGATCGCCACGGTCGGGAAGTCGCCGGAGAACTGGATCGCCTCGTCGGTGTAGACGTAGCCGAGCAGCAGCGAGTCGTCGGAGTACATGATCTGGGTGACGGGTGAGAAGTTCTGCGCGGCGCCGCCGGAGCGGACCTGGAACAGGACGCCGGTGTCGTTGCCGGCCGCGTCGATCAGCGGTCCGGTGACGTACGCGTTGTCGGCGTCGACCTCGTAGCCCTCGCCGATCATCTGGTAGAGGAAGCCGTGCTCGGCTTCCGGCATCCAGTCGGTCTGGATGGCGACCGTGGCCGGGCAGTCGTCAGCCAGGCTGACGGCTTCGCCGGTTACCTCCCCGGTCGTGTCGGCTGGGGTGGTGTCGGTCGCCGCTGTGTCGCTGGGCGCCTCGGTCGTGGCCGAGTCGTCGCTGTCGCTGCCACAGGCGGCGATGGCGAGCGAGGCCGCGAGGGCCACACCGAGCAGCGAAGCGCTGCGTTGCTTGTTCATGGTTGCTCCTTGTAAGGGTTCACGCTGGTGGATAGGGGATCTTGGCGGACAACGGCGAGGGGTGACGTTCCGATCACACGCCCGTCTCGTCGTACCATCGGCCGATGACGAGTTTGCGCAGCAGGCCGAAGAAGAAGAAGACCGCGATCCCGAGCAGCACGGCGACGATCAGCGCGCCGTAGAGCTGGGGAAACCGGGACTTCTGGCGGAAGAGCTCGGCGACGACACCGATGCCGGGCTTCTGGCCCGACCGGAAGAACTGCTCGCCGACGATCGCGCCGATCACGCTCAGACCCGCCGAGATGCGGAAGCCGACGAAGATCGAGGGAAGCGCGGCAGGGAACTGCAGCTTGGTGAGCCGTGTCCAGCGCCCGGCACCGCGCAGTGTGAACAGTTCGTGCTGCGACGTGTCGACCGACGTGAGCCCGAACAGGGTGTTGGTGACGATCGGGAAGATCGAGATCATCACGCAGACGAAGATGCGCGCGCCCATACCACCCCCGAACACCGAGTTGATCAGCGGCACGATCGCGAGCACCGGCAGCGCCTGGGCGGCGATGAGGTACGGATACATCGAGCGCTCGAGCCAACGCGCCTGGGCCATCACGACGGCGAGCGTGATGCCGACGACGATGCTGATCGTCAGGCCGACCAGGGCGGCGAAGGTGGTCCACGCAATGCCGGTGATGTACTGGCGACGCACGACCTCGTCGAGGAAGCCCTGGTCGACGACGGTGGCCAGCGATGGAAGCAGGAAGCCTGGCTTGTCGAAGAATCGCCGCATGCCGTCGCGGTGGAAGTACTCCCAGATGGCGATGAACAACAGGAGGAACAGCACGGGCCCGACCACCGAAGTGATGGTGGCGCCGAGGGTCGATCGACCTGACCGCCGCGAGGTTCCGACCAGCGACGAGTCGTTGCCCACCGCCGCGCCCGATCCTGCCAGCATGGATCCGACGGTGGTCATCGACGGCGGGGCTTCTTGCGGACGGTCCACCGTGCTCACGAGTGCGCTCCGCGCAGGGCGTGGGAGATCTGACCGCTGAGCTCGCCGAACTCGGGCTCGAAGCGCAGATCGGGTGACCGCGGGTACTCGAAGGGCACGTGGAACTCACCGACGATCCGGCCGGGTCGGGCGCTCATCACGAGGATGCGGGTGGAGAGGAAGACGGCTTCGCTGATCGAGTGGGTGATGAACAGCCCGGCGAACTTCTTGCGGATGAACAGCGAGATGAGCTCGTCGTTGAGCCGTTCGCGGGTGATCTCGTCGACCGCGCCGAAGGGTTCGTCGAACAGGAACACGCTCGGCTCGAGCACGAGGCTGCGGGCCAGCGACGCCCGCATCCGCATGCCGCCGGACATCTGGCGGGGGTACTTCTTCTCGTGCCCGGTCAAGCCGACCAGGGCGATGTTCTCCGCGGCGCGCCGCCTGGTCTCGTCCTTCGGGAGCCCTTCGAGCTCGGCGAGCAGCTCGACGTTCTGCTGGACGGTACGCCAGGGGAGCAGGGTGGCGTCCTGGAAGACGTAGCCGAGCCCGGTGCGCTCGATCATGACCGATCCGGTGGTGGGTCTGGTGAGACCGGAGGCGATGCGCAGCAGGGTCGACTTGCCGCAACCGGAGGGTCCGACGACGGTGACGAACTCGCCCGGGCCGACCTCGAAGTTCGTGTTCGCCAACGCCTGGGTGCCGTCGGGGAAGGTCATCGAGATGTCGTTGAACGACATCGCCGGGCCGGCGGTGGTGTCAGGGTGCTGCTGGGCGAGTGTGTCGGTCATCGTGATCCGTCCATCGTCAATGCGTGATCATCCCACCGGTGACGTTCAACGCCTGTCCGGTGCAGTAGTCGGCGTCGCCGGACGCCAGGAACAGTGCCATCTTCGCCACGTCGGACGGTTGGCCGAGCCGGCCGAGCGGCGACTTCGCCGACCAGCCGGCGATCATCTCGGGCGTGCGGGTCGAGGCCCCCATCTCGGTGAGGACGTAGCCGGGGCAGATCGAGTTGACCGTGATGCCGTGCGCTCCGAGCTCGGCGGCCGACACCTGCGTGAGCGAGATGACTGCTGCTTTCGATGCGGCGTAGTGCGACTGCCCGGCAGCACCGACCTTGCCGCCCATGCTCGCCATGTTCACGATCTTGCCGCCGTTGCCCTGCTCGATCATCGTGGTGGCGGCGACCTGCGTGGTGAGCAGCATCGAGCGGACGTTGACGGTGAAGATCCAGTCCCACTCCTCGGCGGAGATGTCGAGCAGCGGAGTGATGCGGAAGACGCCGGCGTTGTTGACGAGCACGTCGACGCCGCCCAGCGAGGTGATCGCGGCGCGCATCGCGTCGACCGTGCTCGTGGCGTCGGCGAGATCGCACTCGACGGCGACACCGCCGAGCTCATCGGCGACTGCGGTGGCCTCGGCGCGCAGTTGGTCGAGGATGGCGATGGAAGCGCCCTCGGCGGCGAACGCGGTGGCGATCTCACGCCCGATGCCCTGTGCTGCGCCGGTGACGACGACGCGGGCGCCGGCGAAGCGGGCACATCGGCGATCGTCGCTTTCGCCCGTCATGACCATGATCGAGACATCCTAGATGGTGGCCCCGAACGGGTCCGCCCGCGGTTCTGTGAACTCTCGATTTCGCCCGGCGAGCACACCGGCACGCCAACGCAGCCGACCCGCCGGGCCGAATGCGATCGCCTCACGCAGCGTGGTTGCCTCGACGGCCAGGAGATCGGCGGGTGCACCGACGCTGAGGCCGGCCGACGGAAATCCGAGCGCATGGGCAGGCGCCGCCGACACCGAATGCCACGCATCGTGTGGGAGCAGGTGGGCGGCCATGATCATGAGACCGGCGGTTTCGAACGGGCAGGCGCGCCCGACCGGGTTGAACGGGTCCTGGAGGTTGTCGGCACCCGCCGCCACGTTCACACCGGCTTGTCGCAGCGCATCGACCGCGGTGAGCGCGCGCGGCATCGGCACCCGGTCGCGACCTTGGAGGAACAGGTTCGTGTGGGGGAGTGTGACCACGTTCACGCCGGCTGCGGCGGCGAGCTCGGCCACCTCGCGTTGGTCGGCTTCCGGGCGCTGGCCCAGGCTCACGCAGTGGCTCGCGGTCACCGGGTGCGGGAAGCCGTCGAGCACCGCGCGGCACAGCTCGCTCAGGCCGTCGACGGTCGGGTCGAGCGTCTCGTCGGTGTGCAGATCGACGCCGACGCCGAGGTCCGCCGCAATGGCGAGCAACACCTCGGTCGGCTCACGGGTGCCTCCATCGTCGAGGTGCGGACAGCCACCGACCAGGTCGGCTCCGGCGGCCATGGCGTCGACCAGGAGCGCACGCTGGTCGGCGCCGTCCGGCCCCACCACCGGCCACCCGCAGAGCGCCACGATTTCGATGGTGATGAGGTCGCGCAGCAGGTCACGGACCTCGACGAGGGCTTCGACGCTGCGCAATCCGTTCTCGACCGTGACGTCCACATGGGTGCGCACGGCGACGTAGCCGTTCGCGGCCATCAGGCGGGCGGCCCGCTCCGCCCGCTCGGCGATGTCGATCGTCGTGGCGCTGCGATGCTCGGCCATCGCGTGGATCGCGCCCATCAGATCGCCGGTGGGGTTCGGGATCCGTTCGGCGAGGAACGCCTTGTCGAGGTGGGCGTGCGGCTCGACCGCCGCGGGGAGCACGAGCCAACCGTCGAGGTCGACGGTGGAGGTCGCGGGCCCGGCGGCGGTGCGGGCGCCCGGGCCGAGCGCGGCGATCACCCCGTCGACGATCAACACGTCGGTGAGCGTCTCGAGTCCGTCCAGTCGTGCGTTCGTGATGAGGCTGTGGTTGGGCGTCGTCGCGGACATGTGCGCGAAGCTACGGCCATGAGCGATGGCACGGCCGCGAAACCCGATCTGAAACTCGGCGCGTTCTTCTTCGGTGGCGTGGAGATGGACGACGCCGGTGGAGGCCCACCCGATCCGATGGATCGCCGGTACTCGAACGAGGCGGCCTGGAAGGCGACGCTCGACTACGTGAGCTCGGCCAAGGAGGCCGAGCGGCTCGGCTTCGACTCGTTCTGGACGACCGAGCACCACTTCCAGTACGAGGGCTACGAGGTGATCCCGAACGGCCTGTTGATCTCGACGTGGATCGCCGCCCAGACCACGACGCTGCGCTTCGGTTCGATGTTCAACGTCGTTCCACAGTGGAACCCGCTGCGCCTCGCGGAGGACTTCGCGACGCTGCACAATCTGTCGGGCGGCCGGGCGATGCTCGGCGTGGGCCGCGGAACGGTGCCCCGCGAAGTGCTGCACCTGAACGACAAGGGCGTGTCGATCGGCTCCCAGGACAATCCCGACCAGGCCGCCGACGATGCGTTCAACCGCGAGGTGTTCGAGGAGTCGATGGAGATCGTCCGGATGGCGCTGACCCAGGAGCGCTTCCGCTACGAGGGCAAGCACTTCCAGATCCCGCGACCCGGCATTCCGGACCGTGGTTCGACGGTGCAGGACCTGACCCTCGTCCCGCGGCCCCTGTACCCGTTCGAGATCTGGCAGGCGGTCACCTCGCCCCCGACGCTCGACTACGTGCCGGTGGTCGACCACGGGGCCGTGTTCTGGAACCAGCACTACTCGTTCATCAAACGCTTCTGGGACCGTTACGCCGAGAACTATGCGGCTGCCCACGACGGCCACGAGCTCGCGCCGCACGAGAAGCGGATGCTCGTGGTGAACGTCCGCATCGAGGACACGATGGAGCAGGCACGGGCGAGCACGCTGCCCGGCCACGACGAGTTCTGGAAGTTCCTCGGCCCGTACGGCTGGAGCCGCGGCTACATGGGTCCCGACGGGAAGCCGTCCGCACCGGGGCTGATCCCGACCCTCGACGAGTCGATCGAGAACAAGACGATGCTCATCGGCCCGCCCGAGCAGGTGGCCGAGGAGGTGCAGTTCCTGCGCGACCTGCTCGGCTTCGAGTACCTCACGATCTTCCCCCACCTCCTCGGCGACCCCTACAAGAAGGCCGACGAACAGATGGCCCGCTTCATCGAAGAGGTCGTCCCGCTCCTGTCCTGACCGAACCCCGTGCGTCGGGGACGGGGCCAGACGAACGGGGTCGGTCATCCGCCGGTGGCGGAGCCGATCGCGGTGCGCGGATCGGCGGCTCCGGCGAACATGCCGGACGGCTCGACGACGATCGCGTGGGCGTGGCCGACCGTCGAGCTCCAGGGTTCGATCGGCTCGACGCGGTGGCCCCGCTCGGCAAGACCGGTGAGCCACCCGTCGGGCGCGTGACGCTCGACGTCGACGGCGATCTCGTCAGGGGCGTTCCACGTGTCGAAACCGGTTGCCGGACCGCGCAGCGCCCAGCGTGGGGCGTTGACCGCGGCGGCGGGGGACTGGCGATGACGGAACAGTCGGGTCGCGAGCTGGAGCAGGATCTGCGGCTGGGCGTCGCCACCCATCGTGCCGAACAGCGCGGCGAGCCGGCCGTCGCGGGTGGCGAGGGCGGGCGACAGCGTGTGCGGCGGCCGGGCGCCAGGGTGCAGCACGGCGGGGTGGCCGGGTTCGAGGCTGAACCCCATCCCGCGGTTGTGCAGGTTGATGCCGGTGGTCGGCTCGACCAGATGGCTGCCGAACCCCGACGCGTTCGACTGGATCAACGACACGCCCATCGTCACCCCGTCGGGCGAGCGTCCGGCGGCGCACAGGTAGGTCGTGTCGCCGTCGGTGGCCGGTGTGCCGCGTCGCGACGCACGGCTGGTATCGACGAGGTCGAGCCGTGCGTCGATCGCCGCGAGGAGGGCGGTACCGTCGGCCCCCTCGTGGAGGGCACCGGGCCGGTCGAAACCGGCCGCCGTCGCCGCCTCGATCAACAGGTGGGCCCAACGGGCGTCATCCGGGTCGTCGGGGAGGTCGAGTTGCTCGGCCAACCGGCACGCACCGAGGGTGAGGTACCCCTGCGAGTTCGGACCGATCGTCTGCAGCTCCACACCGAACGCCTCGGCCCGGAGCGGATCGGTCCAGTCGGCTTGGGAGGTCGCGAGATCGTCGTCGGTGAACCACCCGCCGCCGAGAGCGAGGAGCCCGTCGCCGAACGCGCCGCGGTAGAAGGCGTCACGACCACCGATGCCGAGCGCCGCCAGTGCGAGCGCCACACCGGGGCGGCGGACCCGGGCGCCGGGGCCGGTCGCCTGCTCGGCGAGTTCGGCGAGGTTGGCCCGCCCGGCCTCGTCGAGGCGGTGCAGCGAGCCCACGAGCAGCGCGCTGGCCGGGAAACCCTCGGCGGCGAGGGAACGTGCCGGGGCGAGCAGCCCGGAGAGGGGCAATGTGCCGAAGCGTTCGTGCAGCGCGATCCAGCCGTCGGCGCATCCGGGCACGGTCACCGAGCGGACGTCGAGCTTGAACGGCATCACCGAATGGTGCTCGGCGCGCAACGCCTCGGCGTCCGCTCCGGAGCCAGCACGTCCGCTCGCATTGAGCGCGTACGACTCGTGGGAGCCGTCGCGGCCGTCGACGTGGACGAGCGCGAACAGATCGCCGCCGAGCCCGCACAGGTGCGGTGCCGTCACGGCGAGGACCGCGTTCGCGGCGATCGCCGCGTCGACCGCGTTGCCGCCGTCGTGGAACGCGCTGACCCCGGCTGCGGTGGCCAGGTGATCCGCCGATGCCACGAGGTGGTGGGGGGCCCGCACCGTGCGCCACGGAAGGTCGATGGTCGTCACGGCCCGACCCTACGCTCTGAATCGTGACCCTCCCTCCGTCGTCGCCAGCGGACGCGCTCGTCGGTAGGCCGCGCGACGCGGTCGGTGGGCTGACCCGTTGGCGAGCGGCGGCGCTGGCGCTCGTGACCGGCGGTGGGTTCGTCGCCATCGTCGCGATGTTCGGGCCGTGGATCCACTCCGGCGCGATGACCCGTTCCAGCTTCGAGCTCGCCGATCTCGTCGAGCGGCTGGGCTTCGCTCCCGACGGCCTGATCGGCACCGGGCTGCGGAGTTGGCCGCTGGCACCCTTGCTCGTCGTGATCGGCGTCGTGCCCATCTGGTGGTGGGGCGGCAAGGCCGCCGCGGCAGCGGCGGTGACCGCCGGCGCGATGGTCGGCGTGGTCGGCGCCGCGGTGTGGACGGTGCCGGATTCGCGGTGGTACGGGAGTGAGTGGGGGTCGTTCGTCACCGCGTTGGGCGCCCTCACCATGGTTGTCGGGGGGCTCGTCGAGTTCGTCGGCCGGGCGACATCGGCCCGCCGCCGACCGAGCCTCGGCGACCTAGTCGTGCCAGAGTCCGCGGCGCTCGAGGACGGCTCGTAGCACATCCGGGCGGTCAGTCATGATCCCGTCGACCCCGAGGTCGATCAGGCGTTCCATCTCGACTTCGTCGTTGATCGTCCACACGTGAACCTCGACGCCCGCACGGTGCGCGCTGGCAAGGAAGCGGGGGGTCACGATCTCGATGCTGCGCCGGCCGGTCGCCGATCCGGCGCGCACCGGCACCTGGGCCGTCCGTGGGGCTTTCCCCGGCAGGCGACCGGCCAGGCGGAGAGCGGCGATCTCGACCGGGCTGAGGCAGGTCAGCAGCCCCGGCCCCAGCAGGGTGCGGATGCGCTGCAGCCGCCGGTGGCTGAACGAGCCGACGCACACCCGTTGCAGCGAATCGGTCGCCATGATGAGCTGGGCGAGCGGGATCAGCGCGGCGTCGGATTTGCAGTCGATGTTGAACCGGACGTCAGGCCAACGCTCGAGCAGGTCGCGCATCAGCGGGATCGGCTCGCGACCGTCGACGCGCAGCTCGGCCAGCTCGGCCGACGTCATGTCGATGATCTCGCCCGGATGCCCGCAGGTGCGCCGCAGGTCGGTGTCGTGGAACGCCACGAGCACACCGTCGGAGGTGAGGTGGGCGTCGGTCTCGAGATATCGGTAACCCAGCTGGACCGCATGGGCGAACGCCGGCATCGTGTTCTCCGGGTGTTCGCTCGTGCCGCCCCGGTGGGCGAACGCGATCGGGTGAGGACCGTCGAGATACGGGTGTCGCCGCCCGGTGCCGGGCATCGTCAGATGCTGCGGCCGGCGGCCTGCCAGTACTCGTCTTTCAGGATCC
>CAZYWK010000088.1:0-14367 GCA_964651825.1 uncultured Ilumatobacteraceae bacterium | reverse complement strand
TCGGGCTCGGTGAGGACGACGTCGTGTCGATCGACGACCGAACGCCGGTCGATCACGCGATGGCTTCCTCGCCGGCGACCGTGGCGCGGTGCATGAGGCGCGGCGAGTCGGCCGCGTACGGCATCGCACGGTGCAAGAGACCGGTGTTGTCGAAGATCACGAGGTCGCCCTCGCTCCAGGAGTGGGCGAGCGTGAACTCGGGCGTGGTGGCGAACGCGACCAGGCGGTCGAGCAGGGCGCGACCCTCGTCGTCGGGCAGGCCGATGACCGCTTCGGTCGTCGATCCCATCACCAGCGACCGGCGGCCGTCGCGCCGCTTCCACACCAGCGGGTGCTCACGGGCCGGCACCTGTCCCCACGCCGCTTCCTGCTTCTCCGTCGCGTTCGGGTGGATCAGCCGCTGCGACGCGGCGAACGAGTGACGCACACGGAGGCCCTCGATGAGCTCCTTGTCGTCGTCGGGCAGCGCGTCGTAGGCGGCGTAGGTGGTGGCGAACTCGGTGTTGCCTTCACCGCCTTGGGGTGTGCGCCGCACGGTGAGCATCGTGAGCTTGTCGGGGACGTCGCTCATCGTTCCGTCGGTGTGCCAGTTGAAGGTGGCCTCGCGATACTGCGCCATCTTGTCCTCGGCGGGATTGCGCGTGACCGGCGCGATCTCGGGATGCTCGGCGAGCGCGCCGTGCAGCGGCAGCACCACCTCGCCGAGCTGGCGGGCGAGGACAGCCATGGCGGTGTCGCTGATGTCGAGCCCGGGGAACACGACCACCCCGAACCGGTCGATGGCGTCCTGCACCTCGGCGGCCACGGCCGGCGAGGCGGCCTGGTCGCCCGTCACCCCGGTGATGGACGCGCCGATGCGGTCGGAGATCGGCTCGATCGTGATGCTCATGCAGTCGTCCCCCTCGTTCGTGAACCTTCTGCCGACGATGCTAGTCACCCGTTCAGCACTACCATCCTGCGCGATGCGGATCGGTCTGACGAGTTGGGCGTCGAGCGTCGACGTCCTGATCCGACAAGCGGTCGACGCGGAGGCCGACGGGTTCACGTCGCTCTGGTACGCGAGCGGCGTCACCGGCGATCCGCTCGTGGCGATGGCCCTCGCCGGCCGTGCCACCGAGCGGATCGAGCTCGGCACGGCGGTCCTCCAGACCTACCCGTGCCACCCGCTGCTCCAGGCGAACCGCATCGCGTCGGTGACCAAGGCGATGGGCCGGCCCGGCCTGACGTTCGGACTGGGACCCTCGCACGACGCCGTCATCCACGACGCGTACGGCCTGTCGTACGACCAGCCCGGCGCGAACACCGAAGAGTACGTGCGCATCGTCGCCGCACTGCTGCGCGGCGAGACGGTCGACATCGACGGCGACCACTGGGTCACGCACAGCGCGGGACGGATGGTCGCTCCGGACCATCCGGTGCCGGTGCTCGTCTCCGCCCTCGGCCCCCGTCTCCTGCGGGTGGCCGGTGAGGTCGCCGACGGAACGATCCTGTGGCTCGCCTCGGCGAAGGTCATCGAGACCCACGTCGCGCCTCGGATCAACGAGGCGGCCGCCGCGGCAGGGCGGCCGGCGCCGCGCATCGTCGCCGGGCTGCCGGTGGCCGTGCACGACGACGCCGACGCGGCCCGCGCCGCGCAAGCCCGGGCCGCGGCGCTCTACGCGAGCCGTCCGAACTTCCAGCGCGTCGTCGACCTCGACGGCGCGGCGTCGCCGGCCGACACGGCCGTCGTCGGCGACGAAGCCTCCGTCACCCGTCAGCTCCAGGCCCTGGTCGACGCCGGCGCGACCGACGTCCACGCGGCGATCTTCCCGGTCGGCGACGACCCGCAGGCGTCGATCCGCCGCACCCGCGAGCTCCTCGCCTCGCTCGTCACCGGCGACTGACGACTCATGTCCCTGGCCCGATCGCGGCGGCGGGGACTTGAGGCGTCACTCACGCCGCCCAGGGCGGACGAGTGTGTGAGACTGTCGCCCGGTCGGCTCGGGTAAGGGGAAGCGATGGCCAGCATCAAACGAGTCGTCGGAGCGGCGGTCGCAGCACCCGTCGTCGTCGCGGCGACCGTCGCGGGGGCAGCCGGAGCGCGGTTCACGCTGCGGGCGGCAGCCGCGAAGCGGGCCGGCACGCCACTCGAGCGCGACGTGCCGACGCCTGACCCGTCGATCGGGCTGGCGGGAGCGGTGGCGGTCGACACGATGATCAACCTGCCGATGGGGCTGCTCTCCTCCACGGGCTCCGCCGAGCACTATGCCCGCTCGTCGACCGAGGTCGACGCGGCGGTGATGTTCTACGGCGACGCCGGCTGGCTCGATGATCCCACCCGACGTCACCCGCGCCCTCCCGGTGTGCCGAGCGGCAACATCGAGCGCGCCAAGGGCGGCGTCGAGCAGTTCAGCTTCGAGAGCGGCTGGGAGCCGGTCGAGGGCGAACCGGGCGCGGAGCGCTGGCGATCGCTGACCGCGAACCGCGTCGTACCCGTTCGCCTCCTGCGGCACGCCGGCGGGCCGCGGCCATGGCTCGTCGCCGTCCACGGCCAGAGCATGGGGCGGCCGGGTGACCTGCGGATGCTGCGCGTCCGGCGCCTCCACGAGGACCTCGGTGTCAACGTCGCGCTGCCGGTGCTGCCCCTCCACGGCCCGCGGGCCGAGGGCTTCGCGCCCGACCGGATGTTCGTGTCGAACGTGTACCCGGTGAACAACGTGCTCGGGCTCACGCAGGCCATCTGGGACGTCCGGCGCCTGCTGGCGTGGCTCCGCGGGGAGCACGGCGCGCCGGCGGTCGGGGTGCTCGGCCTGTCGCTCGGGTCGTACGTGGCCAGCCTGCTCTCCGCGCTGGAAGCCGACCTTGCCTGCGTGGTCGCGCTCGTGCCACAGCCCGACCTGGCAGGGTCGCTGCGGGCGGCCGAACCGCTCGTACCATCGAAGCGACGGCTGCACCGAGCGCTCTACGACGAGCGGATCACCGCGATCCACCGCCCGGTCTCGCCGCTCGGCCTCCCCTGCCTCGTGCCCCGCGAACGGCGCTTCATCGTGGCCGGTCAGGGCGACCAGGTCGCCGCGCCCGCTGGCGCGGCTCGCCTGTGGCGCCACTGGGACGAGCCGTCGATCCTGTGGCGGCCGCGCGGCCATCTGACCACGGGTCGTTCGCGGGCCTACGACGAACACCTTGCATCGATACTCGTCACGAGCGGGCTGCGACAGGCCTGACTCACATCCGACTTGGGGGAACCATGCGACAGCTGTCGACATCCGATTGGACGATGGTGGCGATCGATACGCCGTCGGCGCACAACACGATCGGCATCGTCGGGATCTACGACACGTCAGCGTGCACCGACGGCCCACCCGGCTACGACGACGTCCTCGCCTACATCGGCGACCGGCTCCACGTCGCCGAGAGCTTCCGCGAGCGGATCCTGAACGTGCCGCTCGGTCTCGACCGGCCGTACTGGGTCCGCGACGGCGATTTCGATCTCGAGTACCACGTCCGCCAGATCGCCCTCCCCCGGCCCGGCAACTGGCGCCAGTTCTGCACCCAGGTCGCCCGCATCCACGCCCGCCCGCTCGACCTGACCAGGCCACCGTGGGAGCTGTACGTGATCGACGGGCTCGACGGCATCGACCACGTGCCGCCGGGATCGATCGCGGTGTTCCTGCGCGTCCATCACGCTGCCATCGACGGTGTCGCCGGCGCCGAGATCCTCACCGCGATCCACACCCACGCACCGGATGCGCCTCCGCCACCCCCGGATCCGGGCTACCACTGGGAACCCGACCCGATCCCGAGCGACGCCGACCTGCTGCGCCGCGCCGCGCTGCACGGGATGGCGCGGCCGGTCAGCGTGCTGAGGTCGTTCGGCGATGCCGCCCGCCAGCTGCCGATGCTGGCGCGCGACAGCCGCAACCCCGACGTGACGTCGCCCGCCAGCCTGCCGGCGGGCACGCGCTTCAACCAACCGGTCGGCCCCCACCGGGTGTTCGGCACGTCGTACACGACCATCGGCGTGATGAAGCAGATCCGCCGGGGGATGCCGGAGGCCAAGATCAACGACATCGGCCTCGCCGTCGTCGGCGGCGCGATCCGCACCTACCTGCTCGACAAGGACGATCTGCCCGAGGCGTCGCTGCTCGCGATGATGCCGATCTCCATCCGCCCGACGATCACCCAGCAAACGGCCAGCGCGGACGGTACGGCGGCATCGGCATCGGCGGGGTCGAGCGCAACCGCCGGTAACCAGTTCACGCTGGCGCCGATCACGATGGCGACCGACGAGGCCGATCCGTTCGCACGACTCCGGCGGATCGTGGTGTCGACGTCGCACGTGAAGGACGCCGGCGCGTACCCCGTTCGCGCGCTGATGGAGATGTCGGAGGAGGCGCTCGGCGGCCTGATCGGCACCGTGCAACGCACCGCCGTGCGGGCGCTGAGCCGGCGGGGCCGGACGCTGGCGGTGCACACGCTCGTGAGCAACGTGCCCGGGCCACGCACGCCGATGTACTTCTGTGGCGCGAGGATGGTCGACGTCACCGGGCTCGGGCCGGTGCTCGACGGGATGGCCTTGAACAATGGCATCGGTAGCTACGGTGACCACGTGAACTTCTGCTTCACGGCCGACCGCGACGCCATGCCCGATCCGGAGTTCTACGAGGACTGCCTGGCCGGCGCCATCGACGACCTCCTCGCCGCGGCGAAGGCCCGCGCGTGACCGCCACGCCGGCACGGGAACGGGGCTTCACCGCCGTCATCGGTGGCGGTGGCGCCATGGCGATCGGGATCAGCGCCGGGATCCTCATGGCGCTCAAGGAGGCCGGTATCGACGTGGCCGATGCCGCGGCGGCAGTCGGCACGTCCGCCGGCTCGACGGTGGCGGCCGACGTGCAGCTCGGCGTGCCACTCGACGAGATCGCCGCCCGGGTGTGCGCCGACCGGGCGACGGACCGGAGCGGCCCGCTCGAATCGACCCCGGCCTGGCGGTCGTGGCCCGAGCTCGGCCGGCGAGCCGTCGGGTCGGCGTGGGTGCTGACGCGGGCGCTCAGCCCCGTGCGGATGCCGCTTCCCGAGCCGCCCGGCGTGCTCCAGCGGCACTTCCCCGGAGCGATGCTGTCGCTCGGCGAGTCGCAGGACTGGGCGAGCGAGTTCTATCCGGAGGGGTGGCCCGAGCGAGCGGTCTATGCCGTGGCGTCGGATCTCGACACCGGCGAGCGGGTCGTGCTCGGAGCTCATCCCCGCGGCGGCACGCCACGCGCGACGCTACGCCGGGCACTCCAGGCGTCGTGCGCCATCCCCGGCCTCTACCCGCCGGTCCGCGTCGGCGGCGCCCGGCTCGTCGATGGCGGCCTGCGCTCGGCGACCAACCTCGACGTCGCGGCCCGCCTCCCCTCGCGGGCGGTACTCGCAGTGAGCGCGATCGCGTTCGACCCGGCCGATCCTCCCGCCGGTCCTGGTCGGGTGCTGCGCATGTGGCCGAACCGCACCGTGCTCCGCGAGACGTCGCAGCTCCGGCGCCAGGGTCACGAGGTCTTGCTCCTCCGACCGGGCCGGGCAGCCCTCGAGCTCGCCGGTGCCACCCTGTTGTCGGGTCGGATCACGAGCGACGTCGTGGAGGCCGCGTACGAGGGGGCGGCACGACGCTTGGCGGCGTCCGACATGCAGCACCGCCTGGAGCGCTTCCGCGAGGTGGCTGCGCAGACTCACGTCGCCTGACGGTGCGCGCCGGCGGAGTGTGATCTGGCAGGCTCATGGAGGTTTGGTGCGTGCGCGAGCGCGTGCTAAACACCTGTACAGCAACCGGTGGACGACACCACGAACGACATCACGAGAGAGCGTGCCATGACTCCTGTTCCGCCCTGGTCCGAACCGCGCACCGCCATCGTCACCGGCGGCGGCTCCGGGATCGGCATCGCCATTGCGTTGCGCCTGGCCCGTGACGGCGCCTCCGTGGCGATCTTCGATCGCAACGGCGACGGTGCGAACTCGACGGCCGAGCTGATCAACACCGAGGGCGGAACGGCGATCGGCGTCACGGTCGACGTGAGCGACCGCGGCCAGATCGACGCCGGAGTCGCCGAGACCAAGGAGCGGCTCGGCGCGGCAACGATCCTCGTCAACAACGCCGGCATCGCCCCGTTCACCAAGTTCTTGAAGATCACCCACGACGAGTTCGAGCAGGTGTTCGCGGTCAACGTGCGGGGCACGCTCGACTGCTGCCAGGCGGTGCTGCCCGACATGATCGAAGCCCACTGGGGCCGCATCGTGAACATCGCGTCGTCGAGCGCGCAGACCGGCAACGCCGGCCAGGTCCACTACTCGGCGTCGAAGGGTGCCGTGATCGCGATGACCCGGTCGCTGGCCAAGGAGTTCGGCCCGAAGGGTGTGACGGTCAACGCGGTACCGCCGAGCTTCGTCGACACGCCGGCCCTGCGCGAGGCAGAGGCCAGCGGGATGCTGGGCGGTGGCGTCGAGGTGCACGAGAAGTCGACCCCAGTCCGCCGGGTGGGCAAGCCCGACGACATCGCCGCCGCGTGCGCGTTCTTCGCCCGCGACGACTCCGACTACATCACCGGTCAGATCCTCGGCGTCAACGGTGGCCGTGTCATCGTCTGATCCCGAGCGCATTCCTCCGCTGCCGCCGAAGGAGTGGCCGCGGGAGGTGATCGACGCGGCGATGGCGCTGCGCGCGCCGGAGGGTCATCCGATGGCGGCGGCGAGCGGCGCCGACCGCCCGAGGGGGCTCGCCGCGATCGGGGCGTTCGCCCACCATCCGGCGCTGGCGCAGGTGTTCTTCCCGTTCAACGGGCACGTGCTCCACGGCACCACGCTGCCCGGCCGGCTGCGGGCGATCGTGGTCCTGCGCGTCGCGGTCAAGCGGCAGGCCGCCTACGTCTGGGCCCAACACCTCTTCAACGGCCGCGACGCGGGCCTGAGCGACGAGGAGATGGCACGTGTCGCGTTCGGGCCCGGCGCGCCGTTCTTCACGCCGATCGAGGCCGCGACGATCCGTGCCGTCGACGAACTGATCGACGACGGCGTGATCGGCGATGCCACCTGGACCACGCTCGCCACCGAACTGAACGAGCAGCAACTGTTCGACCTGATCTTCACCGTCGGCTGCTACGAGACCGTTGGATTCCTGATGCGTTCGGTCGGCCTCGAGGTCGACCCGACGATCCCGGCCCTGCTCCAACCACCGGAGGACCCAGCATGACCGTCGAACCCGGCACCATCGACGACCAGCTGGCCGCGCTGCGCGCCGAGGTGCGGCACCTGAACGACCGCCAGGGCATCCTCGACTGCGTGATGAACCAATCGCGCGGCCACGACCGCCACGATCTCGCCCTGATGACGAGCGTCTACTTCGACGACGCCGTCGACGAGCACGGCCCGGTCGTGAAGTCGGGCCCCGAGTACGGCACGTACGCCAACGAGGCGCACTCGTCGATCTTCATCGACCACCTCCACAACATCACCACCCACACCTGTGAGATCGACGGCGACGTCGCGCACGCCGAGAGCTACGTGATCGGCACGATGCGCGTCCGCGACGGCCGCACGGTCGCCCTCATCGGCGGGCGCTACCTCGACCGGCTCGAACGCCGCGATGGCGTGTGGAAGATCGCCCTGCGCCGCTGCACCATCGAATGGACGATGAACGGTGACACCTCCGCCATCTCCCAGGGCGGCTTCGCCGGCTTCATCAAGGGCACGTGGGACACCGACGACCCGTCGTACGCCCGGCCGATGACGATGGACACCCCCGCGGAGCGCTGGTGAACAGCCACACCGCTGGCAACCTCGGCGCGGTGATGGGCCGGCTCGGCCCGTACCTGCGCCAGCAGGCGTTCGTCGTCGACGACCTGGAGGCCGCCAAGGAGTCGATGCGCCGCTCGTTCGGGTGCACGAAGTACTTCGAGTTCGAGTCGACGACGCCGTGGGAACTGGGTGCCGAGGGCTCCAGCCGGACGGTGCAGTGCGACCTCGGGCTGGCGTTCGGGCGCAGTGGCAACATGATGATCGAGCTGATCCAGCCGCTGCGCGGCGAGGGCCTGCACTTCGACCTGCTCGCCGAGCGGGGGCCGGGCGCGCATCACCTCGGCTTCTTCGTCGACGACTACGACGGGCTGCGGCACGCGGCGATCGACGACGGATACGCGCCGATCATGTCGGGCGTGATGGGCAACTCCCGCTTCTGCTACCTCGACACGGTCGACGAGATCGGCGTGTACCTCGAACTGATCCACGATCCCGACGCCATGGTGTTCAAGATGATGCCCTGGTGGGACGAGCCGCGGGGGACGCCACCACGGTGAGTGTCGAGATCGCACCGGGTGCGGCACGCTACGCCGGGGCCCGGGTACCCCGCGTGGAGGACGCCAGGCTGATCACCGGGCATGGCACCTACGTCGACGACATCGTGCGGCCCGGCATGGTGCACGCCTGCTTCGTGCGCAGCCCGTTCGCCCGTGCCCGCATCGTGAGCATCGACACCTCCGCCGCGCTGGCCCTGCCCGGCGTGCACGCGGTGTTCACCGCCGGCGACCTCAACCCCGGCGTCCACGAGGCGTGGTACGCCATGATGGGCAAGGACATCCCCGACACGCCACGACCTCCGCTCGCTGAAGGTGAAGTCCGGTTCGTCGGCGATCTCGTCGCGCTCGTGGTGGCCGACGACCGGTACGTCGCCGAGGACGCCGTCGATCTCGTGGACGTCGACTACGACCCGCTGCCAGCGGTCGTCGACCACACGACCGCGATCACCAACGACGAGCTCGTGCACGAAGGCTGGGCGAACAACGTCGCCGGCCAGCTCGGCGGGCGCCCGGCCGAGAAGCTGGCGCCGGTGTTCGACGAGGCCGCACTCGTCGTCGAGGAGACCATCTTCCAGCAGGCCTACGTCGCCTGTCCGATGGAGACGCGCGGCATCGTCGCCGAGTGGTCGGCCCCCGACGGCACGCTCACGGTGTGGGCCGCCACCCAGGCCCCACACGACCTGCGCGGCTTCGCCGCCCGGCTGCTCGGCATCCCGGAGAACCAGGTGCGGGTGATCGCCCGCGACACCGGCGGCGCGTTCGGCCAGAAGATCCAGGCCCACCGCGAGGACATCTGCGTGCTGCTGGCGGCCCGCAAGGTGCGCGGCGCCTTGAAGTTCATCGAGGACCGGCGCGAGAACCTGATGGCCAGCAGCTCGCGCCGCGAGTACGGCGACGTCCGGATGGCCTTCGACGCCGACGGCACGTGGCTCGCCGGCACGATCGACGTGGTGCAGGACATCGGCGCCTACCCGGTGCCATGGCCCGTGGGTGTAGCAGCCGCGGTCGGGATGATCTTCCCCGGCGGGTACCGGCTGGCGAACGCGACGTGGACCGCCACGTGCATGTTCACGAACACGCCCGGCCGCACCGCCTACCGCGGGCCGTGGCAGTTCGAGACGGTCGCCCGCGAGATGACCCTCGACATCGCCGCCCGCCAGCTCGGTGTCGACCCGGCCGACCTGCGCCGCCGCAACCTCCTGGGCAAGGACGAGCTGCCCTACTCGACCGCCAACCGGATGCAGCTCACCGACATGACGCCGCTCGAGACGTTCGAGATGGCGCTCGACCTCGTCGACTACGACGCGTTCCGCGCGGAGCAGGCCGCGGCCCGCGCCGATGGCCGCTACCTCGGCGTCGGCACCGCCAGCTATGTCGAGCCGACCGCCAGCGGCATGCCGCACCACGGCAGCGAGGGCGCGACCATCCGCATCGAGCCGTCCGGCGCCGTGAACGTGTACCTCGCCGGCGGCTCGGCGGGCAACAGCCTGGAGACCACGGCGATCCAGCTCACCGCGGACGCGCTCGGTGTCGACCTCTCGATGGTCAGCACCGTGCAGGGCGACACGGCCCTCACCCCGTTCGGCTCGGGCACTGGCGGCAGTCGCAGCGGCTCGATGGTCGCCGGCGCGATCCGCGACACGGCCGCGATCCTGCGGACGAAGATCGCCACGATCGCGGCGCACGTGTTGGAGGCCTCACCCGCCGACATCGTGCTTGCCGATGGCCGGGCCTCGGTCGCCGGGTCGGAGACGATCGGGCTGTCGTTCGCGGAGATCGCGAACATCGCCTACTTCGGCCACGACAAGCTGCCACGGGAGATCGAGCTCGGCCTCGAAGCCAGCGCCCGCTACCGGTCCGAGGCGCCCAACGTGTGGGCCAACGCCACCCACGTGTGCACGTGCGAGGTCGACACCGACACCGGCATCGTCACGCTCCTGCGCTACGTGGTCGCGGAGGACTGCGGGCCGATGATCAACCCCAACGTCGTGGAGGGACAGATCGCCGGTGGCACCGTGCAGGGCATCGGCGGCGCACTGTTCGAAGACTTCCCGTGGGACGACGACGGCAACCCGCTCGCCACGACGTTCGTCGACTACCTCCTCCCCACGAGCACCGAGGTGCCGATCATCGAGTACGGGCACATGGACGATTCGCCGGGCCCCGGGCCGGGCGGGTACAAGGGCGTCGGCGAGGGCGGCGCGATCGCCGCTCCGGCCGCGGTCGCCAACGCCGTCGCCGATGCGCTCGCCCCGCTCGGCGTGAAGCTCACCCGCCTGCCGTTCAGCCCGTCGGTGCTGCTCACCGCCATCGAGCAAGCCGTCACCGACAAGGCCGCGACCGGAACGGAACCGTCGTGAAGGCCGTCGTGTTCGAGTACCACGCGCCGACGACCGTCGACGACGCCGTCGGCCTGCTCTCCCAGCTCGACGACGCCAAGGTGATCGCGGGTGGTCAGAGCCTCACACCGCTCATGGCGCTGCGGCTCGCCACCCCCACCGACCTGGTCGACCTTCGCCAGGTCGAAGGCATCCGCGGCGTCGAGGATCGCGGCGATCACGTGTGGATCGGCGCGGCGACCACGCAGGCCACGGTCGGGCGTGACGCGACCGTGGCGGCGAAGGTCCCGTTGCTGGCGAGGGCGCTGCCGCTGATCGGCCATTTCCAGATCCGCAACCGGGGCACGATCGGCGGCTCGCTCGCCCACGCCGATCCGGCCGCCGAGCTGCCAGCGGTCGCTGTCGCGCTCGATGCCGTGTTCGAGGTGGCAGGGCCGAGCGGCCGCCGCGACATCCCGGCTGCCGAGTTCTTCGACACGACGTTCTCGACCGCCCTCGGCGACGACGAGCTGCTCACCGGTCTGCGCTTCCCGGTGTGGCCCGGGCAGTCGGGCTTCGCCGTCGAGGAGGTCGCCCGCCGCCACGGTGACTTCGCCATCGCCGGCGCCGCCATCGGCGTCACGATCGCCGCCGGCGGAACGGTCGAACGGTGCGCAATCGGGCTGTTCGGCCTCGGTTCCACACCCCTGCGGGCGAGCGTCGCCGAGCGATCGATCGTCGGTGCCGCGGCCGTCGACGCGACGGCGCTCGGCGCGCTCGTCGTCGATGGGCTCACCAACATCCCGACCGACCTGAACGGCTCGGCCGGCTACCGCGCCCGCATCGGGGCAGTCGTCGTCGCCCGTGCCGTCACCCGCGCCCTCGAGGAGGCCCGACATGACTGACGTGTCCGACCACCAGATCACGGTGACGGTCAACGGAACCCGCCGCGCCGCGAGCGTGCCACCACGCCTCACGCTCGCGGACTACCTCCGCGAACGCTGCGGGCTGACCGGCACCCACCTCGGCTGCGAGCACGGCGTGTGCGGGGCGTGTTCCGTGCTCGTCGACGGCGACGCGGTTCGGTCGTGCCTGATGTTCGCCGTTCAGGCCGACGGTTCGGAGATCACCACGATCGAAGGCATCGCCGGCGCCGACGGTGAGCTGTCGACGGTGCAGGCCGCGTTCCGCGACCATCACGGCCTGCAATGCGGGTTCTGCACGCCCGGCTTCGTCGTGTCGGCGACGGCCTTGCTCCGCGACAACCCCGACCCGACCGACGACGAGATCCGGGTCGGCCTCTCCGGCAACGTGTGCCGCTGCACCGGCTACCAGGGCATCATCACCGCCGTCCGCGCCGCCGCGGCGGCAGAATGACGGCATGAGCAAGCCGCGCCGTACCGGAACCGAGACGTCCGAGACCCGGGCCCGGCTGCTCGACGTCACCGAGCAGATCATGCTCGCCGACGGCTACGCGGCGGTCAGCTCGCGGCGGATCGCCAAGGACGCCGGTGTCACGCCCGCGCTGGTCCACTACTACTTCCCGACGCTCGACGACCTGTTCATCGCCGCCCTGCGCCGGCGGGCCGATCACCAGCTCCAACGTCAGCAGCGCAACATCGTGTCAACCCGACCGCTGCACGCTCTCTGGAAGATCAGCTCCGACCCCGACGGCGCCGGGCTGCTCACCGAGTTCATGGCGCTCGCCAACCATCGCAAGGTGATCAAGGCCGAGCTCGCCGACTACGCCGAGCGCTTCCGCACCGAGCAGCTCAAAGAGCTCGAGGCAGCGCTCAGCGAACGCGGCCTCGATGCCGGCGAGATACCGCCGGTCACGCTGCTCGTCCTGATCGCCGGCATGTCACGTGCACTCGTTCTCGAACGGTCGATGGGGATGAGCACCGGCATCGACGAGACGTACGCCCTGATCGAGCACTATCTCGACCAGCTCGAGGGGCCGCCGGGATGACGAGGACCGCCGCGGCGGCGCCAGTCCTCCGCCCTCAGCTCACTTCGGCGCGGCGAGCTTGCGGAAGTCCCAGCTCACGATCTTGTCGGGCACGATGCGCAGCCAGCCGTGGCGGCCATCGTGGAACACCTGGCCGCCCGCGTACTTGTCGGCGTTGATCCGCTCGACGGGATCGAGCTCCGCAACGGGCTCGCCGGTGCGCGGCGCCTCGCCGACCACCGTCGCCCGCCCGGACACCTCGACGCCGCGGAGCTCCATGTAGCCCTCGCCCGCGTCGACGACGACGCTGATGCGGTCGTCGCGTTGGAGATCGGTCCACCGTTGGCTGCGCACCAGCGAGGTCAGCCAGATCGAGCCGTCGTGCCACACGAACCACAGCGGGGTGACGTGCGGTGCGCCATCTCCTCCGACCGTTGCCACGCGACATGTCCGCTCGGTGCGCAGGAACTCGTCCCGCTCGTCGTCGCTCATCGCGATCGCCTTCGAACGCCGTTGCTCTCTCATCGGTGACCAGGCCTCTCCGTGGGGTCAGGACCTCGCAGTGGCGAGATCGAATGTTGAACAGTCGTTCCAACGAAAGGTACGTTCTCGACGTGGCCACCGTCTACTACGACCCGTACGACGTCGAGATCAACGCCGATCCGTACCCGACCTACACGCGCCTGCGCGAAGAGGCGCCGGCGTACCACAACGACCGGTTCGACTTCTGGATGTTGACGCGCCACGCCGACGTCGAGCACGCATTGCTCGACTGGGAGACGTATTCCAGCACGCGCAGCGACATCCTCGACATCATCCGTGCCGGCGTCGAGCTGCCGCCCGGAGTGATCCTGTTCGAGGATCCGCCGCTGCACACGATGCACCGCAGCCTGATGTCACGGGTGTTCACACCTCGCCGGATGGCTGCCCTCGAAGATCAGGTCCGCGAGTTCTGCGCCGGTTGCCTCGACCCGCTCGTGGGTTCGTCGGGCTTCGACATCATCACCGAGCTGGGGGCCATCTTGCCGATGCGCGTCATCGGCATGCTGCTCGGCATCCCCGCCGAGGATCAGGTGGCAGTGCGGGACAAGACCGACGCCGACCTGCGCACCAGGCGGGGTGAGCCGATGGAGGTCAAGCAGGAGCAGGTGGCGAGCGGCGACATGTTCGCCGACTACATCGAGTGGCGCGCCGAGCATCCCTCCGACGACCTGATGACGCAACTGCTCACGGCCGAGTTCGACGACGAGCACGGCGAGCGACGCACGCTGACCCGCCAGGAGGTGCTGACCTACACCGCCGTGCTCGCCGGCGCCGGCAACGAGACCACCGGCCGGTTGATCGGCTGGCTCGCCAAGGTGCTCGCCGAGCACCCCGACCAGCGGCGCGAGATCGTGGAGGACCGTTCGCTCATCCCCAAGGTGATCGACGAGACCCTCCGGTTCGAGCCGACCGGCCACGCCACGGCGCGGATCACCATGCGCGACGTCGAGCTCCACGGCGCCACGATCCCGGCCGGCAGCCCGGTCCTCCTGAGCATGGCGGCGGCGAACCGTGATCCCCGCCGGTACGAGAACCCGGACGTCTTCGACATCCACCGTCACGACATCCAGCACCTCACGTTCGGCTTCGGTCTGCACTTCTGCCTCGGCGCCAGCCTCGCCCGGCTCCAAGGCCGCGTCGCCCTCGACGAACTGCTGACCCGGTTCCCGGAGTGGGACGTCGACTACACCGGCATCAGCCTGGCCCCCACGAGCACCGTCCGCGGCTGGGAACGCATGCCGCTCGTGCTGCCCTG
>CAZYWK010000087.1:0-15163 GCA_964651825.1 uncultured Ilumatobacteraceae bacterium | reverse complement strand
GGTTGCGGAACTGGCGGATCGCCTCGAGGAACGGGAGGATCTCGATGTCGCCGACGGTGCCGCCGACCTCGGTGATCACGACGTCGACGTCGTTGCGGGCGACCCGCTCGACCCGGCGCTTGATCTCGTCGGTGATGTGCGGGATCACCTGGACGGTCTTGCCGAGGTAGTCGCCACGGCGCTCCGCGGCGAGCACGGTCTGGTAGATTGAGCCGGTGGTGGCGTTGGAGTTGCGCGAGAGGCTCTCGTCGATGAAGCGCTCGTAGTGGCCGAGGTCGAGGTCGGTCTCGCCGCCGTCGTCGGTGACGAACACCTCGCCGTGCTCGAACGGGTTCATCGTGCCCGGGTCGATGTTGATGTACGGGTCGAGCTTCTGCAGCGTCACCCGGAGGCCACGGAGCTTGAGCAGGCGGCCCAACGACGAGGCGGTGAGCCCCTTGCCGAGCGAACTCGCGACGCCCCCGGTCACAAAGATGTGCTTGGTCATCGGGCGCTCCTCCGTCTCAACATCACGACGGGACCTCACCATACCCCCGCGATCGATGGCGCGTCGGGGATCACGCGTCGGGCGTCGCGCCGAGCAGCTCTCGCGCGTGATCCCGGGCCGATGCCGAGTCGCGGCCCGACAGCATCCGGGCGATCTCGCCCACGCGGTCGTCACCGGTCACCTTCCGTGCGACCACATGGGTGTCGCCCGACCGCACGGACTTCTCGACCACGAACTGGTCGGAAGCCATCGCCGCGACCTGCGCCAGATGGGTGACGACCATGACCTGGCTCTGCGCTCCGAGACGGGCCAGGGCCCGGCCGACGGCCGTCGCCGCCGTGCCACCGATGCCGGCGTCGACCTCGTCGAACACGAGCGTCAGCCCTGGTCCGGGCGCGCTGAGCGTGAGCCGCAGCGCCAGCATCGTGCGGGCGAGCTCACCGCCCGATGCCACCCGGGTCAACGGGAGCAGGGGCGAGCCGGGGTTGGCGGCGAGCAGGAACGTGACGTGATCGCCGGGATGGTCGTCGTCGTGCTCGCCGACCTGCACGGCGATCTCGGCGTGCGGCAGCGCCAGTTCGCGGAGCGCGGCCTGCACTGCCGCCGCCAGCTGCGGGGCCGCGGCGCGCCGGGCCGCCCCGACAGCACGCGCGGCGGCAGCTTCGTCGGCCACCGCCTGCTGTCGCTCCCGGTCGAGCGCCGCGGCCCGCTCGTCGAAGCGCTCCAGCTCGTCGAGCCGGGCCTGGGTCTCGGCATGGAAGGCCATCACTGCGCCGAGGTCGTCGCCGTACTTGCGGCACAGGTTCTTCAGCAGTTGGCGCCGCTCACGGATCGCCTCCAGCCGCTCGGGCGACTCGTCGATCCCCTCGGACGTGGATCGGACCTCGGCGGCGATGTCGTCGAGCTCGGCCAGGATCGAGCGGAGCCGCTCGGTGGCCTCGCCGTACGGGGCGCGTCCGTCCAGCGCGTTGGCGGCGACCGCAAGCGCATCGCGGGCGCCGTCGTCGTCGGTCAGCGCGGTGAGCGCCACGGTTCCCGCCTCCCGATGGGCGACGGCATCGCCGAGCAACGTCTCTTCGGTGTCGAGCCGAACGTCCTCGTCCGCGTCGACCACTTCGGCACGGTCCAACTCGTCGAGTTGGTAGCGCAGCAGGTCGATCTCGCGGGCACGCACCCGTTCGTCGCCGCCGAGCGTGGCGAGTTCGGCGTCGATCTCGGTCAACCGAGCGCGGGTGAGGCGCAACGGTTCGAGGTCGACCTGGCCGTACCGGTCGAGCGCGGCGCGTTGGGTAGCGGTCGACAGCAGGCTCTGGTGGGCGTGCTGGCCGTGCAGATCGACGAGCCCATCGGTGGCCTCGGCCAGCGACGCCGCCGTCGCCAGCCGCCCGTTGACGTACGCGCGTGAGCGACCGTCTCGTGGGATCACCCTCGTCAGGACCAGTTCGTCGCCATCGGCGGTGGTGAACCGCCCGTCGACCCGCGCCTCGGTCGCGCCGTGGCGAACCATCGCCGGGTCGGCACGGCCGCCGACGAGAAGCTCGATCGCCTCGACGAGCATCGTCTTGCCCGCCCCCGTCTCGCCGGTGACGACCGTCAGCTCGTCGCCGAACATGAGCTCCAGCCGTTCGATGATGCCGAGGTTCTCGAGGTGCAGTTCGGTCAGCATCGGCGGCCGGGTTCAGCGATCGGTGAGGCCGAACTTGGCCTTCAGGATCTGGTGGTACTGGTAGGTGCCGAAGCGGACGAAGCTCGCCGTCTCGGCGGACGGAACGACGCGGACGACGTCTCCGTCGTCGAGCGGGCCGAACGGCTGGCCGTCGATCGACACCTGGGCGTTACGGTGCCCGGACACCACGATCTCGATCACCTCGCTCGGATCGAGCACCAGACTGCGATCGAACAGCATGTGGGGCGACACCGGTGTGAGCAGGACGGCTCGGTGGCGCGGTGACACGATCGGTCCGCGGGCCGACAGTGAGTACGCGGTCGACCCGGTGGGCGTCGCGACGATCAAGCCGTCGGCGTTGTAGTAGGTGAACGGCTCGCCGTCGATGCGCGCCAGGAGCCGGACGGTGTGCCCGGTGAGCCCCTTTTCGATGACCGCTTCGTTCAACGCCCGGCCGACGTCGACACCGTTGACCGTCACGTCGAGCATCATCCGCTCGTCCAGATGCCACTGGCCGGCGTCCGAGCCGGCGGCGAAGCGATCCAAAGCCTCGTCGATCCGGTCGGCCTCGACTTCGGTCAGGTAGCCGAGTGCACCGAGGTTCACTCCGAGCAGCGGCACGTTGGCGCCGTCGAGGAGCCGAACGCTGCGCAGCATCGTGCCGTCGCCGCCGAGGCTGAGCACGAGATCGGCCTCGGCGACGGGACGATCGGAGGCGAGACCGGGTGTGCCGATGACGACCGCGTCGTCGACAGGCATCCAGGCCTCGACGTCGCGCATCGAGCACCACACCGCGGCCTTGTCGGCCAGTTCGCGCGCCAGTTCACGTTCGTGATGGGCGACGAGCGCGATGCTCCGCAAGCTCGTCATGGTGTGACCGCATGGACGAGGAACTCGACGTTGCCATCGGCGCCGCGGATCGGCGACTCGGTCCAGCCGACCACCGCGCAGCCGGCTGCCCCCAGTGCGGTGGCGACGCTCCCGCGGACACGCTCGCGGATCGCGGGATCGGTGATCACACCCTTGCCGCGGCTGACTTCAGCTCGTCCGGCTTCGAATTGCGGCTTCACGAGGAGCACCATCGACCGTCCAGGTTGGCACAGGCTCACGAGCGCGGGGATCACCGTCGTCAACGAGATGAAGGAGAGGTCGCCGACCACCAACTCGACGCGACCGCCGATCTGCTCGGCGGTGGCATGACGGACGTTGCACCGCTCCAGGTTGGTCACCCGCGGATCGGCCCGCAGTCGTTCGTGCAACTGGCCGTGCCCGACGTCGAGGGCTACGACGTGGGCGGCCCCCCGCTGCAGCAGGCAATCGGTGAAGCCACCCGTCGAAGCACCCGCGTCGAGCGCCCGGAGGCCGGTGACGTCGAGGGCGAACTCATCGAGGGCGTGGTCGAGCTTCTCGGCCCCACGACCGACGAAGCGCGGTGGTGGACCCTCGACCACGACTGCGTCTGCCGGCGAGACCTGGCGTGACGCCTTGTCGGCGATCGAGCCGTTGACGAGCACTCGGTGTTCGGCGATCAACCCCTGGGCCTCGGTGCGGCTGCTCACAAGCTGGCGGCGGACCAACTCGGCGTCGAGCCGGCGACGAGGTGCCACCGAGCCTCAGGAACCCGACGCGCCGGATGCCTTCTTGGCGGGTGCCTTCCTGGCGGGTGCCTTCTTCGCCGTGCTCTTCTTGGCCGCGCTCTTCTTGGCCGCGCTCTTCTTGGCCGGCGTCTTCTTGGCCGGGCTCTTCTTGGCGGGTGCCTTCTTGGCAGGAGCCTTTTTCGCCGCGCTCTTCTTCGTCGGGGCCGGCTTCACGACCGCTCCCGCTGCCGGGACGCGGACAGCCAGCTTCTCGGCGAGGTCCTCGAAGCGGTCCTCCAGCTCGTCGAAGCGCTCGGACAGGTAGCCGACCTGCTTGGCGACCTCGCGTTGCACGTTGGCGGCGATGCGCTCGGAGGTCTGACGGCCCCGCTCGACGAGCGCCTGCACCGTCTTCTCCGCGTCGCGCCGTTGGACCTCGCCCTTGTCGACGAGTTGTTTGACGAAGGCGTCGGCCTGCTTGCGGGTGACCTCGGTGAACTCCACACCGGCGTCGATCAACTGCTGGATGCTGGGAATCTCCATCGGTGCATGCTATCCCCGGTCGCTCGACGCCTCGCCGAGCACGACCGCTGCGACGGTGGCCAGATCGGCCACGTCGAGCGAACCGGCCGGCAAGCCGTCGACCGTCGCGCCGGGTGCGATCGAGCCAGACCGGACGAGGGCGAACCGGCAGCCCAGCTCCGCGGCGAAGGCGCCGTCGGTGTCGAGGCGGTCACCGACCATGATCACCGTGGCCGGGTCGTACGGTTGGGCCTCGGTCGCCAGCAGCGAGGCGACCAGCGTGGCCATGGGGCGATACGGCTTGCCGGCGATGACCGGGGTGACGAGGCCCGCGGTCGCGATCGCGGCCAGGATCGACCCGCCGCCGGGATCGAAGCCGGTCGGCATCGGGTACGTGGGGTCGCTGTTCGTGCCGATCAGGCGGGCACCATGGTGAACGGCTCGCGCCGCGCTCGCCAGCCGGGCGTAGTCGAAATCGCGATGCAGGCCGGTGACGACAGCGTCGAACGGGTTGGCCTCGATCGCCGCGGCGTCGAGGGTCCCGTCGTTGACCACCACCTCGGCGCCGCGTCGCTCCATGGCTTCCACCACACCAGGGCCGCCGGCGACGAGCACGCGCTCGCCGGGTTCGACGAGGAGGGCGGCGGCCATCGCCGACGACACGACCGACCCGGCCGCGTCGATGCCGATCGAGCCGAGCACCGACTCCTGGGACGCGATCGGTGAGGCGGAGTTGTTGGTGACGAACAGCACCCGCCGGCCGGCCGCCTGGAGCGCGGCGATCGCTTCGACCGCTCCGGGGATCGGACGATGTGCGAGCCAGACGACTCCGTCGAGGTCACAGAGCACGGTGGAGATCATGGAACCGACGATCGTTGCAGTTCGCGGCCGGAGAGGTGGCATTGTGGAGCCGTGCCCAGGTTCACCCCGTTCGCTGCCCTTCGCTACCGAGATCGTGACATCGACGATCTCATCGCGCCGCCCTACGACGTCTTGTCCGACGCCGACCTCGATGCGCTCGGCAGGCGGAGCGACCACAACATCACCCACGTCGACGTACCCCGCGAGAGCGAGGGGCCGGATCGCTACGACCGCGCCGCGGCGACCATGCGGCAGTGGATCGCGGATGGGGTGTTGGAGGGTGACGACGCACCGACCTTCACCATCTACCGGATGCGCTTCGTCGACGCGACCGGTGCGCCGCGCAACATCGTCGGTGTGCTCGGCGGGCTCGAAGTGGTCGACGAGGGCGCCGGCGGCGTGCTGCCGCACGAGCGGGTCACGCCGAAGGCGTCGACCGACCGGCTCGACCTGACCCGGTCGACGGTCGCCAACCTGTCTCCGGTATGGGGCCTGTCGCTCGCCGCCGGACTCACCGAGCTCCTCACCGATCCGGCCGAGCCGATCGCCTCGGTCACCGTCGACGGTGTCGAACACGTGGTGGAACGGGTGAGCGAACCCGAGCGCATCCAAGCGATCGAGGCCCTCCTCGCCTCCGACGATGTGCTGATCGCCGACGGTCACCACCGCTACGGGATCAGCCGGACCTATCGCGACGAGCGCAGGGAATCCGGCGGCCCGACCGCTGGCGCAGCGGAGGAGACGTTGGCGTTCGTGAGCGAGCTCGTCGCCGATCAGCTCAGCGTGGAGGCGATCCACCGGCTGTACCACGACACGGCGTGGGACGACCTCGTGGCTGCGCTCGATCGGTACTTCGAACGGAGCGATGCCGGGGTGATCGACAGCGCAACCCTCGCGGCGATGGCGGCCGATGGCGTGCTGTGCCTCGTGGGGCCGGACGGGAACGGACAGTGGCTCATCGCGCGCGAGGGCGCGTTCGATGGCGTGCGCGGCCTCGACGGTTTGTGGTTGGAGCAGGCATTGTCCGATCTGGCGCACACGGTCACGTACCAGCACGGCGTCGACCTGGTCGTCGACGCCGTGCGGTCGGGGCAGGCGGTTGCGGCCGTGCTGATCCGCCCGGTGAGTGTCGCGGAGATCGAGCGCACCGCCCGCGAAGGTGTGTTGATGCCGCCGAAGTCGACGTTCTTCACTCCCAAGCTGCGTACCGGGCTCGTGATCCGCCAGCTCGACTGAGCTCAGCCTGCACGGGGCTCGCTGGCGAGGGTCGACGCCACGATGCACCACACGTCCGGGTCGATGCCGAGGCCGATGTGGCTGCTCGTCACCTCGACGTTGACCGTGCAGGGGTCGGGATCGACACAGGCCCGCCAGTGAACGACGCCGTCGCTGCGGCTGTAGATCGCGGTGACCGGGCGCCGGATCGGGTTGGCGTTGCGGGCCAGCACGCGTTGTTCGATGTCGTGCAGGTCGTCGCTGGTCGCCCTCGACGTGGTCGTGTGCCGGGGACCCCAGAGCGGCGTGCCGAAGGTGATCACGCGGGCAACGACGTCGGGTCGGGCGCGGGTGGTCTCGCGGGCGACCACGCCGCCGAGGCTCCAGCCGACGAGCGAGATCGGCTCGGATCGCTCGCGGTACCACGCCGCCACCCGCTCGATCGTCTGCGGCAACTGCGTGGCGAGATCGCCGGTGTTGACCCCGAGGCCCCAACCACGGCACTCGTATCCCAGACCGCCCAGATAGCTGCGCAACGGGATGGTCGAGGCGTCGTTGGCCGTATAGCCCGGGATGACCATGACCGGACGGCCGTGGCCGCGAGGCTGACGGGCGACAGCGGACGCCTTGGCCATCATCCGCCAGGGCTCGCGCAGTGCCTTGACCTCGCGCCACCGATCGGACGGGCTCGGTACGGGAAGGTCGGGAATCCGGTCGGTCAGGCGTTCAGTCTCCCAGCGATTCGACGGCCCGCGCAATGGCCGAGCGGACCGTCCGTTTCCGCCGGTCGGGCACCAGCGTTTCGACGACGACCTCGGTGCGGCTCTGCGTCGCGCCACCGACGCGGAAGAACCGGCGCTGCACCGAGCCGATGACGGTCACCTCCTTACCCGCGGTGACGGCGTCGAGATCGGCGGCCGGTGGATCGGGCCACGACACCGGGACGCTGGCCGCGCCCCCGGTGCCGTCGGGGCCGAGGGACGTGCGTACGTCGAACTGCACGACGACGGAACCGGACGGCAACGTGCGGGGCTGCGGCGGCGCGACGACCGCACCACGTAGGACGACGAGGTTCTGGCGGCAGGTGTTGCTCGCTGAGGTGCTCATGGTGTTCTCCCTGATCGACGGGGTTCGTGGGGAGAGTCGGCAACGACCACCGTACCGAGGGGGTGATACAGCGGGCAGTACGTTCTGGTCGATGCCCGCCACCTCCGTCTCCGAACTCGCCAGCCGACCGATCCGCTGGGGCATCGCCTCGACCGGCTCGATCGCCGGAAGCATGACCGACGCGCTGCGGGCCCTCGACGACCCGGCCACCGGCGCTGAGGTCGTCGCCGTCGGTTCACGCAACCAGGCGACGGCCGACGACTTCGCCGGGCGATTCGGCATCGCGCGCGCCCATGGGTCCTACGAGGCCCTGTTCGCCGACGACGAGGTCGACATCGTCTACGTCGCATCGCCCCACACGGGCCACTGCGAGATGACCGTCGCCGCGCTCGATGCCGGCCGTCACGTGCTGTGCGAGAAGCCGTTCGCGGTCAACGCCGCCGAGGCCCGCCGGATGGCCGCCGCTGCCCGGGCGAATGGGCGCTTCCTGATGGAGGCGATGTGGACCTGGTTCATTCCCGCCATCGTCGACATCAAGCGTCGGATCGCCGGCGGTGAGATCGGCCAACTGACCGTGATCGAGTCCGATTTCGGGATCTCGGTGACCGACGAGGGCGGTCGCCACCGCCGCATCGACCTCGCCGGCGGCGCCCTGCTCGACCTCGGCATCTACCCGATCTCGCTGTCCCGGTTCCTCACCGGTACACCGGCGGGCACGCCGTCGGAGATCAAAGCCGTGGCGCGACTGGGGCCGAGCGGCGTCGACAGCACGCTCGGTGGCGTGATCCGGTTCGACGACGTAATCTCCGTGTTCCACACGTCCCTCGACGCCAATACGACGTTGCGCGCCACGGTGCTGGGCACGGAGGGGCGCATCGAGATCGACCCGCCGTTCTGGTTCAGCAACGGCTACACGTTGCTGCGCTACGGCGAGCAGCCCGAGCGTGTCGACCTGCCGAGCCAGGGTCTCGCTCACGAGGCCGCCCATGCGATGGACCGCCTCCGCGGCGGCCACTTGGAGAGCGACGTCATCCCCCTCGACGTGTCGGTGGCGACGATGGAGATCCTCGACGAGATCCGCCGTCAGGTCGGCGTCGCCTATCCAGGTGAGTGAAACGCCCGGGGTCAGGCACCGATCGTTTCGCTCACGTCGCCGGCGGCAGCACCTTCAGGCCGAGTTCGGCCAGGGCCTTGGGATCGCCGGGGATCGGCGAGTTGGTCATCGGGTCGGAACCAGATTGGGTCTTCGGGAAGGCGATCACCTCACGGATGTTCTCCTCCCCTGCGAGGATGGCCACGAGCCGGTCGAGCCCGAACGCGAACCCACCGTGCGGCGGTGCCCCGTAGTTGAACGGGTTGAGGAAGAAGCCGAACTTGCGGTCGGACTCCTCTTGGCTGATGCCGAGAGCGCTGAACACGCGCTGTTGCAACTCGGGCTCGTGGATCCGGATCGAGCCGGAGCCGAGCTCCCATCCGTTGAGTACGAGGTCGTAGGCGATCGAGCGCACCGAAAGCGGATCGGTCTCGATCTTGTCGAGGTCGTCGGGGTGCGGCCGGGTGAACGGGTGGTGGCCGGGCTTCGGGCGCCCGCTCTCCTTGTCGACGCCGACGAACAGCGGGAACTCGACGACCCACACGTAGCGGTACGGGCCCTCGTGCACCGGTGGGCGGCCGAGGTCGTTGCGCAGCGTTCCGAGCACCTCGCACGTGGTCATCCACTCGTCGGCCACGATCAGGATCAGGTCGCCGGTCTCGGCGGCCGTAGCGGCCCGGATCGCGGAAGCTTCCGTGTCGGAGAGGAACTTGGCCACCGGTGAGTCGAAGCCGGCCGCACCCTCACCGTCGGTCACCTTCAGCCAGACGAGACCCTTGGCGCCGAGCGACTTGGCCCGATCGGTCAGCTTGTCGAGCTGGTTGCGGCCGTAGTCGGCGGCGCCGCCGGGAACGCGGATGCCCTTGATCGCCCCAGCGCCGGCGAACGCCTTGAACTCCGTCGCTGTGAACAGCTCGGTCAGCTCGACGAGCTCGATGCCGAAGCGCAGGTCGGGCTTGTCGACGCCGAAGCGGTTCATCGCGTCGTGCCACGTGATGCGCTCGATCGCCGGTGGCCGCTCCCCCGTCGCCGCCTCGGCGGCCGCGAGCACGGCCTCGCTCACGGCGTCGAGCACGTCGTCCTGGTCGACGAAGCTCATCTCCATGTCCATCTGCATGAACTCGTACTGGCGGTCGGCACGGAGGTCTTCGTCGCGCAGGCAGCGGGCCATCTGGTAGTAGCGGTCGACACCGGCGACCATCAGGAGCTGCTTGAACAGCTGCGGCGACTGCGGCAGCGCGTAGAACGAACCGGGCTCCTTGCGCGACGGCACGAGGAACTCACGGGCGCCCTCGGGGGTGGAGGGCACGAGCATCGGCGTCTCGACCTCGACGAAGCCCTGGGCGTCCATCGCGTTGCGCACGGCGGCGTTGATCGCCGAGCGGACGCGCAGGTTCTTCTGCATTCGCTCACGGCGCAGGTCGAGGTAGCGGTGCTGGAGGCGGACGTTCTCGTCGACGTCGTCGGCGCGGGCATCGATCGGGAACGGCGGGGGGTCGGCCTTGCGCAGCACCTCCACGACGCAGTCACCGATCTCGATCTCGCCGGTCGGGATGCCCGTGTTCACGGTGCCCTCGGGCCGTTCACGCACGACGCCGGTGATGCGCACGACGTACTCGCTGCGCACGTCGACGTCGTTGTCGACGACGCACTGGATGATGCCCGAGTGGTCGCGCAGGTCGACGAAGGCCAGGTGCTCGCCGTGCTCGCGGCGGCGCGCCACCCAGCCGCAGACGCTGACGGTCGTGCCGATGTCAGAGGCCCGCAGCCGGCCGCACAGGCTGGTGCGCATCGACGTGGGGCGGGGTTCAAGTGAGTCGGTCATGGGGTGTCGGTTCCTGTGGCGCTGGCGGTGGTGAGGTGGTCGAGCAGTTGGCTGCGGGCGATCGTGACCTGGTCGGCATCGGTGCGCAGCGGCTTGACGACGACGGCGCCGGCAGCGAGCTCGTCGTCGCCGACGATCACCGCACAGGCGGCGCCGCTGCGGTTGGCGAGCTTCATCTGGGCCTTCATCGAGCGGTTGTCGTACCCGCGGTCGGCGGTCAGCCCGGCGGCGCGGAGCTCAGCGGTGAGTACCGTCGCCTCTCGTCCACCGGTGACGTCGACGACGAACGCGTCCAACGGCGGTTCGATCGCGCCGAACACGCCCTCGTCGTCGCAGGCGAGCAGTGTGCGGTCGACGCCGAGGGCGAAGCCGACGCCGGGCGTGGCCGGCCCGCCGAGCGCTTCGACGAGGCCGTCGTAGCGGCCGCCGCCGCCGAGAGCGTTCTGGGCCGAATCGAGCGTGCCGCCCTGGAACTCGAAGATCGTGCGCCGGTAGTAGTCGAGACCGCGGACGAGCTTGGGCTCGACGGCGAACGGGATGTCGAGGGCGCGCAGCCCGTCGAGCAGCGCGTCGAAGTGCTCGGCCGACGCCTGGCCGCGGTAGTCGCCGATGGTCGGTGCCGCAGTGATGACGGCCTGGTCGGGCTCGCGCTTGGAGTCGAGCACCCGCAGGGGGTTGCGCTCGAGGGTTGCCCGGCTCTGCTCGGTGAGCGCATCGCCGGCGGCGACGAAGTGCTCACGCAACGCCTCCACGTACCGGGCCCGTTCGTCGGGCTCACCGAGGCTGTTGACGATCAGGTTCACCTGGCGCAGGCCGAGTCGGCGGTAGAACTCCCAGGCGAGCGCGATCACCTCGACGTCGAGCTGCGGATCGTCGACGCCGAGCACCTCGATGCCGACCTGGTCGAACTGCCGGTAGCGGCCCCGCTGAGGCTTCTCGTAGCGGAAGTTCGAACCCGAGTAGAACACCTTCCACGGCGTCGTCGGCCGGTGCTGGGCGAACGAACGGCACACACTGGCCGTCATCTCGGGGCGCAGCGAGATGTGGCGTTCGCCCTTGTCGACGAAGTCGTACATCTCCTTGCTGACCACGTCGGTCGCGTCGCCGATGCGGGTGAACACGCCGATGTCCTCGAGCAGTGGCGTGATCACCTCGCCGTAGCCGGCGGCCTCGACGACCTCGGCGAAGACCCTGGTGAACCGGCGCCAGCGACCGCTCTCGGGCGGCAGGATGTCGCGCATCCCCGGGCTGGTCTGGAACGTCGACACGGCCGGTCAGGCTATCGGTGTGCCGTCGGGCCGGTACTGGACCAAGGCCCCGTAGGCGTCTGGGGGTTCAGCACCGGGCTTTGCGCGACATTGAACATTGACGGTGTCGTTCAAGTCGAGAGCCTCAGGTCCCGCCATCGCCACTTCGACCCGTCCACGAGTAGCTCGGGGTCGCCGGTCCACAGCGTGGCGTCCTCGGCGATGGCGAGCGCCGCACCGAACGCGTCGGCGTAGGCCATCGGACGGTCCGCCTTGAGTCGGGCCGCATCGAGGACGAGACGTTCGTCGGGCAGGCGGACGTCGACGACGTCGCGAATGTCACGCACGGTCTCGCTGGCATCGTCCTCTCCGCTGGCGCGGCGGAGGACGTAGTGCACCTCGCCGAGATTGATCCACGACATCAGCGGACGTTCCACCGCGAGCAGATCAGCGACGAGCGTCGCGGCGGGCTCAGTGTTCTCGAGATACCGGAGCACCGCCCACGAGTCGAGGACGGCGGTCACGGTGCGGACTCCCGCCGGTGGTCAGCGGCGCGTTCGGCCGCGAGCACATCGACGAGCGGTGCGCCTTCGAAGCGGCCTCGCAGCGGCCGTCCATGACCGACCGGGCGAACCGCCACATGATCCCCGTGACGCCAGAAGCTGACCTCGTCGCCCGGCTCGATGCCGAGTTCGTCCCGCAACTCCTTGGGGATGACGACCTGCCCCTTCGCGCCAACACGATGAGTCATACCCCCAAGTATAACCACAATGCTGTCGTCGGCGATCTCGTCTCCGCTCCAGCCGCCTGTCGCGACCGGCGGAGTCGTCAGCGGGAGGCCGCTAGGAGATCGAGTTCGGCGGCGACGCGGCCGGCGAGCAGCGCGTGACGGTCGACGCCGGTGTCGTCGACGATCGGCTGGAGGTCGAGCGGTTCGCTCAGCTCGTACTCGAAGTCGAACTGGTCGGCCGTCCAGTCGAGCATCGACCCGTCGGGGAGCTCGTTCCAGCAGTGCATGTCGACCTGCTCACCATTGCGCAGCACCCAGCCCAGCCGGACTTCGCCGCCCAGGTAGTCACGGACCGCCAGCGAGGTGACTGCACACTGGCCCATGCTCGGGTTCTCCGGGGTCCAGCCGTCGGGATCATCGGTGGTGTCGATCCACCACGACCGGCTGATTGCCGTACGCAGCGTGTCGAGGTCGATGTCCACTGCGATCAGGATACGGACCGACGTGACGATCATGACAACGATTTGTCACGATTCCGTCACACACGAGCGGGATCGACCTCGATGCGGAGGCGGGCGCCCGGCGGGCGCACGGTGGCGTTGAGCAGTTGGCCGAGCGTCATCCAGTCCGGCCCGCGCACGAGGTGATGGCCGGCGCCCCGGCCGACGACGAGACCGGCATCCCCCAGCGCCGACACGAACTCGTCGGCGCCGTCGCCGGACACCCGCGCCAAGGCACCGAACGGCGGCAACGACAGCAGCTCGCGACGCTCCCGTTCCCCATACGCGACGATCGACGGATCTCCGGCCACCGCGGCGCGGATGACCTCGTGGTCGGGTGTGAACGTCTGGATCAGGAGCTCCGGTGCCAGGCGGGCGGCGCGTACGAGCAATGCCATCGCGTGCTCGCCAGCACGGAACCGTGGGGCCAGCAGTTCGGAATCGAACTCGAGGAAGGCCACCACGTCTGCGGTCACCGCCCGGTGCAGGACGGCTTCGGTCCCCACGAGCACGTCAGCCCGACGATGGCCCGACCGGCCGTGCTCGCTCGGGTCAGTGGCGCCGGTCACGAGATCGACCGGACGGTTGGCGGCGCCTTCGAGCTCCTCGCGCAGACGAGTCACCCCTGGGCGTAGGTTGGCGAACGCCGAGCGACCGCACGCCAGGCAGACGGCGGGTCGATAGGCACCGCAGCGTCGGCAGCCGAGCCGGCCGTCGTCGTCGAGCCCGACGGCCGCGTCACACCTCTCGCAGCGCGCCAGCTCACGGCAGTTCCGACACGCCAGCACCCGGGCCCTGCCCGTGATGTTGCTGACGCAGATGACCTGCTTCGACGTGTCGCGGAGCCGGTCGATCAGCGGCGACGTGATGAGCGAGCGCTTCCACGGATCCTCGTCGCGGCGGTCGACCACGGTGACCGTCGGCCAGCCGGCTCGTTCCCGCCGGCGGTCTGGGTGCACCAGGCCGCCGGCCGCGGAGTGCTCGACGATGGCCGTCAAGGTCGGCGTGGGCGACACGAGCACGACCGGTACGCCGGCGCGACGGGCACGCTCGACGGCCACGTCGCGGGCGTGCCACGTCGGCGCGCGCTCCTCCTGCAGCGCCTCGTCGTGTTCGTCGAGGACGACGATCGCCGCCAACCCACCGCACGGTGCCCACGCCGCCGACCGCGACCCGATCACCACGTCGACGCCCGCTCGCGCCGCGGCCCAGTCGTCGGGCAGCTTCGCCACACTCGAGCCCGCTCGCGCCAGCCGTACAGCGAGGAGCGCGACCTGTGACTGGTTCGGGGCGATCACCAGCAACGAGCCGCCGCCCGCGGACGCGTACCGCGCCGCGGACAGCAGTGCCGGCATCTGATCTGATCGGGGCGGGAGGCGCAGCACTCCCCCGCCAGCGGCGAGCAACGATGTGGTGGCGGGCGACGTCGGCCCACCTGCCACCCGACCAGACCGGGTCGCGAGACGAGAACCGGTGATCGCTCGCGGCGGCGAGGCGACGACCAGGAACGGCCGGATGCGGCGAGCGGCCCAGCGCACCGACGCCCACTCGGCGAGTTCGATCAGTTCAGCCGGCGGCCCGGCGCCCGTCACCTTGAGGATCGGTTTGAGCTGCTCTACCGACACCCCGGTCGCCGGCTCGTCGAACAACGCAACGACCCACCCGCCGACGCGACGACCGTGGAGGTCGACACGAACGATCGTGCCGACCTCCACGGTCGTGCGGAGCTCATCGGGAACGAGGTAGTCGAACGCCCGGTCGAGCCCCGACACATCGGGGAGGATCCGGGCGATCAACGCGGCTCAGGCGCCGACGGCGACCATGAAGTCGTCGAGGCGGCCGAGCTCTTCCCACGGGAATCCTGCCCGGCCGAAGTGTCCGTACGCCGCGGTCTTGCGGTAGATCGGACGCTTGAGGTCGAGGTCGCGGACGATCGCGCCGGGGCGGAGGTCGAACGTCGAGCGCACAGCGGCCTCGATCGTGGCCGGGTCGACCTTCTCGGTGCCGAACGTCTCGACGAGGATGCTCATCGGCTGGGCCATGCCGATCGCATACGCCAGCTGCACTTCACAACGCTCGGCCGCTCCGCTCGCCACCACGTGCTTGGCCACCCACCGCCCGGCGTAGGCGGCCGAACGGTCGACCTTGCTCGGGTCCTTGCCGGAGAACGCTCCACCACCGTGACGGCCCATGCCGCCGTAGGTGTCGACGATGATCTTGCGGCCGGTGAGCCCGCAGTCGGCGTACGGGCCGCCGCGCACGAAGTTGCCGGTCGGGTTGACGTAGATGTCGTACTCGTCGTCGGCGAACTGCTCGGGCACGATCGGGCGGAT
>CAZYWK010000086.1:0-15598 GCA_964651825.1 uncultured Ilumatobacteraceae bacterium | reverse complement strand
ACACCCGCCCCGTAACCCGTTGACGCCGCAGGCACACCCGCCACATCGCGGCCCTTACGTGGCGCGAGATAATCCCGGCGCAAAGATGCGGGGACGTGCGAGAGTTCAGCCGCTGACGATGTTGATGTCGATGCAGACGTCAGTGGCGGAGTTGGCTGTGCAGAGCCGGTAGAGACCTGGATTGATGTCTGGTGGTAGCACGAGCTTCGATGTCTCCCCGCTGAGGGCGTCGTCGAGCATGCTTGCGTCGGCCAAGTTCAGGTCGTAGCTCATCGGGATGTCTGGGTTGCCGTCGCTGCGCAGAAGGGCCTTGCGGACGCCGTTGGGCTCTTGGAGCCAGAAGTATCCGCCTCGGTTCTCGCGCAAGGCTCCGGTGAATGAGAGGTCGAACTCGTCGCCGGCGACGAGCGCATCATCGACCGACATCTGCTGTGCAGCCGGTTGGTCTTCGGCTGACACGTCCGGCCTGGGCTGGAGGGTGGCGCCGCCGAACTCAGTGGAGTAGCTGCCGATGAGGAGAATGGTGGCGCCGGTCCACAGCGGCGTGCCGCCACCGTCGCTGACGTTCTGTTCACAGCACGCGCCGCTCCAGCTGTCGTTGGCGACGTTGTAGGCGATTGCGCTGCCCTTGGCGAACATGATGACATCTGTGCCGGTCCAGATCGGGATGAAGCCGGGATGGGCGGGGCCAGCCGCGATGGACCGCCACGAGTCGGTGGTGGGGTTGTACGCGGCGCCATCTGCGAGCGCGAGTCCGCCGTTACCGGTTATGCGGTCGCCACCGCTCGAGCCGGCGCTGAGGATCATCTCGTTGCCGGTCCAGATCGCCTGGACGCGTCGGGGGGCGAGATCGACGCTGGCCAGCGTCCGCCAGCGGTTGCGAGCGGGGTCGTAGGCGGCGCCGTCGTTGTACTCGCGGTTTTCGTCGGTTCCGCCCCAGATGATCCACTCGGTGCCGGTCCACACCGAAGCGCTGGAGTGTCGCGGCGGAATTGGTGCGGCTGGAAGTTCGTTCCATGAGTCGAGCTCAGGGTCGTAGGAGAGCGGCACGTTCGCCGGGTCGTCGTCGGCGACTGGCCAGACGAGCAGTTTGGTGCCGGTCCACGCCCAGGCTGAACGGCCCATGATCGAGCCGAATGGAGGCGCAGCGATCGTCGACCACTGATCCGTCGTGGGGTCGTACGCGTATGCGTAGGTCTGGACGTCGGTGCCGTCGCCCGGTTCTTCGCCGATCATGAGCAGCTTCGTTCCGGTCCACACGATGAGCGGCTCGTCCGCAATGACCGGCGGATCGCTCAGCGTCCGCCACGAATCGGTCGCCGGTGCATACGCCGCAGCACCGTCTCGTGGGATGCCGGCGGGGTCGATCCCGCCGATGACGATCGCTTCGGTGCCGGTCCAGACCGTTGCGGGTTGTGATGTCGGTCCTCGCGGGTCTGGTGAGATCGGCGACCAGGCGGCAGGTATCTCCTCTGCGCTGAGCGTCGAGGACGGGACCGGTGGAGGTGTTACAGCGTCGGGACCTGGACTTCGGGCTGGCTCCGGCTGTGGGTCGCGCATGGTGCCGATCGCGACGAGGCCGCCGGCAACGACTACGGCGACTACGGCTGCAGTAGCCAGCGGTCGCGCAAGACTCCGGCCCCTGCCTCGGGAGGTTGCTGATCGAACATCGTCGAGGCCGATTGGCGGCGCTGCCATCTCCAGCGCTGTCGCGTGATCCCGGATGCGCTCATCCAGTTGGTGACTCATCCCGAACCTCCAGATGTGAACGCAGACGCGCCAGTCCGCGATCGGCGTGGGTGCGCAGCGTTGACAGCGACACGCTCAGAACATCAGCGGCTTCTCGCAAGCTGTAGCCGTATCCGTGGACGAGCAACACCGCTGCGCGTTGCTGCTCACTCAGTGCCGCCAACGCCCCGGTGAGTTCGGGCTCGAATGGCGAATCGCCGTCGACCACGGTCACCGGCGACAGCGACCTCGCGGGAGCGCGCAACCGCCGCAGCTCGCGTTTAGCGTAGGACTGACCGACCCGGAACAGGTAGCCGGCACGGTTGTCGATACCGTCGAGGCGATCGCGATGCGTCCACGCCCACTCCAACGCGTGCTGAGCCGCATCGCGACCCAGCAACGGGCCGTACCACGCAACCAGCGTTCGACGAAGGGGAGCTTCCACCACCCCGAACATCTCGCCGAAGGCCGACTCGTCCATCACCACATAGAGTCCCACGGGCGCCATCCGTGCGACAGCCACTCAGTCGCTCGCACAGCGCCGCTCGTCGTGGGCTGGAATGGATGACGGCACCGGCCGCACACTTCGCAACGCAGAATCCCGCACCGTCTCGCCAACCTCGCGCCGCATCGCGGCCCTAGCCGAGCACTGCATAGTCGCGCCCGAACGGTCTGCGGGTCGGATCCGCTCAGTCGTTCGACGTTGGTGCTTGGATGATCGTGAAGATTCCGCCGTAGGCGCCGATAAGGTCTTCGGGGATTGGCCCGATGGTGGCGGTGGCGTAGGTGGTGCCGTCTGCTCGGAGGAATTCGAGGGTGTCGATAGTGACACCGTCCGGGATCGGCACAGCAAAGAACGTTTCGAGTTCGCGTTGGAATGTTGCGAGCACGAGGCTGTCGGCATTGGTGTTGGTCACTCTAACGGTGAGCACTTCGGGCGACACGTAGCCGTAGACGATGGCCCCCTTGCCAGGTATGGCATCGAGGGACACCTCGCCGGCACCCGCTGGTGCGTCAGTTGGCTGGCTGAGGCGGTCGTTGGAGAACGCACCGCTGGCTTGGCCGTCGATGAACGTCGACATCGAGCGCAGCGAGGACGAGTTAACCGTCGCAGCCCATGGGAGGCCGTTGAGGGTTCCGCTGAACTCTGCAGCAGCAGGCCCGGGAGCACTCTCGGTTGGCCAGCTCTGCTGGGGAAGTTGTGCGACTTGGGTGAATGCGACCTGGCGTGCGAGCTCGACCGAAGCGTCGGTGTCGCCGGGCGACGAAGCTCCAAGCTTCTCGACCGAGGCAACCGCCTCGGGCGTCACCATCCAGCACACCATCGAACCTGACACCGCTGCGTCGATGCCGTTGATGTCAACGCGGGCGACGACGCCAGAGTCGTCGCCGGGGTCCGGCTCGCGCGTCGCGACGGTTCCCATCTCTTCGAGCAACTGCGTGCAGGGTCCCAGCTTGTTGGAGGTGACTGCCACGCTGAATCTGATGTCGTTGCCATCGCGAAGTTCGGCGCGGTACTGGTGGGTGGCGACCATTGACCCTGTTCGTGGTCCCGTCTGCTTGAACGGCAGACCCAGCAGCACGTTGCCCTCCTCGCTGGTCAACTCCACACCTTCCGGCAGTGCTGAGACGTCGACCACGGTCCAATTTGCGGCTGGCGCCTCGTTGGACGTCTGGCCGATCCAGACGTCGAGCGACAACTCGTCTTTGTTGACGTCAGGGGGTGATGTCACGTTCGCAGGGGGGAGCGAGCCAAGGGGGACTGCGGCCGGCGACGTGCTGTTCTGGGCCGCATTCACAGCGACTAGTCCGCCGACGACAATCACGGCGGCCGCAGCGAGCCTGGCAAGTGCGGGGAGTAGTCGACGAGGCTCTCTGCGACGTAGGAAGGATCGGCTGCCGTCGGCGCGGATCTCGGTGCGTTCCGCACGGTACGTGAAGGCGTCTCGCAGACGGTCCTCGAGGTCGTGGGTCATTGCAACTCCTTCCTGAGAGTGGTGAGCGCGCGTGATGCGAGCGACTTCACGGTCCCTGGCCGGCAACCAACCAGAGCGGCGATCTCGGACTCTGGAAGATCGAGCCAGTAGCGAGCGACCAGAACCGTTCGTTGTCGAAACGGCAGCCGATCGACAAGACCGAGAAGCTCCTCGTGATGAGCGACCTCATCGCCACTGGCAGCCGTCGTCGCAACCTCAACCGCTCGACGGTGCTCGCGGACACTCCGACGTCGCCCACTGCGATGCCAGTTACGGCACAGACGAACCACCGTGGTCGTCAGGTACGCCGAAGGATCTCGGATCTCGGTCGAAACCGACCGAACCCGAATGAAGGCCTCCTGGGCAATGTCCTCGGCGGCGTCGTTCGAACCAACGAGCAAGTGAGCAAGCCGCACCACGCGACCGAAGTCATCTCGATAGAGCTGCTCGATATCAAGTTCTGCAGGCTGCTCCATGCGCACCGCTATCTCATTCATTGCCCAATAGACACCGCCACCACCACAACCGGTTCCTCCCGAACCCCGAACCGACCCGACCGCTAGCGGGGCCGAAGCGAGACCAACGATCTGAGGAGTTTGAAACGCTCTGCGGCCTCGCGGACATGTCGTACAGCAAGCTATGCGACAACGGAGGTGCCGGTGCCGGAGAGTCCTGACGAAGCCAAGTTCAGATCGGCCTACCAAGCCCATACGCGCGCACTGTTGGGCTACGCGCTTCGACGCACTGCAACGCCCGCCGATGCCGCTGATGTGGTCGCCGAGACGATGTTGACGGCGTGGCGTCGAGTGGACGTCGTGCCGGACGAACCCGAAACGATCTTGTGGCTCTACGGCGTCGCTCGGAACGTCATCGCCAATAGCGACCGCACCCAACGGCGGCAACGACGCCTCGCCGAGAAGCTCCGATCACAACTCGACGACGCTCTTGAAGCCCCGACAGTCGCGGACCCGGCGTTGGCCGCCCAGGTCGCCGCCGCAATGAAGTCGCTGACCCCGGTTGAACACGAAGTACTGACTCTGACCGCAGCCGAGCGACTCAGCCCTGCAGAGATCGCTGTGGTACTGGACATGAAGCAGAACACCGTGCGCACTCACCTGCATCGAGCGCGCAACAAGCTGCGCTCCGCGCTCACAACGGAGGCGCCGCAGGAATCCGCGACCAGAACGAAACGCATCGACGGCGCCGGACATGAACGAACAGAGAGACAGTCTCTCCGCTTCCACCGAACCGAAAGAGCCCAGTGATGAATGACGAAGAACTCGACCTCCTCGTGGCGCAGTCAATGTACAGCACCACCGACGTTCAAGCACTGGACCTGCGAGTCGGGGAAGCCGACCTCATGGAGAACGTCATGAACAGCACCACGCCCACCATCGAACGACCACAACCGGTCCGACCCACGCCGACACGACGCCGAAGGAACCTGTTTGCCGGCCTCGCAGTCGGAGCCCTTGTTGCGACCGGGGCGGGGGTCACGTACGCAGTCGTCGCTGACCGACTCAACTCAGATCAGGCCGAACTCGTCGATGAGATGAGGTGTGACATCAGCTCCGACGACGCCCGCCTCGTCGCCAGCACCACCAGCGCCGGACGCACGGTCGAGTACTGGACGGTGGATGACGCCAACTCTCACGGGGACCTCCTCTTCGAAAGTGGTGCCGCCTTCGGCGGGGGCGGCTGCGGTCCGATGAGTCGATCAGTCGCCCACCCGCAGCTGCCGTGGACCAACTACACCCTCAACCTCGACCCCAGAGATGGAACCGGACTCGGCCACTTCACGTTCCACGGACAAGCACCCGCCGGCACTGCCGCTGTCGACATCGTGACCACCGAAGGGACCATTCGCGTCGACGTCACCTCACCCGACGGCTACTTCGTGGTCCTCGCCGACCTACCAGTCGAAGCCTCGCCGCCGCCGAGCCCACCGCCGCCGGTGGACATCTTCGTGCGAATCGACGCATACGCAGTCGACGGCACCCTCCTCGGCACCGGCGGTCTCAGCTAGCCCTGCCGGTGGTGATCGGACGGCACCCTCCGTCGGGCCGCGGGACCACGTGTGAACCGCACATAATGCGAGCGCCGTAACCCGACATCCGCCGACCGGCGGCCACTCGGGAACGGCCCAAGTCCCGCGTCACGTAATCACGTCACCGATCCGGCGTTCGGGGGCACGTGGGATCGGTCAGATTGACCTCAATGCCGGAAGGGCTCGACGGGAACCCGAACCCGATTCGAACAACCGAACGCGACGCGGTGTTGACCGCGGTCGCCGACCGAGTGTGCACTCATGGGTCCAATCGATTGATGGTCGGGATCGACAGCCGGTCCGGCGCGGGCAAGTCCACCTTCGCCGACGAGTTGGCGCGCTTGATCAGCCAGCGAGATCGACTCACGATTCGCTCGACAACCGCTTCGTTCCATCGCCCCCGCCGCGAACGGTTGAAGCGTGGAGCGACTTCTGCCGAGGGCTACTACTCTGATTCACATCAGCTCGATCGCATTCTGAACGAGCTCCTGATCCCGTTCCGCCAGGGCGCCGACGACGTTCTGATTGCAGCATTCGACGAGCAGAGCGACACTGCACTCGAAACGAAGATCAACGTCGACTCGTCGGCCGTTCTCGTGTTCGACGGGCCATTCCTGCATCGGCCCGAATTCGTCGGCATGTGGGACGTCTCGGTCTTTCTCGAGGCCGATCAGCGTCGAGACCGCGAGTGGCTGCAGTTCCTGCTCGATGACCTACCCGCGGCGCCGACGGAGCAGGCCGCGGAACTCGATCGACGGCTCGAAGTAGCCCGTTGGCCGCGCTACCGGCAGGGTTGGGTCTCATACGTTCGCGAGGTCGCGCCGATCAATCGAGCGACGTTCGCCATCGACAACAACGACCTGGCCAGACCTCGACTGCTCGATTCGTGAATCGGTGTCGCCCATCGGCGCAAACGCCGGCGGGTAGGTGGCACTGCGAGTCCGGTGGGCTGGAATGTCCTGGCCGAGAAGGTCACCGGCATTGCTGCGACGCTGATCAAAGCAAGCCGAGTGGAACTCGCTGACTCGGCACTCCATGCGCCGCAGGCCGGCTTCGACGACACCGACGTCTATCCCGACATGTTTCGACAAGGCCGCAGTGCTCGCTTGCCGGATCGCTTGGAACCACCCACTCCCCGACGGCAACAAGCGAGCTGCGTGGGCGTGTCTCACATTGTTCGTCGATCTCAACGACGGCAGCTGGGCAATCGATCCACCCGACGTGGACACCAGTGTTCAAGCGTGGTCAGGCGCGACGGTCGCTTCGACGAGGTCGAGCGCGATGGGCAGCGTTCGCGACGACGAGGCGTCGGCGACCGAGGGAGAACAGAACGAGACCGACGCCCAACAGCAGGCCCGCGAGCACGAAGAATCCGCTGATGTTCGTGCCGGTCTCGGGCAGGTGACCGGTCGGGGTCGTCGTCGCGCCGGTCGGGGTCGCGGTGGTGGCGGGAGCGGTCGGCGTGCCGATGATGGCGACGGCAAGGGTCGCGACGTAGCCGGAGGTCAAGCCGGTAGCAATGAACAGGTGGCTGCCGAGGGCGATGGCCTCCGGGAGCGCTCCGGTCCAGATCGCGGTGCCGTCGCCGCCGGCGACGGCAGTACCCAGGACGACCGGGTCGGAGCGCAGCACGAATTCGAGTGTCTCGCCGGGCTGGTAGCCGGAGGCGGTCAGCGTCACGGTCGCGCCGGGGTTGAGGTAGGTGGACGAGCTGGTCAGCGACGGAGCCGGCACGGTGGAGGGAGTCGGCCCGCCGCCCGGAGGAGCCGACGTGGCGGGTGGTGCTGTGGTGGGCGGTGCTGTGGTGGACGGTGCTGTACTGGGCGGGGGTGGTGTGGCTGTTGGGGTTGCGGTCGCGGTGGCGGATGTGGCACCGGTGCCGATGTTGTTGGTGGCGGAGACGCGGAACGTGTACTCGGTGCCGTTGGTGAGGCCGGTGACGGTGGCGGTGGTCGCGGTCGAGGCCGGGTGGGTGAACGTGGTCCACGGGTTGCCGATGCTCGTGTACTCGATGAGGTAGTCGGTGATCGGGTCACCGCCGTCGTCCGGTGCGGTCCACGACAGGGTCACCAGGCCGTCACCGGCGGTGGCCCCCAGCCCGGTCGGCGGAGCGGGAGCGGTGGGTGGTGGGGGTTCGTCGACCACCGTCACCCTCGTCGGTGCACTCGTCGATGCCTCGAACCGGCCGGAACCCGCGAAGACCCAGCGGAAGTATGTGGTCGCGATCGGGGTCAGCGCGGCGCTCGTGGCGACGCCCTGTACCTGCGTCAGGTACGGCGCAACATCGGTCCAACCGGTGACGCCGTCAGCCGACGCCTGCAACGTCACCGGCATGCCCGGCATCGGCCCGTCACCGGCCGACATCATCACGCTCGGCGTCACCGATCCTCCCGTCGGAATCGTGACGTCAGGCGAGGGCGTCAGCGCGGTGGGAACGATCCCGTCGTCGTCTTCGATGTAGGCGAACACGAGCGGCCAGGCGAGCTGCACGGCTGGCGACAACGGGGCCTGCGGGGACAGGGAGAGCGCCACCCAGAAGTACTCGTCCTGCTCCGGAATGGCGTCGTCGATGGCCGACAGCGTGATCGGCGCTTCGGTGTCGCCGGCCGGGATCTTCACGTTGCCCGACAGCGGGGGTAGATCGGTGCCGACCTGCGCCGTGCCGGAGACGATCCTCCAGTCCAGGGTCACGTCCTCCGTGGCTGGGTGGTCGAGGTTGACCGTGAACGTCCGGACCGGGGCCGCCTCGGGCGCCCTGGTGTCGCCTTCGAGGTACACGCGGACGGGATCGACGACGTAGGGCATCTCCAGCACGACCGAACCGTCGGTGACCTCGTCGGTCGGCACCGTGTTGTACACGAAGTCGAGGATGTAAATGCCCGGCTCGCTCGGAGCGGTCACCGGAATCGGGAACCAGGGATTGCCGTCGAGGCTCGGGTTGCTGTTGTCGTCGACCTTGAGGTTCTGGGTGTCGTACTCGGCGAGCACCGCGCCGGTCGCATGGTCCTTCACCGTGACGTGGGTGTAACCCCAGTCGTGCTTGTCGGTGGGAGCGGCACAGGCACCAGGATCGAGGGTGCCATAGAGGGTGCTGTTCTGGCCTGCCTTTAGTACGGGGGCCACGGACGGGTCGGCTTCGGCACCGGCCAGCGTGCCGCCGAGCGCAGCGACGTCGCTGATGACGCGCACGCTCCCTTGGATCGGGTCGAAGGGCTGCAGCGGTGTGTTCATCGCGCCGGGCTCGTAGTCGATCATCGATCCGACCGTCAGGTCGGTGCCCACGATCGAGCCGTCGGTGGAGTTGACGATCCGTCCGACGTACACGTACGTCTTCAGGGTCACCGACTGCTTGGGTCCGAGGGCGGGGATCTGCCAGATCACCGTGTCGTCGAATGCCGACACCGCCACCGTCGACGCGCCGCTCGCGTAGGCGACGTTCACCACCGGTGAGCTGGCCTCGCCGGGCGGAGTCGTGAGGCCGTTGCCGTTGTCGGGGTAGACCGCGTTCGGCAACACCCTGACCGTCGCCGCCGGTGCCGGTGAGCGGCCGACCGACGTGGCCGTGTAGGTGATCGGGAGGTACCCCTGGCAGGCACGCCACGAGCTCGGCGCCGCCGCGGTCACCAAGATCTGTCCGTCGTTGACCAGCGACATCGACGCGGTCGCCGTCGTGGTCCCGCCGGTCGCGCCGAGGATCGTGGCGGTGATGGTCGCCACCCCGCTGCGCGCGGGGTCGATCGCAAAGGGCGCCGTGAACGGGTAGGAAACGCTGCCGGCGAGCGGGATCGTCGCCTCGCTGACGTCCGGGGCGGCGTCGCCCGCGGTGGCGACGAACCCGGCCGGGAAGTCGACGCCGTCGACGCCCTCGACGCGCAGCACCAGGCTGGTGCCCGCGCCCGGGTTGCGCGGCACAGTGGCGGTCATCCGCCCGGGCGAGCCCGTATAGGCGCGGGCGTTGCCCGCGAGTCTGACGTCGGGGTCAGTGCCGTCGTCTTCGAAGGCGCCGCTGTCGCACGCCGTGCCGGCACCTCCTGGGCGGGCGCTGCGCCCGCCGTCGTCGAGCAGGAACGTGGCGCCCGACGCACCCAGCACCTGGCACGGACCGCTGCCGCTGCCGACACCGGACGGCGCGGTGTCGATGGCGACGCTGCCACGTTCGAGCGGCAACACGGGCATGCGGTAGGCGGCGCGGTTCGAATGCGTGGGTCTGATCTCGACGCCGGCGGCGACCGTGTCGTCGACGACGGGTCGCGTCGGCGTGGTGACGTCGCGGGCGCGGTCGGTGGGCGTGCCGGCCTCCCCCTTGCACCCGGCACCGAAGACGTTCCAGCCGGCGCTGGCGAGCGCGGCACAGCCGCTGTCGGCGAAGCTCGGGGTCCAGAGCAGAGAGCCTTTGATGCGGCCGCTCGATGCGGTGAACACGACGGGAGTGGTCTGGTTGCCGCGGAGCCCAGCGTTCCCCGCCGCGTCGGAGGTGCCGGGCTCGGGCACGCGACGCGTGAGGTCGGCGAACGTCGAGAACGAGATCCGGACACTGGTCGCCGTGTTCGTCGTGGCTTCGATCACCGACGCCCGGCCGAGCCCGGCGGCTCGCTCGCGGTCGACGAGTCCTGTGTCGCGGCTGCCCGCCGTACCGGGCAAGCCGGGGACACCGCCGCCGTTGGTCACGGCGGTGCCGGCCGCGCCCCCTTCCCCGGCGCCCGAAGTGCCCGGGTCCAACCGTTGGGCGCGCCCGGCCTTCCAGGCCGTCTCGCCGAGGGGACCGTAGTTGTCGTCGGAGACGATGGTCGCTCCGGCCACCGTGGTGACGTTGACCAGGGTGACCGTGCCGGAGCGCACGGTCGCCACGGCCGTCGCACGGGCACCCGGGGTTCCGCTGGCCCCGTTGTCGCCGCCGTTGCCGCCCCAGCCACCGATACCGATCCCGCGCTCTTCGGCGTCGATCACCGCACCTGCGCTCCGTGACGATCCGCAGACCACGCCGTCGCCGCCGTCGCCGCCGTCGCCGCCCAAACCGCCGAGACCCTCCACTCCGGCCGCGCCGGCGATGGCGTCGTTGTCGACGAACGAGCTGTGGTCGATGCTGACCGAGGCGCCGCCGCTGATCACGCCGACGGCGTCGCCGCCGTTGCCCCCGTCGGTGCCGTTGGTCCCGCCCGTGCCCCCCTCGCCGTTGCCGCCGCTCGCGCCGCTGTACGGTGAGTCGACGCCGTCGAGGATCAGGACGTTGAACACGGCTTCCCCGCCCTGCTCCGGCGCGGGAATCGACCCGACGGAGTAGGTCGTGACGTCGCTCCCGAGGCAGGTTCCGTTCCCGCCGTCGCGTCCGTCGGCGCCGTCGGTCCCGTTGATGCCCGCCGCGCCCGACCCGCCCCGCGCCACGTTCGAGACGAAGATCGAGTCGCTGATCGTCGCCGTCGCGGTGTCGCCGAGTCCGATCGCACCGCCGAGCGCGGCGCCACCGTCGTCCCCCGATCCGCCGGTCGCAGTGTTCGACTCGAAGACCGATGACCGCACGGTGAGGCTGCCTGTGGCGTACACCGCGCCACCGGCACCCGGCCTGCCCGCCCAGGTTCCGATGCCGACGGCGTCGCAGAACTCGATGGGATAGCCGCAGTCGCGCTCGGTGCCACCCCCGGCGTGGTTGCCGACCAGCGTGACGTGGTCGAGCGTGAGCGGACCCTGGGCGTAGATCGCGCCGCCGTATGCCGCCCCGACTCCCGACGGTGCGACGGCCCGGCCGCCGCCGATGTTGAGGTTCCGCAAGGTGAGCGAGCCGCCGAGCGCGCCGTAGACGGCGAAGATGCGGTTGCCGCCCATCCCGAGCCCGGCGTTCGACGGAGGTGCGTTCGAATAGATGCTGTAGCCGTTCGCCGGTTGGATGCCGGTCGGGTCACCCTCGATCGTGACGTCGCCGACGATGGTCGGCAGGATCGACTTGGTGCCACCCAATGCCTGGTCGCCAGCCCCGGTGGTGAACGCGTCCAGCTGGACGCCTGCCGATGAGACACCGGTGAGGGGGTTGACGGCCGTGCCGGAGTTGGTCGTGATCCGGATCGTGGTGGTGCCGTCGGCGATACCGGGACAGTCGGCGGTCGGACGGGCGAGAGCGTTGGCATTCGCGATCGTGATCGCCTTGGCCAGCGTGCAGGTGCTGGTCACCTCGATGTAGGCCAGCCCTGCGGCCTGTGCGTGTGCCGGTGCAGCCGGGGCGACCGTCACCGCGCCGGCGAACGCCACAGTGAGCGCGGTGATGAGTCGGGCGCCGACCGATCGGCGAACGCGAGCGACTCCCGATCGACGCCGCACTGACGTGGTCGCGGACCCGCTGCAGTTCATCCCGCTCGAACGTAGGCATCGGTTCGCTGCGACCGCATCGGGCATCTGCCCGATACGGGAGGGCCTGTTCGTCGCTACGCCTGCGCCAGCAGCCCGTTCTGATGTGCGACGGCCGTGGCTTCGGTGCGTCCGCGGACGCGGAGCTTGCGGTAGATCGCCGAGGTGTGGTGCATCGCGGTCTTCGGGGTGATGCCCAACTCGACGGCGATTTCCTTGTTCGACTGTCCGCGGGCGACCAGCCGCAACACGTCGAGCTCACGTGCCGTCAGGACGGTGGCGGGACCCGCACCCGGGTCACGGGCAGCGGCGAGACGGGAGGCCTGCTCGAGCGCCCACACCAGTGCGGTGTGCGGTTCGCGGGTGGCGCCGCGCCGCATCGCCCGCTCGTAGGCGTCGGCGCCGATCCGGTGCTCCAGCATCCGGAAGAACCCGTCGACGGACTGCCGCGTGACGAGCGCGATGCCGAGCCGCTGCCGCGGCCAGTGATCGGCGATCACGCCGAGCAACTCGGCCGCCACCTCGGGTTCACCCAAGGCGAAGTACACGCCGGAGAGCACCATCGCGTCGACTCGCCCGAAGTCGGTGCTGCCCGACTCGATCGCTTCCCGCAGGCCGTCGGCGCAGCGCTGTGCGGCCCGGGTCCAATCCCTTCGGTCGGCGGCCTCCGAGGCGGCCATCGGGTACAGGTAGCGCATCCCTACCGCATCGTTGGCGGCGATCGCCATCGTCAACGCCTCGTCCAACGTCGGACACGCCAACGGCGGCTCGGACCTGACCCCACCGGGTGGGCGCAGTACCCCAACCGCCCGAACGACGGTACGGGGGTCTCCGATCTCGTGTCCACGGAGCAACGCCTGCCGTGCCAACTCCACGGCACGCTCGTCGTCGCCGACCTTCTGTGCAACCATCGCCGCTTCGACCTCGAACCGACCCAACCACGCGACTCGATCGGCGGCCTCGGCCACGGCGATGCCCTCTCGTGCTCCGGCCGTCGCGGAGTCGAAGTTGTGGACCGTTCGCGCGGCCAAGGCCACGAACATCAACGTCCGCAGACGAGCGTCTGTGTCGCCCGACGCGCGTGCCACGTCGGCAGCGTCGAGGAGCGCCTTCTCGAGGCGGGCCGGGTCGTCGGCGCTCGTGCGGCGTTCCGCGTCGAGCAGCGCCAACCACCCACGCACCTGGGCCTGGTCGGCGAGCGGGGCGCCGGTCCGATCGAGCAATCCCACCGCGAGGCGCAGTCGCGGCAACAACTCGGCGAACAGGCCGCGCTCGTAGCCAAGTGCGCTGAGGGCGGGCGCCACGGCGGCCGTGAGCGGGGCGTCGTCGGCGGCCAGAGCGGTGTCGAATGCGGTCGTGAGATCACCGGCGGCGACACCCAACCGGGCGAACCCGCGGTGAGCGTCACGCTCCTCGGTGTCGAGCAGGCCCGATCGGGCGACAGCGATCGCCCGGTCGCGATGGGCGATCGCGCTGGCCTCGGCGAGCACCGGGAGCGCGAGCAACCGTCGCTCGCAGAACTCGCGCACCGGCACGGCGATCCGGTAGCGACGTTCGTCGTCGACCTGTTCCGATGTGACCAGGTGGGCGTCCACGAGTACCGACAAGGCGTCGAGCCATCCTCCGACGTCGATGTCATCGTCCACGACTCCGGCGACCGCGCCGACGTCATCGAGATCGAACCAGCTGGCGAATGCGCTCAGCACCGCGAGCAACTGTTGCTCGAGCGTGCCGAGCAACCCGTAGCTCCACGCCAGGGTGGATTCGAGGTCGCGCTGGCGGTCGGGAACGTCGTGGGGCCCGTCGCGCAGCACCGCCAGGTGCCGACCACCCGCCAGCAGCGCATCGATCTGAGCCGGGCCGAGCACGGCCGAACGAGCCGCGGCCAGCTCGATCGCCAACGGGAGCCCGTCGAGCCGACGGCAGATGCTGGCGACCGTCTGCTCGTGACCGTCGATCACCGCAGCCGGATCGATGCCGACGGCGACCTCGGCGAACAGTGCCAATGCCGGGTGGGTGGCCGTTGCCGCGTCATCGGGCAGTGGCAGCGGTCCCAACTCGAACACCCGCTCGTCGCGCACCCGCAGCGGGACGCGGCTCGTGATCACGAGGCGTAGACCCGGGCAACCTCGCGCCAACGCCACCATCAGGGGCGCGGAGGTGACGACGTGCTCGAAGTTGTCGAGCACGACCACCGGCGCGTCCGTCGACAATGCCGCCGCGACCTGTTGCGCGAGCGGCGACTCCGTGGACTCGGCGATGCCGACCGCATTGGCGATCGCGCCGAGCACCATCTCGGCGCGGCTGAGGTCGGACAGATCGACCCGCACCGGTTCCACGAGCCACGGCGACCACGCCTCCCACCCCGCGGACGCATGCTCGACCAGGGCCGTCTTGCCGACGCCGCCCGGCCCGGTGACGGTGACGATTCCGGGTGCGTCGAGCAGCATCCGACGCAGGTCCGCAATCGCAGTCTCCCTCCCGAACAGGCGTGCCCGCACCGGCCCAGACTAGAAGCCGGAGCCCGAGTGCTTGGCCGATCCGCATCCCGGTCTCAGCGAGCAACGCCAACAGGAACCGATCCCGGGCCCGAACCGGCGCCGCCAACACCGCGATGACCTGCTCGGAGCTGAGCGTGCGCGGCGCCCGCTGCGGGACCGGCAACTTCACGGGACGCGTCGCGATCGGCCGCCCCCCAGTGATGTGGTGCAAGAACGGCTTGTAGGAGCCGCGACCAATCTTCCTCCACGACACCAACCCCGCTGCGACCTCCACCCCGCAACGAGCGTGATATTCGTAGAACCCGAAGATCGCCGCCAGATGCCGATTCACCGTCGCCGGCGACCGTCGAGCCGTGCCACCATCAAGAACGATCACATTCGGCGCCGGCGCCCGAAGCCACGACACGAACCGAGCGACCTCGTCGACGCGGACCTCAGCCCAATCGACACCGACGGTCTCGAGGAACTCGAACCACAACTTCAAACTCGTCGCGTACGCACGCTGCGTGTTCGGCGATCTCTCCAACGCCGCCAGATACGTAAGGAACGAGTCCGCCGACTCGATCGGTGATCCATCACCACCGAGAACCGTCCACGATTCCGACTCGGAGACAGGCATCACCACCCGCTGCACCGCCATCGCCGAGTTCCCCGAACCGGTCGTGAACGCAACCTACGACCAGCGCGACGCGAACCAAGGGATGGTCACGAACGCGCTCCAGATAACGCGTCCACGACGCACCTCAACCGTCCGTCGGCTACGTCATGGACACCCAGTTCCGGACTCCAGATATGTGCCGGTCTGGGACACTCGATAACGCTCCGGATAGTCCCGGTCGCCGGGCTAATCCCGGCGCCACAGTTCGGCCCTACTGTGGCGCCACACTTTCACCGGCATTCGCCGCAATCGCGTGCTCGAGTTAGTTCAAACCAGCGCAGCGAGGTGGGCGATTCTCCCTAGATGATTGGTTCCAAGGGGTGTCAGTGGTCGTAGGCGAGGAGTGATCGTG
>CAZYWK010000085.1:0-16015 GCA_964651825.1 uncultured Ilumatobacteraceae bacterium | reverse complement strand
GCGGCCACCGTCGAGCTGGACCATCGGGCGCAGCTCCGGCGGGATCACCGGCACCGCGTCGAGGATCATCGCCTTCGGGTCGTTGCTGCGGCGGCCGTGCTCGTCGCGCCGGTTGAACGAGGCGACGATCTTGAGGCGCTTGATCGCCTTCTGCTTGCGCTGCGCGCTGAGCGGCTTGCGACCCGAGTCGCCCGGGTCGATGGCGTCGCGGAGCTTGATCTCCTCCTCGTCGAAGTCGATCCGGTCGATGAGCGACTTGATCGCCTCGGCGCCGGTGCCGCCCTCGAAGTACTCGCCGTACTTCTCGCGCATCTCGCGCCACAGCATCTCGTCTTCGATGATCTTGCGCGAGTGCAGCGTGCGGAACTCGTCCCACGTGCGGGCGATGAGATCGAGCTCGATCTCGTAGCGCTCGCGGATGCCTTCGATCTCCTTGTCGGCTTCCTTCTGGATCTTCTTGATGTCGGCGGCCTTGGCGTCTTCCTTCTCGGCCTCGGCCGCGGCGCCCTCGAGCTCCTTGTAGCGGCGGTCGATGGCGAGCTCCATCTCCTTCTGGATGGCGTCGCGCTCTTCGAGGTACTCGGCTTCGAGGTTCGGCAGCGCCTCGTGGCGCGCGTCCTCGTCGACCCAGCTCACGAGGTGGGCGGCGAAGTAGATGACCTTCTCGAGCATCTTCGCCTTGAGCTCTTCCTTCGGCTCGATGCCGGCGAGGAGGTAGGCGAGCCACGAGCGGGTGCCGCGCAGGTACCAGATGTGCACGGCCGGAGCGGCGAGCTCGATGTGGCCCATGCGGTCGCGGCGCACCTTCGAGCGGGTCACCTCGACGCCGCAGCGCTCACAGATGATGCCCTTGAACCGGACGCGCTTGTACTTGCCGCAGTAGCACTCCCAGTCGCGGGTCGGTCCGAAGATCTTCTCGCAGAACAGGCCGTCCTTCTCGGGACGCAGCGTGCGGTAGTTGATCGTTTCGGGCTTCTTCACTTCACCGTGCGACCAGGTGCGGATCTGGTCGGCGGTGGCCAGCCGGATCTTCAGCTGGTCGAACATGTTGACGTCGAGCATGGTGCTGCTTCTTTCGCTTCGTTCGTTCGTTCTCAGTAGCTCACGCGTTCGCGGCGCTCACGCTCGCGACGGGCGTCGTCTTCGTCGGTCCCACGCTCGGGCCGGGAGATGTCGATGCCGAGCTCCTCGGCAGCGCGGTAGACCTCGTCGTCGAGGTCGCGCATCTCGATCTCGTGGCCGTCCTCGGTCAGCACCTCGACGTTGATGCAGAGGGCCTGCATCTCCTTCATCAGCACCTTGAAGCTCTCGGGCACGCCCGGCTCGGGGATGTTGTCGCCCTTGACGATCGCTTCGTACACGCGGACACGGCCGAGCACGTCGTCGGACTTGATGGTCAGCAGCTCCTGCAGGCAGTACGCCGCGCCGTAGGCCTCGAGGGCCCACACCTCCATCTCGCCGAAGCGCTGGCCACCGAACTGCGCCTTGCCACCGAGCGGCTGCTGGGTGATCATCGAGTACGGGCCGGTGGAGCGGGCGTGGATCTTGTCGTCGACCAGGTGGGCCAGCTTCAGGATGTACATGTAGCCGACCGTGATCTTGTTGTCGTACGGGTCGCCCGTGCGGCCGTTGTACAACGTGACCTTGCCGTCGGTGCCGACGAGGCGGTCGCCGCTGGCGGCCTCGGGGTTCAGCGTCGCGAGGATCTCCTGGATCGTCGGGTGGTCGCCCGACTTCTCCTTCTCGTCCCACTTGGCGCCGTCGAACACCGGCGTGGCGACGAACGTGGCCGGCTTGGTGTTCGGACGGGTCTTCGTTTCGGTGCCGCGGATCGGCGCGTCGCCGACCTGGCTGCCGTCGGCGTTCGTCCAACCCCAGCGGGCGCAGTACCCGAGGTGGGCCTCGAGCACCTGGCCGACGTTCATGCGGCTCGGCACGCCGAGGGGGTTGAGGATGATGTCGACCGGCTGGCCGTCGGCGGTGTAGGGCATGTCCTCGATCGGGAGGATCTTGGAGATGACGCCCTTGTTGCCGTGGCGACCGGCGAGCTTGTCGCCGACGCTGATCTTGCGCTTCTGCGCGACGTACACCCGCACGAGCTGGTTGACGCCCGGGGGCAGCTCGTCGCCGTCGTCACGGTTGAACACCTTGACGTCGATGACCTTGCCGACCTCGCCGTGGGGAACCTTGAGGCTGGTGTCGCGGACCTCGCGGGCCTTCTCGCCGAAGATGGCGCGCAGGAGGCGTTCTTCCGGGGTGAGCTCGGTCTCGCCCTTCGGCGTGACCTTGCCGACGAGGACATCGCCGGGCCCGACCTCGGCACCGACGCGGATGATGCCGCGGTCGTCGAGGTCGGCGAGGATGTCGTCGCTCAGGTTCGGGATGTCGCGGCTGATCTCCTCCGGGCCGAGCTTCGTGTCACGCGCGTCGACCTCGTGCTCCTTGATGTGGATCGAGGTGAGCACATCGTCCTTCACGAGGCGCTCCGACAGGATGATGGCGTCTTCGAAGTTGTAGCCCTCCCACGGCATGAACGCCACGAGGAGGTTCTTGCCGAGGGCCAGCTCGCCGAGATCGGTCGACGGGCCGTCGGCGATGATCGCGCCCTTGACGACCTTGTCGCCTTCGACGACGCGGGGCCGCTGGTTGATGCACGTGTCCTGGTTCGACCGGCGGAACTTGGCGAGGTTGTAGACCCGCTTGCCCTCGGTCTTGTACTGGACGGTGATGCTGCTGCCGGACACCTCGGTGACCTCGCCGTCGTCGATCGCCTGGATCAGGTCGGCGGCGTCGCGGGCGGCACGGTTCTCGATGCCGGTGCCGATGTACGGCGCCTCGGCCCGCAGCAGTGGAACGGCCTGCTTCTGCATGTTCGCCCCCATCAGGGCGCGGTTGGCGTCGTCGTGCTCGAGGAACGGGATCAGCGCGGTGCCGACCGACACGATCTGCTTCGGTGACACGTCGATGAAGTCGACCTCGGTGGGGGGCACGGAGCCGATGTCGGTCGTCGCGCCGAAGAAGCTCTCCGCTTCGAGCATCTTGCGCAGATCCTCGAGGCTGGCGGCCTGCGGCGAGCGGCGCACGAGCACGCGCTCGGGGCGGATCGAACCGTCGTCGTTCAGCGGCGTGTTGGCCTGGCCGACGACGTAGTTCTCCTCCTCGTCGGCGGCCATGTACACGATCTTCCCCGTGACCTTGCCGTCTTTGACCTCGCGGTACGGGGTCTCGATGAAGCCGAACTCGTTGACCCGCGCGTAGGTGGCGAGACCGCCGATCAGGCCGATGTTCGGGCCTTCCGGCGTTTCGATCGGGCACATGCGGCCGTAGTGGCTGAAGTGCACGTCGCGAACCTCGAAGCCGGCGCGCTCGCGCGACAGGCCGCCCGGGCCGAGCGCCGACAGGCGACGCCGGTGGGTGAGGCCCGACAGCGGGTTCACCTGGTCCATGAACTGGCTCAGCTGGGACGTTCCGAAGAACTCCTTGATCGCAGCCACGACGGGGCGGATGTTGATCAACGTCTGTGGCGTGATCGCCTCGACGTCCTGGGTGGTCATGCGCTCACGCACGACGCGCTCCATGCGGCTGAGGCCGATGCGCACCTGGTTCTGGATCAGCTCGCCGACCGAGCGGATGCGGCGGTTGGCGAAGTGGTCCTGGTCGTCGAGGCGGTAGCCCGGCTCCTGCTTGACGAGGTGCAGCATGTAGCTGATCGAGGCGAGCACCTCGCACCGGCTGAGCACGTTCTGGTTCTCGTCGGGGTAGTCGAGCAGCGGCTCGCCCTCGGCGTTGAGCGCGCCCTCCAGACCGAACAGCGAACCGAGGCGCGAAACCTCTTCGCCGAGCTTGCGGTTGAGCTTGTAGCGACCGACACGGCTGAGGTCATAGCGACGGCTCTCGAAGAACGCGTTGCGGAAGTAGGCCTTGGCCGACTCGACCGTGGGCGGCTCGCCCGGGCGGGCCCGCTTGTAGATCTCGACGAGCGCTTCGTCCTGGGTCGGCGCGATGTCGCGCTCTTTGTCCCACTGGCCTTCGAGGAAGTCGAAGTGGTTGACGAAGCGATCGAGGAAGCCGGGGGCGTTGGCCTCGTCGTAGCCGAGCGCCCGCAGCATCGTGAAGATGCCGAGGCGGCGCTTGCGGGCGACGCGGGTGCCGGCGGTGACGTCCTTGCCGGGCTTGTGCTCGACGTCGAACTCCATCCACTCGCCGCGGTAGGGGTGGATCGTGCCTTTGACGAGCTGGTGCTTGGTGAGGTTGCGGAGGCGGAACCGCTCACCCGGCTCGAAGATGACGCCGGGGCTGCGCACGAGCTGGCTGACCACGACGCGCTCGGTGCCGTTCACGATGAACGTGCCCTTGTCGGTCATGATCGGGAAGTCGCCCATGAACACGGTCTGCTCTTTGATCTCGCCCGTGTTGCGGTTCATGAACCGGGCGCGCACGAACACGGGCGCGCTGTAGGTCATGTCCTTTTCCTTGCATTCCTCCACCGTGAACTTCGGCGGCGGGCGCAGGTCCTCGTCGAACGGGTCGAACTCGAGCTCGAGCTGGAGCGACTCGGAGAAGTCCTTGATCGGGCTGATGTCACGGAACGTGTTGGCCAGGCCCTCGTTCAGGAACCATTCGAAGCTCTCGCGTTGGATCGCGATCAGGTCAGGCAGTTCGAGCGGCTCTTTGAGGTTGCCGAACGAATAGCGTTCACGGGACACGGGACGAGTCGCCACGGATCACTCTCCAGAAAATCGAGGACGGCAGTCGCAGGTCGCTGCGAACTGGCGCCGGGCGCGCTGAACCGGAGTTTGTGGACAACGGTGGAACAGGGGACGCACGGCAACCAACGATGCTATCGCGGCAGGGCGACGAATATCAACCGCCGCCGGCGTGGATTCGCCGGGCGGGACAGCCCTGTCGGGCGACTGAATTGGGGGTCAAGGTAAACACTGTCGACCCGGATGTCAAGCACCAGACGCGCAACGGCGGGCGGTCCGGAGACCGCCCGCCGTTGCGGACTGCGGGGTGGGACGCCTCAGCGCCCCCGGCTCACTTGAGCTCGATGGTCGCGCCGACCTCTTCGAGCTTGGCCTTGGCGGCCTCGGCGTCGGCCTTGGTGGCCTTCTCCAAGATGGCCTTGGGCGCAGCGTCGACGAGGTCCTTGGCGTCCTTCAGCCCCACGCCGAGGAGGTCCTTGACGACCTTCACGACCTGGATCTTCTGGGCGCCGGCGCTGGCGAGCACGACGTCGAACTCGTCCTTGTCGTCTTCGGCAGCGGCTTCACCACCGCCGCCCGCGGGGGCAGCAGCAGCGACGGCGACCGGCGCGGCGGCGGTCACTTCGAACTTCTCCTCGAACGCGTCGAGCAGTTCCTTGAGCTCGATGACCGTCATGTTGCTGATGGCCTCGAGGATGTCGTCTTTGGTCAGTGTTGCCATGGTGGCGTTTCTCCTTGTTGCAGATTCGGTTGCATGTTCATTCGTGTTTCCGAAATCTGGAGCAGATGTCGCGCTCAGCGCGATATGCGATCCAGAATTCGGTTCGGTCGGGGCTCAGGCGGCGGTTTCGGCCGACTGCTTGTCGATGAGTGCCGACAGGCCGTAGGCGAAGTTCCGGGGCAGAGCCTGGAGCAGACCGGCGGTCTTGACGAGCGGCGCCTGGAACGCGCCGGCGAGACGCGCGAGGAGCTCCTCGCGCGACGGCAGGCTGGCGAGTGCCTTGACATCGGCGGCGGACATCGGGCTGGTGCCCAACACGCCACCGCGGATGACCAGCAGCGGGTTCGTCTTGGACAGATCGGCGAGTGCCTTCGCGGCCGCCACCGAATCGCCGGTGACGAACGTGAGTGCGGTCGGGCCGGTCAGGTGCTCGTGGAGCGAATCGTGACCCGACGACGTGGCGGCGAGTCGAGCGAGGGTGTTCTTGTACACCTTGTGCTCGGCGCCCGCTTCGCGGAGCGGAGCTCGCAGGTCGGCGAGCGCGCCGACCGACATGCCGCGGTACTCGGTGACGAAGACCGCGACGCTGTTGTTCAGCTTCTCGGTGATCTCCTCGACGATCGCGACCTTCCCGGGCCGCGGTGCGGTGTCTGTTGTCATGTGCATACCTCCTTTCGCTGCAACTCGTGGTGCTCGCAAGATGCGAACACCGACGAGGAGCGCACCGCACAGGATCTGTGCGGTGGTTCTTCGGCGATATGCACCTCGGATGGCGACGCTGTTGCCGAATTGCTTCGGATCGGCGTCATTACCCACGTTCGTGGACCAACGGTCTTCGGCGAGCGACCGATATGTGTAGGACGGCCGACCAGCCTAGACAGCCGACCGACCGGATCCTCCGGGGTTCCTCCGACGGTTCCTCCGGAACCGGAACCTGCAACGTTCGGTGCCAGGCACCGAACGTTGCAGGTCACTCCGGGCGGAGGCGGGTGGGGTCGACGTGGACGCCGGGGCCCATCGTCGACGACACCGTGATCTTGCGCAGGTACCGGCCCTTGGCGGAGGCCGGCTTGGCCCGCTGCAGCTCGTCGATCACCGCACGGAAGTTCTCCTCCAGCGCGGCCGGCTCGAAGCTGGCCTTGCCGAGCGGCACGTGGACGTTGCCGTAACGGTCGGTGCGGTACTCGACCTTGCCGCCCTTGAACTCGCCGACGGCCTTGCCGACGTCGGTGGTGACCGTGCCCGTCTTCGGGTTCGGCATCAGCCCGCGGGGGCCGAGCACGCGACCCAGCTTGCCGAGCAGCGGCATCATGTCGGGGGTGGCGATGACGAGGTCGAAGTCCATCTTGCCGGCTTCGACGTCGGCGGCCAGATCGTCGGCGCCGACGATGTCGGCACCGGCGGCGCGGGCCTCGTCGGCGGCCTCGCCGGTGGCGAACACGGCGACACGGACGTCCTTGCCGGTGCCCGACGGCAGCGCGACGGTGCCGCGGACCATCTGGTCGGCCTTGCGCGGGTCGACGCCGAGGCGGATCGCCGCGTCGACGCTCTCGTCGAACTTGGCCGACGCCATCGTCTTCACGAGGCCGACGGCCTCGGTGGGGGTGTAGAACTGATCGCGGTCGAACTTCTTCAGCGCGTCAGCAAACTTCTTGCCGGACATTGTTGTCTCCCTCAGGTGTCGAGCCCGCCGAGCGAGGTGATCTCGGTCGAGGCTGTGGTTGGTTGGTTATACGACTTTGATGCCCATGGAGCGGGCGGTGCCGCGGACCTGGAGCTTGGCGGCTTCGAGGTCGTAGGCGTTCAGGTCGGGCATCTTGATGGTGGCGATCTCTTCGAGTTGGGCCTCGGTGATCGACCCGGCCGTCTCGGTGCCCGGGTTGTGGGCCGCCTTGTCGAGGCCGGCCTTCTCGCGCACGAGCACCGCGGTGGGCGGCGTCTTGAGCACGAACGTGAAGGTGCGGTCCTCGAAGATGGTGATCTCGGTCGGCACCACGGTGCCGGCCTGTGCCTCGGTCGCGGCGTTGTACGCCTTGACGAAGTCCATGATCGCGATGCCGTGCGGGCCGAGCGCGGTGCCGACCGGCGGCGCCGGGCTGGCCTTGCCGGCCTCGATCTGGATCTTGACGATCGCTACGACTTTCTTCTTCGCCATGACGTTTCTTTCTTGATTGCGGTTGATGTGTGAGCAGCGACTGCGCTGCTCAGAGCTTGGCGACCTGGCTGAAGTCCATCTCGACGAGGGTCTCTCGTCCGAAGATGTTGACCAGCACCTTGAGCTTCATGTGGTCGGCGTTGATCTCGGCGATCTGGCCGGTGAAGTCGGCGAACGGGCCTTCCTTCACGCGGACGCTCTCGCCCTCTTCGAAGTCGAGCTTCGCCTTGCGACGAGGAGCCGCATCGACGCCCTCGGTCTTCGGCGTCAGGAACGTCTTGACCTCGCGGCGCGACAGCGGCGTGGGCTTCTGGCCCTGGCGGCTCTGGCCGACGAAGCCGGTGATGCCGGGCGTGTTGCGCACGCAGTACCACGACTCGTCGTCCATCACGCAGCGCACCAGCAGGTAGCCGGGGAAGACCTTGCGCTCGACGGTCTGCTTCTTGCCGTTCTTGAACTCGTCGACCTCTTCGGTCGGGATGACGACCTCGTAGATCTTGTCTTCCATGTTCATCGACTGGATGCGCGCGTGCAGGTTCGCGGTGACCTTCTTCTCGTAGCCGGACTGCGTGTGCACCACGTACCACTGCCCCGGGCGCAGGGTGGGGTCGTCCGTATCGATTGATGACGCCTCACCACCAGTGTCGCTGCCGTCAGCGAGGTCGGCGTCATCGTCCAGCTCGTCGCTGGCGCTTCCCTCGCTGGCTTCCGTTTCATCGGAGCCTTCGGCCTCACCGGCGGCCGTTTCCGTGGCGGGCTCGACGTCCGCGCTCGCGGCATCCGCTTCGCTGGCTTCCTCGGCGGCAGCTTCGGCTTCGTCGGCGGGTTCGGCTTCCACTTCGGCGCCGAGGGTGAGGTCGCCGGTGGGGAGGAGGTCGGCGGCGGAGGGGGTCGGGGTGGTCTCGGCTGCTTCGGCGGTCACGTCGTCGGTTGTGGTTTCGTCAGTCATCGTCTCGTCGCTCACGTCGAATAGAACCATTGGGAGAACTCGCCGAACACGTAGTCGAGGCCACCGACCAGCGCCGTGTACACGACGATGGTGATGATCACGATGATCGAGTAGCGCTTGACCTCGGGCCGGTTCGGCCAGGCCACCTTGCGCATCTCGTCGCGCACCTCACGGAGGTACTGACGCGGGCCCGTCCGCTCGGTCTTCTTGGAGGTGCGCTGGGCGCGCTGAACCTTGCCCTCGTCGTCGAGGGCACCCATCTTGCGAAGCTGGCGCTTCTGCTCGCGGTTCAGATCGTCCATGGACACGGTTTGGCTACGGTTCCTCGTTCGGGGTGATGGGCAGGGCAGGAGGGATTCGAACCCCCGACCGTCGGTTTTGGAGACCGATGCTCTACCAGCTGAGCTACTGCCCTCGGGTGGGACACGCCAGGGTACCAGCGCATCCCGACAGGTGACCCCGGGGGCTGAGCCCCCGGAACGCACCCGGGTCGTTCAGCGGGTCTCCTTGTGAAGCGTGTGCTGGCGCTCGTGGGCGCAGTACTTCTTCATCTCGAGACGCTCGCGGTCGTTGATCTTGGACTTCATGGTGATGTAGTTGCGTCGCTTGCACTCGGTGCATTCGAGCGTCACCTTGATGCGCTTGTCGCTCTTGGCCATGTCGGCTCTCTTCTCTCGTCGATTCCGGTGTCAGTCCGACACGTTCACTTCAGGATCTTGGTGACACGGCCAGCACCCACCGTGCGCCCACCCTCACGAATCGCGAACCGCAGACCCTCATCCATCGCGATCGGCTTGCCCAACTCCACCGTGATCTCCACATTGTCACCAGGCATCACCATCTCCGTCCCCGCCGGCAACTCAATCGTCCCCGTCACATCCGTCGTCCGGAAAAAGAACTGCGGCCGATAATTGTTGAAGAACGGCTTATGCCGGCCACCCTCATCCTTGTTCAACACATACACCTGACCCTCAAAATTCGTGTGCGGCGTAATGCTGCCCGGCTTACACAACACCTGACCCCGCTCCACATCCTCCTTACCCGTCCCACGAAGAAGCGCACCAATGTTGTCACCCGCCTGACCCTCATCCAACAACTTGCGGAACATCTCCACACCCGTACACGTCGTCTTCTGCGTCTCCCGCAACCCGACGATCTCGATCTCATCACCAGTGTGAATGATCCCCTGCTCCACCTTGCCGGTCACCACCGTGCCACGACCCGTAATCGTGAACACATCCTCAATCGGCATCAAGAACGGCTTATCCAACTCCCGCACCGGCTCCGGAATGAACGAATCAGCAGCAGCCATCAACTCCATGATCTTGGCCTGCCACTCAGCATCACCCTCCAACGCCTTGAGAGCGCTCACCTGAATCACCGGAGCATCATCACCCGGGAACTCATACTCATTCAACAACTCACGAACCTCCAACTCGACCAGTTCGAGGAGCTCTTCGTCGTCGACCATGTCCGACTTGTTCAACGCCACAATGATCGACGGCACCCCCACCTGACGAGCCAACAACACATGCTCACGCGTCTGCGGCATCGGACCATCCGTCGCAGCCACCACCAAAATCGCGCCATCCACCTGCGCCGCACCCGTGATCATGTTCTTGATGTAATCCGCATGCCCCGGCATATCCACATGCGCATAATGACGATTCTCCGTCTCATACTCGATATGCGCAATCGAAATCGTAATACCCCGCGCCTTCTCCTCCGGCGCCTTATCAATCGTGTCAAACGCCGCAAACTCAGCCAACCCACGATCAGCCAACGTCTTCGAAATCGCCGCCGTCAACGTCGTCTTCCCATGATCAATATGACCCATCGTCCCAATATTCACATGCGGCTTATTACGCTCAAACTTCTGCTTACCCATGACGGAGTGGCTCCAATTTCTTTCGTTTGCTAACTGTGGATTTTCAAAGAACTGAATTCGGTGGGAACGCCGCGATCACTCGCCGCGGACCCGCTTCACGATTTCCTGAGCGATGCTCTCGGGCACCTGCTGGTACTCGGAGAACTGCATCGTGTAGGTGGCGCGCCCCTGGGTGCGCGAACGAAGGTCGGTACTGTATCCGAACATCTCCGACAGCGGAACCATGGAGTTGACGACCTGCGTGTTCCCGCGGGCCTCCATGCTGCCGATGCGGCCGCGGCGGCTCGACAGGTCGCCCATCACGTCGCCCATGTAGTCCTCGGGGGTGACGACCTCGACGGCCATGATCGGCTCCATCAGGACCGGCTTGGCGAGCTCGGCGGCCTTGCGGAACGCCATCTGACCGGCGATCTTGAACGCCATCTCCGAGGAGTCGACGTCGTGGTACTGACCGTCGACCAGTTGGACCTTGACGTCGACGGTGGGGTACCCGGCGAGCACGCCGTTGTCGAGCGAGCTCTGCAGGCCCTGGTTCGTGGGGTTGATGTACTCGCGCGGGATCTTGCCGCCGGTGATCTTGTCCTCGAACTCGTAGCCGCCGCCCGGGTTGGGGAGCATGTTGATCTTCACGACCGCGAACTGGCCCGAGCCGCCGGACTGCTTGATGTGGCGGTACTCGACGTTGGTGACTTCCTTGGTGATCGTCTCGCGGTAGGCGACCTGCGGCTTGCCGACGGTGGCCTCGACGGCGAACTCGCGCTGCATGCGGTCGACGAGCACCTCGAGGTGCAGTTCGCCCATGCCCGAGATGACGGTCTGGCCGGTCTCTTCGTCGGTGCGGATGCGGAACGTCGGGTCCTCGTCGGACAGCGACTTGAGCGCCTTGCCGAGCTTCTCCTGATCGGACTTGGTCTTCGGCTCGATGGCCACGTGGATCACGGGCTCGGGGAACTCCATCCGCTCGAGGATGATCGGGTGGTTGCGGTCGCACAGCGTGTCGCCGGTGGTGACGTTCTTGAAGCCGAGGCCGGCCACGATGTCGCCGGCCATGGCCACGTCGAGGTCTTCGCGCTGGTTGGCGTGCATCAACAGGATGCGGCCGAGACGCTCGCGGTCTTCCTTGACCGAGTTGTAGACCTCTTCGCCCTTGCTGATCTCGCCCGAGTACACCCGGAAGTAGGTCAGCTTGCCGAACGGGTCGGCCACGATCTTGAACGCGAGGGCGGCGAACTCCTTGTCGTTGGGGCCGCGGAAGAGATCCTCGTCGCCCTTCAGGTTGGTGCCGTGCGCCGGCGGGATGTCGAGCGGGCTCGGCAGGAAGTCGACGACGGCGTCGAGCATGGGCTGCACGCCCTTGTTCTTGAACGACGACCCACACAGGATCGGCACGAAGTCGAACGCCAGGGTGCCCTTGCGGATCGCGGACTTGATCTCGGCCTCGCTGACGTCCTCACCGCCGAGGTACTTGTCCATCAGCTCCTCATCCTGCGTCGCGATGGTTTCCATCATCTGCTCGCGGTACTCGTTGGCCTGGTCGATCATGTCGTCGGGAATGTCGACCTCGTCCCACTTCGCGCCGAGCTCCTCGTCGCGCCAGATGAGCGCCTTCATCTTCACGATGTCGACGAGCCCGACGAACGGCTTGGCGGCCTCGACACCACCAGCGCCGACGGGCAGCTGGATGACGAGCGGTGTGGCCTGCAGGCGGTCGATCACCATCTGCACGGTGCGGTAGAAGTCGGCGCCGATGCGGTCCATCTTGTTGACGAAGCACATGCGCGGCACCTTGTAGGTGTTGGCCTGGCGCCAGACCGTCTCGGTCTGGGGCTCGACACCGGCGACCGAGTCGAACACGGTGACGGCGCCGTCGAGCACGCGGAGCGAGCGCTCGACCTCGACGGTGAAGTCGACGTGGCCCGGCGTGTCGATGATGTTGATGCGGTTGTTGTTCCACACGCACGTGGTGGCAGCAGAGGTGATCGTGATGCCACGCTCCTGCTCCTGGGCCATGTGGTCCATGGTCGCGGCGCCGTCGTGGACCTCACCGATCTTGTAGCTCTTCCCGGTGTAGTAGAGGATGCGCTCGGTCGTGGTGGTCTTCCCGGCGTCGATGTGCGCCATGATTCCGATGTTGCGGGTGCGGTCCAGGGGAAACTCGCGCTTGGCCATCTTCTCTACTTCTCTTCCGTGAATCTGCTGTCAATGTGCGGCAACGTCGCACTGCGCTCCGGGCGCAGGCACGGCGTTCGAGTGTACCGGCGCCGAACCCCACAACGACCTCGTTCGTCCGGCCCCGTCCCCGATGAACGGGGTTGGTTTACCGTGGCGGCATGGATTCGTCGTCGTCCACCACCGGGAGCATCGCGGTGGCGGGTTCGATCGCCACCGCCGGCAGCGCGGCAGTGGCGGGAAGCATCGCGACCGCCGGCAGCGCGGCCGTCGCAGGTTCGGTCGCCACGAGCGGCAGCGTGGCAGTCGTGGGGAGCGTCGCCACCGCCGGGAGCGCGGGCGTGGCCGCCAGCTTGCTCACGTTCTTCGGGGTCGGGCTGCGGATGTGCATCGCGACGGTGGCGTGCGTCGCCTGCCGCCGATGCATCGCGTGTGTGGCGTGCGTCGACTGTGTCGACTGCATCGGTTGTGTCGGCTGCGTCGCGCTGCGCGGTGCGGTCGGCCAGCGCGGTGTCGTCGCGCGCGGGTAGGTTCACGCGCAGTGGACGAGGTCGACGTCAACCATCTCCGCCGTTGTCTCGAGCTCGCCGCAGCCGCGCGGGCCGCCGGGAACGAACCGTTCGGGTCGCTGCTCGTCGACGGCTCCGGTGCGGTGCGTCACGAGCTGATGAACACCGTCGGCACGGGTGACGTCACCGGGCATCCCGAGCTCGCGTTGGCGTCATGGGCTTCGACGAATCTGTCCGGCGACGAACGGGCCGCGGCCACGTTGTACACCAGCTGCGAGAGCTGTGCGATGTGTGCCGGTGGACAGTTCTGGGCCGGCATCGGCAGGCTCGTGTTCGCACTGTCGGGTGAGCAGCTCGCCGACATCGTCCCACCGGGTGGCGGCCGGAGTCTCCGCCTTTCCAGCCGCGAGGTGTTCGCCCGCGGCAACGCAACGATCGTCGTCGACGGCCCGTGCGACGAACTCGCTGCCGAAGCGCTCGCCGTGTTCGACGGCTTCTTCACCGCCTCGTAGGAGCGTCAGGCCGGGCAGCTCCAGGAGATCTTGTCGGCGAACTCGGCGGCGACCTGTGCTGCCGGCAGCGCACCGGATGCCGTGACGATCCGGCCGGCGTCGGCCACCCGGTCGTGCAGGGCGTGCGCGCCGAGCCGTTCGAGGTCGTCGATCGCCAGCCAGTGACCGGCGGCGTCGAGCCCGGTCAGCAGGCCGACCGAGGCGAGCAGCAGGCTCCCGGTCGAGATCCCGAGCACGCCGCGGGCGTGGCGGCCGGCGGCGGCCAGCCACGTCATCGTCGGCTCGTCCTCGATCACGCGGCGCCAGCCCAGTCCGCCGGGTACGACCAGCCAGTCGGGCATCGTGGCCTCGGCGGCCACGACGTCGACGATGATGTCGCGTGACGGTTCCACGCCAGGCAGCACCCCGGGCTCGACGCCGACCAACACCACCGAGGCCGACAGGCGATCCGCGAGCACGGTGACCGGCAGGTCGACCTCCGCGGTCGACACCCCGCGGTAGACGAGCACGCCGATCGTCGGGGCGATCCCGGCACGGGTGCGGCCGGTGAGCGGTTCGGGGCGCCGGGACGGCGGTGACGATCGGTGGCGCCCCCAGCGCATGGTCAGGCGCGGCCCTGGATGTAGTGGTACAGCTGGTTGTTCGCCGGCTCGAGTTCGCCGAGGCGACCCTTCACAGCGTTCAAGTGTACAGCCGACGATCCACCCCTGGGTCGTCCCGGCGGTCGTCTGCGCCGAGGTGTGTCGCGGTGTCGCCAGGACGCGCGCCGTCGAAGCGGCGCTGGCCCGTCACGACCGCGGCACCGGTGACACGGCTGCCATCACGGTCGTGCCGACCGACCTGGCGCTCGCCAAGCAGGTCGGAGCGATCCTCCACGCCGCCGACGCCGGCACCGAAGACCTCCTCGACGCGCACGTCGTCGCGGCATGCGTCGCACGCGGTTCGGCACTCGTGCTCACCGCGCACGACGACGACATCCACCGGCTGGCCGCCAGCGTGCCCGCTGTCCGCATCGTGACGCGCCACGTCTGACCCCGGCGATCCGACCATCGGGTCGGCGAGCGCTGCGGACGGGAACGCCGGCGGTCAGGCTCGGCCCTGGATGTATTCGTACAGCTGGTTGTTCTCCTGCTCGAGCTCGCCGAGGCGGCCCTTCACGACATCGCCGATCGAGATGATGCCGGCGAGCTGGCCCATCGTGTCGAGGACCGGGAGGTGACGGATGCGACGGTCGGTCATCATCGCCATCAGCTGGTCGAGGGTGTCGTCGGGTTGGCACACCACGACGTTGACCGACATCGCGGAGGCGACGTCACGGCCGAGCGTGCCCGCCCCGTGCGCGGCGAGCGCGCGGACGACGTCGCGTTCGGACACGATGCCGTCGATCGTGCGGCCGTTCTTGCTGACGACGAGCGCACCGACCCCGTGGTCACGCAGCGATGCGGTTGCCTGGTCGAGCGTCGCATCGGGCCGGATGGTCGCGACGGCGGTGCCTTTGCGGCTCAGGATCGCCTGAACGTTCATCGAGTACCCCTCTCGTGGACGTGTCCCCCGGCGGCACCTTAGTGCACTCGTGAACGGCATCGCCAGCGGCCCCGAACGCGGAACTGCGGCACACCCGGGTGGGTGCGCCGCAGTTCGGGTTCCGAAGAGCTCGGACGGTCACCAGCGATAGTGGGCGAACGCCTTGTTCGACTCGGCCATCTTCTGGATGTCGTCGCGCTTCTTCATCGCGGCGCCCAGACCGTTGGCAGCGTCCATCAGCTCGTTGGCGAGGCACTGGGCCATCGTCTTTTCGCGGCGGGCCCGCGAGTAGTCGACGATCCAGCGGATCGACAGCGTGGTGGCACGGCGGGGGCGGACCTCGACCGGCACCTGGTAGGTGGCACCGCCGACGCGGCGGCTGCGCACCTCGAGGGGCGGCTTGACGTTGTCGATCGCACGCTTCAGCGTGTCGATCGCCTGGTCGTCGCCTTCGAGGCGACCCTGGATCAGGTCGAGCGCGTCGTAGACGATCTTCTCGGCGACGGTGCGCTTGCCGTGCAGCATCACCTTGTTGATGAGCTGCGTGACGAGGACCGACTTGTAGATCGGATCGGCGACGAGCTCACGGCGGGGGGCTGGACCCTTACGAGGCATCGGTCACTTCTCCTTCTTGGCGCCGTAGCGGCTGCGGGCCTGCTTGCGGTTCTTCACGCCGACGGCGTCGAGCGCGCCACGGATGATCTTGTAACGCACACCCGGCAGGTCGCGGACGCGACCGCCGCGCACGAGCACGATCGAGTGCTCCTGCAGGTTGTGGCCCTCACCGGGGATGTAGGCGGTGACCTCGATGCCCGAGTTGAGCCGGACGCGGGCGACCTTGCGGAGCGCCGAGTTCGGCTTCTTCGGGGTGGTGGTGTACAC
>CAZYWK010000084.1:0-16534 GCA_964651825.1 uncultured Ilumatobacteraceae bacterium | reverse complement strand
AGCAGCACGTTGCCGCCCGACTTGAGCAGCTTGGCGAGGTGGAGCCGGTTGCGCTCGCCACCGGAGAGGTCGCCGACGCGCTTGCCGTGGTCGGTGCCCTTGAAGTTGAAGCTCGACACGTAGGCCCGGCCGTGGATCTCCCGGCCGCCGACCTCCAGCACCTCGGCGCCGCCGGTGATCTCGTCGTAGACGGTGGCGTCGGGGTCGAGATCGTCGCGGTCCTGGTCGACGTAGGACAGGTCGACGGTGTCGCCGATCCTGATCGCTCCCGAGTCGGGCTGCTCGCGCCCTGCGAGCATCTTGAACAGCGTCGACTTACCGGCGCCGTTCGGGCCGATGATGCCGACGATGCCAGCGGGCGGCAGCGTGAACGAAAGGTCCTCGATGAGCAGCCGGTCGCCGAAGCCCTTGCGCAGATTCTCGACCTCGATCACCTGGTCGCCGAGGCGGCGCCCGGCGGGGATCGTGATCTCCAGCTTCGACTGGGTGGGGTCGGCGGCCTTCGTCTCGTTGTACAGCTTCTCGTAGGCGGCGAGGCGGGCCTTGCCCTTCGACTGGCGGGCCTTGGGCGACATCCGCACCCATTCGAGCTCGCGGGCCAGCGTGCGCTTGCGGGCCTCGTTGCCGCGCTCCTCGCGTTCGAGGCGGGCCTGCTTCTGCTCCAACCAGCTCGAGTAGTTGCCCTCGAACGGGAAGCCCTTGCCCCGGTCGAGCTCCAGGATCCACTTCGCGACGTTGTCGAGGAAGTAGCGGTCGTGGGTGATCGCCACCACGGTGCCGGCGTAGTCGCCGAGGAACTTTTCCAGCCAGTCGACCGATTCGGCGTCGAGGTGGTTGGTCGGCTCGTCGAGCAGCAGCAGGTCGGGCCGCGAGAGGAGGAGCCGGCAGAGTGCGACCCGGCGCCGCTCACCGCCGGACAGCACGGTGACGTCGGCGTCGTCCGGCGGGCAACGCAGCGCGTCCATCGCGATCTCGACGTTGCGCTCGAGGCTCCAGGCGTCGGTGGCCGCGATCTTGTCCTCCAAGCGGGCCTGTTCCTTGCCGATCTTGTCGTAGTCGGCGTCGGGGTCGGCCCACTTCGTCATCAGCTCGTTGTACTGGTCGATGATCGACTGCACCTCGGCCACGCCGTCCATCACGTTGCCCTTGACGTCCTTGGCCGGATCGAGCTGCGGCTCCTGCTGCAGGTAGCCGACCGAGAAGCCGGGCGTGAGACGGGCGGTGCCCGAGTAGCCGTCGTCGAGGCCGGCCATGATCTTCAGCAGCGACGACTTGCCGGCGCCGTTGGAGCCGAGCACGCCGATCTTGGCGCCCGGGTAGAACGACAGCGAGATGTTCTCCAGCACCGTCTTGTCGGGCGGATACACCCGGGTGAGCTTGTGGCAGGTGTAGATGAATTCGTGCGCCATGGTCCGGTCGAGGCTACTGGCGCGACCTCGTTCGTCTGGCCCCGTCCCCGACGAACAGGTCGTTCGTCTGGCCCCGTCCCCAACGAACGAGGTTCACGTCAGGCGGAGAGGCGGGCGATGGTGGCGGCGAACTCGGTGACGGTGTCGGCGATGATGTCGGCGACCGGGCGGACCGAGTCGATGCGGCCGGCAACCTGGCCCGACAGGGCGATCGCCGCGTTCATGTCGCCGCCGAAGTACAACGCGTTGGCGTCGCCGAAGTCACCGAACACGTTGTGCTCCGCATGCTGAAGCGCGGTCGTGCGGTCGGTTCGGAGCGCCCGGAGCGCGGGGGAGTGGCGGTCGTTGAGGAACAGCGTGTCGGTCTCGGCGGCGTCGACGATGGCCTGCTTCCAGTTGTCGTGCACCGGCGACTCGGCCGCCGACACCATCCGGGTGCCCATCTGCACGCCCTCCGCGCCGAGTGCGAACGCGGCCGCCATCGTTGCCCCGTCGGTGATGCCGCCGGCGGCGATGATCGGCACGTCGACCCTGGAACGCACGAGCGGCAACAGGACCATCGTCGACACCGGGGTCGGGCTCTTGAAGCCGCCGCCCTCGCCGCCCTCCACCACCAGCCCGTCCACGCCGGCGTCGACGGCCTTGAGCGCCGCGGCGAGCGTCGGGACGACGTGGTACACGGTCAAGCCGGCGGCCTTCAGGACGCTCGTGTACTTCGTCGGCGACCCGGCCGACGTCGTGACGAACTTGACGCCTTGGTCGATCACGAACTCGGCGATCGCCGGGTCACGCACGAACGCCTGGGCGATGTTCACGCCGAACGGGCGGTCGGTGAGGTCGCGCATCTTGCGGATCTCGTCCTTCACGGTGTCGAGCTCGCCCGACGACGTCTCGATGATCCCACACGCACCGCACCTGCTCACCGCCGACGCCAACTGCGATCGGGCGATCCATCCCATCGGCGCCTGCACGATCGGGATCGGCACGCCGAGGTCGCGTGACACCCGGTTGTCGAAGGCGTTCGGCAGATCGGCGGCATCGGCGACTTCGACGGTCATCGGCTCAGTCTGACGAACCGGCCCCGGTGAATCGGTATCGGCGGAGGATGGGATCAGCATGGACCATGACCGACACGCCGCTGCCGCAGGCCGACTTCGGATCCACCGGACATCGCTCGACGCGCGTGATCTTCGACACCGCTGTTCGACAACGCCACCCTCGAACGCATCTGACGCCGAGTCTCGGCGGCACCTGCAACGCTCGGTGCCTGACCCCGGCGTTTCAGGTGGGGGCGGGCTTCATGCGGATGGGGCCGCGGCGTTCGGTGATGTCGGTGTAGGACTGGACGATCGCCTTCACGGCGTCGCCGTCGAGCTCGTCGCTCTCGCACAGGCCGTCGGCGATGTCGTACAGCGCCTGCCGGTAGGTCGACACCATCCAGGCCGCCCGCTCGGCGCCCTCGGCCATCAGCGCTTCGGCCGCCTCGCGGCTCGGCTCGTCGGACAGCACCTTGGCCACGAGGTTGGCTGCCGTGGGCATCGAGGCCGCCTCGAGGCTCAGCAGGCCGGGCCCGTTGCCGAGCTGGCCGACGAGCTGCGAGGCGATGGTGGTCGCGGCGGCGAGGTCGGAGGAGATGCCGCTGCTCGCCTCGCCGTACTCCTGCTGTTCGGCGGCGCGGCCGGCGAGGGCCACGGTGATCAGGTCGCGGGCATCGCTCGGCGTCTTGAGGAATCGCTCCTCCGAGTCGCCGTGGGCCACGAGCCCCAACGCGGAGGACCGGCGCAGGATCGATGCCACCTTCACGTCGCGCCGGGTCAGCACCGCGGTCAGTGCGTGGCCGGCCTCGTGGATCGCGATGCGGCGCCGCTCGTCGGGGTGATAGCCCATCTCCTGGGCGATCCCGACCTCGGTGACGAGCTGGGCCTCGAGCACGTCGCTGACGGTCATCGCCGTGCGCTGGTAGCGCAGGGCGATGATCAGCGACTCGTCGAGCAGCTTCTCGATGCGCACCGGCGTGTAGCCGGCGGTGAGGTCGGCGATCAGCGGCGCGGTCACCTCGTCGACGTGGTTCTTCTTGGCGAGGTAGTACTCGGCGATGGCGACCCGGTCGACGCGCGCCGGCAGGTTGAACGTGATGATGCGGTCGAAGCGCCCAGGTCGCAACAGCGCCGGATCGAGGTCGGCGGCACGGTTGGTCGATGCCACGATCAGCACGTTGGCCGCCGTTCGCTTCGGCCGGGGCTTGCGCTTCGCGTCGGGGAGGAACCCGTTGATCCAGTCGATCCACCAGGCCTTGAACTTCTGCGAGCCGGTCGGCAGGTCGAAGCTCTGCATCTGCACGAGCAGCTCGTTGACGACGCCGACGATCCCCTCACGCATCGAGCCGGTGTTCATGCCGCTGCGGGCGCCGCCGATGGCGTCGAACTCTTCGATGTAGCCGATGGCCCCGCCTTCGTCGCGGGCCGCCTTGCGCAGGGCCTTGAAGAAGGAGCGGATCTTCTTGTTCGTCTGGCCGTAGTACATCGACTGGAATTCGCTGGCCGACACGAACAGGAACGGCACGCCGGCTTCGGCCGCCATCGCTTTGGCAAGGTGGGTCTTGCCGGTGCCGGGCAGCCCTTCGAACAACACGCCGCGGCGGGCGTTGCCACCCATCTCGCGCTCGAAGGTCTCCGAAGCGAGGAACAGGTTCATGCTGTCGATCGCTTCACGCTTGGTCTGGTCGGCGCCGACCACGTCGTCGAGGCGCACGTTGGAGTCGGCCGGGCGCAACAGCGTGTGCGGCGACCTGCCGGCGGTCAGGAACGGGATGAAGATGACCGTTCCGAGGATCACGATCAGCCCGAGGGCGATGATGATCTCCGGGTTGCCGGTGAGCCAGCCGGGCATGCCGAGGCGCACGGGGTTGTCGGTGAACAAGCGGTACAGCAGCCAGGCGCACAGCGGGGTCAGGAGGAAAAGTGTGCGCTTGAGGCGCCGCTGGCGCATCCGCTCGCGGTTCGCGGTGGCATCGACCTCGTTGCCCTGCAGCATCTGCCCACTGCTCAGTTTCTCGATCTGCACGGGTTCCTCCAGTCGCCGGTTGCATCACGCACCGTAGTGCAGCACTACCCAGCGTGGTAACCCCTGGCCCGTCAAGGCTCGGTCAAGATCTCCGATGGCCTACGCTCGGGACATGCTCGCTGAGATCGGTTCCACCGGCTACGACGTCGTCCTCTTCCTCCACATCCTGTGCGCCCTCGCCGCGTTCGCACCGGCGTTCGCCCACCCGATCATCGAGCGCCAGACACGTTCGGTCGATCCGGCGACCCGATCGACCGTGCTGGGTTTCCTCGCGCAGAACAGCCGCCGGATCTACGCGCCCGCGCTGATCCTCACCGGGCTGTTCGGGTTCGGCCTGCAGGGGATGAGCGACAGCGTGTGGAAGTTCGACCAGACGTGGATTTGGCTGGCGGTCCTGGTGTGGCTGGCGATGAACGGGGTGCTCCACGCGATGCTGCTCCCGGCCGAGCGGGCACTCGGCGCCGGCGACGAATCGGCGGCCAAGCGGGTCGACACCGGCGGGATGATCCTCACCGTGCTGCTGCTCGTGATGCTCTATCTGATGGTGTTCAAGCCCGGCTTCTGACCACCCTCAGGTGACCGACGGCGCGGCGGTACGCTCAACGTCGTGGCAGCGACAGATGGTCAAGGGTCCGGGTTCGGCGCGAACTCGTGGCTCGTGGAAGAGATGTACGAACAGTTCGTTCACGACCCCAATTCGGTCAGCGATTCCTGGCAGGAGTTCTTCGCCGACTACCGCTCACAGACCCCCTCCGTCGCCGCCGCTGCCGCGGCCTCCCCCCGGGTCCGCGAGATCGCCGCCGACCACGGCTCGGCCCCACCGGTGCCGCCCCCGCCGGCGGTCCACCCCGCTCCCACCACCGCTCCACCGGCTGCCCCCGGCGCGACTACCAACGGCGCGCCCGCCACGGCAACCGCCCCGAGCACCACCGCCACCACCACCACGACTGAGGCCGAACCCGGCAAGCCGATCCGCGGCGCCGGTGCGGCGATCGTGGCCAACATGGAGCGCAGCCTCGAGGTCCCGACCGCCACGAGCTTCCGCAACGTCCCGGCCAAGCTGCTCGAGGTCAACCGCAAGGTGATCAACGGCTTCCGCGAGCGCACCGGTCTCACCAAGGTCAGCTTCACCCACATCATCGGCTACGCGATCGTGCGTGCCATCGCCGACGAAGTGCCGGCGATGAAGAACAGCTACCTGGAGGGTGCCGACGGCAAGCCGCGGATCATCGTCAACGAACATCTGAACATGGGTCTCGCCGTCGACGTCGCCAAGGCCGACGGCAGCCGCACCCTCGTTGTGCCGGTGGTGCGCGACGCCGACACACTCGACTTCGCCGGCTTCCTCACCGCCTACGAGGAGATCATCCGCAAGGTCAAGAACAACAAGCTGACGATCGAGGACTTCCAGGGAGCGAACGTCTCGCTCACCAACCCCGGCACGATCGGCACGGTCCAGTCGGTGCCGCGCCTCATGCCCGGCCAGGGCGTGATCGTCGGGGTCGGCAACATCGACTACCCGGCCGAATTCGAAGGCGCCGATCGCACCAACCTCAGCTCGCTCGGCGTGAGCAAGGTCGTCACGGTCACCAGCACCTACGACCACCGGATCATCCAGGGCGCCGAGTCAGGGCTGTTCCTCAAGCGGATCCACGAGCTGCTGCTCGGCGAGCACGAGTTCTACGACGGGATCTTCCAGTCGCTCGGCATGCCGTACGAGGCGGTGAAGTGGCGCCCCGACACCAACCCGATCGACCGCGAGGAGGCGATGCTCGGCAAGCAGATGGCGGTCGCCAAGCTCATCCGGGTGCACCGGGTGCGTGGCCACCTCATCGCCGATCTCGACCCGCTGCGCTGGAAGGAGCCGCACACGCCCGTCGAGCTCGACCCAGCCACCTACGGCCTCACCATCTGGGACCTCGACCGCGAGTTCCTCACCGACGGCGTGGGCGGGGTCGACAAGTTGCGTCTCGGAGACATCCTCGGTGTGTTGCGCGACGCGTACTGCCGCACCATCGGCGTGGAGTACATGCACATCCAGAACACCGACGAGCAGCAGTGGATCCAGGCCAAGGTCGAGAGCAAGCAGCAGCAGCCGACCAAGGAGCAGAAGGACCGCATCCTCGAGCGCCTGAACGCGGCTGAGTCGTTCGAGAAGTTCCTCGCCACCAAGTACGTCGGCACGAAGCGCTTCGGCATCGAGGGCGCCGAGTCGGCGATCCCGATCCTCGACGAGGTCCTCTCCAACGCCGCCGACGCCGGCTTCGACGGCGCCGCGCTCGGCATGGCCCACCGGGGCCGCCTCAACGTCTTGTCCAACATCATGGGCAAGAGCTACGAAGCGATCTTCTCCGAGTTCGAGGGCCACGTCGACCCGAACACGGTGCAAGGCTCCGGCGACGTCAAATACCACCTCGGGATGAAGGGCAAGTACGTCAGCCCGTCCGGCGCGTCGATCCCGGTCGAGCTCGCCGCCAACCCGAGCCATCTCGAGACGGTCGGGCCGATCGTGCTCGGGATGGTGCGCGCCCAGCAGGACCAGATCGAGCCGCCGGGTGGCTTCTCGGTGCTGCCCGTGGTGATCCACGGCGACGCCGCGTTCGCGGGTCAGGGCATCGTCGCCGAGTCGCTGGCGATGAGCGACATCGGTGGCTACCGCATCGGTGGAACGATTCACCTGATCATCAACAACCAGATCGGCTTCACCACCTCCCCGCAGTACGCCCGCTCGTCGATCTACTGCTCCGACGTCGCCAAGACGATCCAGGCGCCGATCTTCCACGTCAACGGCGACGACCCGGAGGCTTGCGTCAAGGTCGCCAAGCTCGCCTGGGAGTACCGCCAGACGTTCCACAAGGACGTCGTGGTCGACATGGTGTGCTACCGCCGCCACGGGCACAACGAGGGTGACGACCCGAGCTACACCCAACCCCTCATGTACCGCGCCATCGCCGAGCGTCGCAGCGTGCGCAAGTTGTACGTCGAGACGTTGGTGAAGCGCGGCGACATCACGCTGGACGAGGCCGAGCAGGCCCTCGTCGACTTCCACGACAAGCTCCAGATCGCTCTCGACGAGACGCGCTCGCACGCCACCGAACCCGTGCTGGCGGGCCGCCCGCCGCAGCCGCTCGGCGTGCTGCCGCACATCGCCACCGGCGTCGAGCGCTCCACGCTCGACGCGATCTTCGCCAAGTTGACGGACTACCCCGAGGGCTTCACGATCCACCCGAAGCTCGGTAGGCAGTTCGAAGGCCGCGCCAAGCTGTACCGCGAGGGCGAGATCGACTGGGCGACCGGCGAGGCGCTGGCGATCGGTTCGCTCGTGCTCGAGGGGCATCCCGTCCGGCTCGCCGGCCAGGACTCGCGCCGCGGCACGTTCAGCCAGCGGCACTCGGCCCTGGTCGACTACGAGACCGCCGAGCCGTGGATCCCGCTCGACCATCTCGACGGGGCGACGGCCAAGTTCTGGGTGTTCGACTCGTTGCTGTCGGAGTACGCGGCGATGGGTTTCGAGTACGGCTACAGCCACGCCAACCCCGAGGCGCTCGTGATGTGGGAAGCACAGTTCGGTGACTTCGTCAACGGCGCCCAGATCGTCATCGACCAGTACATCGTCGCCGCCGAGGACAAGTGGGCTCAGCAGAACGGTCTCGTCCTGTTGCTGCCGCACGGTTACGAGGGCCAGGGCCCCGAGCACAGCTCTGGGCGCATCGAGCGGTTCCTCACGCTCGCGGCGGAGGACAACATGCAGGTCGTCAACGCCACGACCGCCGCCAACTACTTCCACGTGCTGCGCCGCCAGGTGCATTCGGTCCGCCAGACCCCGTTGGTCATCTTCACCCCCAAGCAGGGCCTCCGGATGAAGCAGACCCGGTCGACGCTCGACGAGCTCACGCAGGGTTCGTTCCAAGAGATCCTCGACGATCCGGGCGACCTCGACGCCGACGCCGTCACCCGCATCGTGTTCTGCTCCGGCAAGGTGGCCTGGGACGCGATCGCTGCTCGCGACGAGCGACGGGCGCCCGTGGCGGTGGTCCGCGTCGAGCAGCTGTACCCGCTGCCCACCGAGCAGATGCAGGCCGTCTTGAAGAAGTACCCGAACGCGCGCGAGCTCCGCTGGCTCCAGGAGGAGCCCGAGAACATGGGCCCGTGGATGTTCATCGAACGCAACACGTGGCGGATCAAGGAGCAGGGCTACGACATCCAGCACGTCGCCCGCGTCCAATCCGGCAGCCCCGCGACCGGCTCGAAGACCGTCCACGACCAGGAACTTCAGGATCTCCTCGACCGAGCGTTCGAATAGCCGCCCCGTCGCGCGCTCGACGACCTCGAATAACGTACACTTACGTTTGTAAGCGTACGAAAGGTGAGTTCATGGAGTCGGCTGGCGTCGAGGTGCCGATCATCTGGCGGGGCCATCGGACTCGTGCGTTCGTGCCGACCCGTCTCGCCGATCGCGACCTCGATCTGGACGCTCGAACGATCGTCGCAGGCGCGAGGGCGCAGGCAGCCGTCGAGCACGGCGCCGAGACGATGCCCCAGGACTACGCCGCGCTGGCGCGTCTGCTCTTGCGAGCGGAGGGTGTCGCGTCCTCGTTCATCGAGGGGGTGACCGCGGCGGTTGTCGACGTTGTCCTCGCCGAGCTCGACGGCCATGGTGCGCCGTCGGCGGCTGGGTGGGTGGCGGCCAACCTCGCCGCGGTGACCGAAGCGATCGACGAGGCGCACGCCGGTCCGCTCAGGCTCGACAGCTTGTGCCGGTGGCACCGAACCCTGATGGCCGGCAGCCCGACGCCGACTCAGCACGTCGGCGTGCTGCGGACGGAACAGGGCTGGATCGGTGGCACGTCGCCGCTCGATGCGCACCTGGTGCCGCCGCCCCCCGACGAGGTGCGAGCGCTCGTCGACGACCTGGTCGAGTACGCCAATCGCGACGACGTCGATCCGGTGACCCAGGCCGCGATCGCTCACGCGCAGTTCGAGATCATCCATCCGTTCGCTGACGGCAACGGTCGCGTCGGGCGTGTCCTCGTCGCGTGGATCCTGGTGCGCCGGCTCGCGCTGGTCACGCCGCCACCCGTGAGCGCGCGCATCGCTGCCGATGTCGGCGGCTACGGCTCGGGACTCGTCCTGTTCCGCATGGGTGACCACGACGCGTGGATTCGTTGGTTCGCAGAGGCGGTGTCCGGCGCGGGGCGAGCGCAGCAGGACCTCGTCGCATCCGTCGAGCGCTTGCAGCGCGAGTGGCGCGAGCGGTTGTCCGGACCTCGCCAAGGCGCCCGCCGCGTCCGTAGCGATGCGGCGGCATGGCGCGTGCTCGACCTGCTCCCTCGACATCTCGTGCTCACCGGGCCCGTCACCGCGAGCGAGATCGGCGTGCCGTTGAAGTCGGCGAACGCTGCGCTGCGCGACCTCGTCGACGCCGGCATTCTCGTCGAACACGGCACCGTTGCGGGCCGCGGGCGAGGACGACCGAGTCGCCTCTACACGAGCGCCGAGCTGCTCGGCCTCTCGGGATCGACTCCGCTCCGGGCATGATCGTCTGCCAACGTGCTCGATCCGATCGATCCCGCCTCCGAACGACGGTGGATCAGCGCAGCGCGATGCCGAGCACGGCTTCCAAGTCGGTGAGGGCTTGGTCGGGTGACACGACCTTGATGGTGGTCATGCCCATTGCCGCCGCAGGCTTGAGGTTGATGCCGAGATCGTCGAGGAACACGCACTCGGCCGGGTCGACCGCGAGCAGTTCGCAGGCGATCTCGTAGAACCGCACCTCGGGCTTGCGGACGCCCACCTTGCTCGACTCGACGACGCGGTCGAAGCGCGTCATCACGTCGGCCACGTCGGGCCGGGGATCACCACCGACGACGTTGTTCGTGAGGCAGGCGGTGAGCAGGCCGTGTGCACGCACGCGATCGAGCGCCATGACCATCTCGGGGCGGACCTCGCCCGCCAGGAGCGCGAGCACATCGGCACCGGCGACCCGGTGGCCGAGCGCCTCGGATTCGCGGGCGAACTCGGTGTCGAAGTCGGCGGCACCGATCGTGTTGCGTTCGAGATGCGCCCACGCGTTGTCGTCCGGATTCGTCGCGTTCACCGACCGGAGGAACCCGTCCGGGAGCCCGCGATCACGCTCGTAACGGGCAAACGCGTCGAAGGGGCTGGTGAGAATCACGCCGCCGAAGTCCCAGAGTACCGCTCGGATCATGACCGGCGAGCCTACGATGGGCGGCAGCGGACCCCTCCAGGTGTCGCCTCGACGTCGTCGCCGGTTCATCCGATGGCTCGTCGAGGCCGGATTCATCGTGGATTTCCGGGGTCTCGCGCCGACCAAGGAACGAGAGAACAAGAGATGACATCCAAGCAGGGCCTGCGCCACGTCGTGGTCGACGGCTCGAACATCGCGACCGAGGGTCGGTCGCTACCGAGCCTCACCCAGCTCAGCGAAGCGGTCGCCGCCTTCATGGAGGACCACCCCGACACGGCGATCACGGTCGTGGTCGACGCCACCTTCGGTCACCGGATCGACAAGAAGGAGGTGGCCGAGTTCGAAGCGGGTATCTCCAACAACGAGCTCGTCGCGCCGCCCGCCGGCGCGATCGGCCGCGGCGACGCGTTCGTGCTGTCGATCGCGCAGAAGGCGGGGGCGTCGATCCTGTCGAACGACTCCTTCCAGGAGTTCCACCCCGACTATCCCTGGTTGTTCGACGAGGGCCGGTTGATCGGCGGCAAGCCGGTTCCCCACGTCGGTTGGGTGTTCGTCAACCGTTCACCGGTCCGCGGGCCGGTGAGCCGCAAGGCGACCCAGGGCGCCAAGGGCCGCGGGGGACGGCGATCGAGCGCCGCCGCTGTCGCCGCGGGCAGTGGGAGCCCACTGGCCAACGAGCCGATGCCCGTGCCGAAGAGCCCGCCGCCGACGCGAGCCTCGACGTCGCGTGACCGGAGTTCTGCCGCACCGGCTGCCGTCGCGGAGGCAGTGACCGCGGCCGCGAGGCCGGCACCGAAGGCGGGCGAGATGGTCAACGAGCTGATGCCGTTCCTCGAGTTCGTCGAGCACCACCCGATCGGCACGAGCGTCAACGGCATCGTCGACTCTTACGCCTCGCACGGGGCGTACATCACGATCGGGACCGACGGCGTGCGGGGCTACATCCCGCTGCGGCTCATGGCCGATCCACCTCCGCCCAGCGCGCGCAAGGTGATGCAACTGGGTGAGGCGATCACGGCGGTGGTGGTGAGCTTTGCCGCCGCCCGGCGGAGCATCGATTGTGCGTTGCCCGACATGGCGGCACAGGCCCCGATCGACGCCGACCCGCTCCCTGCCGAACCCAGCGAGACCACGCCCGCCGCGCGTCGGGGGAGAGGCCGCAAGGCGGCTCCGTCGCTCGAGCCCGACGCCGCTCCGGCGGACGCCGAGACCGAGCCGACCACGACGACGCAGCCGGTCGCACCGGCCGCCACGAAGCGTTCGAGCGCGAAGAAGGCGCCGGCCAAGAAGACCGCGGCGACGAAGGCCACCGCCAAGAAGGCTCCGGCGAAGAAAGCCCCGGCCGAGAAGGCTCCGGCCACGAAGGCTCCGGCGACGAAGCCTCCGGCCAAGCGGGCGCCGGCCAAGCAGGCTGCGACCAAGAAGACACCCGCCAAGAAGACTGCGGCGGCCAAGGTCCCGGCGACGAAGGCGGCGGCCACACCGGCGCCGTTGCCGGCCAAGCCTGCGGCCAAGAAGGCTGCTGCGACGAAGGCTCCGGCCAAGCGGGCGCCGGCCAAGAAGTCGGCGCCGGCCAAGAAGTCGGCACCCGCAGCGAAGCCGGCGTCGGCGACGACCGGGACCGGTGCCTGAGGTGCGGTTCGCCACGTGGAACGTCAACTCGCTGCGGGCCCGGCAGGAGCGGGTCGAGGGATGGCTCGCAGAGGCAGCACCGGACGTCGTCATGCTGCAGGAGACCAAGCTCGCCGACGACGCGTTCCCATCGCTCTCGTTCGAGGCGCTCGGATACTCGTGCGCTCACTACGGCCAGGGCCAGTGGAACGGTGTGGCCATTTTGTCGAAGGTCGGCCTCGACGACGTCGTGGTGAACTTCGCCGGGCACGTCGACCCGGATCCGGACGCCCGGATCATCACGGCCACCTGTGGTGGCGTGCGCGTCAGCAGCGTCTACGTGCCCAACGGCCGGTCGCTCGCCGACCCGCACTACGAGTACAAGCTGTCGTGGCTCGACCGGCTCGTCGCGCATCTCGAAGCCGACACCGACCCGTCACAGGCGGTGATCGTCGGCGGCGACTACAACATCGCGCCGGACGATCGTGACGTGTACGACCCGGCAAAATTCGTCGGCGCCACGCACGTGAGCGTTCCCGAACGCGAGCGGCTCGAGGCGATCGAGCGCTGGGGCCTCACCGACGTGTTCCGCACGATGCACGACGCCGACCGGGTGTACTCGTGGTGGGACTACCGCGCTGGCGACTTCCACCAGGGTCGTGGCCTGCGGATCGATCTGCTGATGTGCTCGCCGTCGGTCGTCGAAAGGGCGACGTGGTCGGTGATCGACCGCAACGCCCGCAAGGGCAAGTCACCGAGCGATCACGCTCCGGTCATCGTCGATCTCGACTGAGGCGGGTCAGTCGAGAGTCGTTGCTGACTCGATCACGGGGACGAGTTGAGCGGCAACGCGCTCGGCCGTCATCGGGCCGAACGAGGTGACTTCGGCGAGCTCGGCGGCCGTGGTGGGACGGTGCTCGGCGATGGCTGCCAGGTCACGATCGGTGCAGAGCTCGGTCGGGAGCACGTCGAGTTGGCGCGCCCAATCGGCGCGCCATTCGCGAAGGGAGACGAGCACCGGATCGACGTGGGCGCGGCGGTGGCGGGCCGGCGGGGGAGCGGGCTCGGGCTCACCGGTGGCCAGGCCATCGAGGAACGGGCTCGGCTTGCGGGCGTAGCCACCGCGGCGCTCGGCATGCGAGACGATCAGGCGGTCGGTCGCGCGAGTCATCGCCACGTAGAGGAGCCGGCCTTCCTCCGACCGATCGTCCGCCGTCCTGGCCGACTTGTGCGGCACGAGGTTCGACTCGACACCGGCGAGGATCACCGTGTGCCACTCGCGCCCTTTCGACCCATGGAACGTGAGCACCTCGGCGCCCCCGGGCGTCCCGTCGTCGAACGGGTTCGTCGTGGCCACCCACGACCGGAATCCGGCGCCGTCACCGAGCGGAGTCTCGCGTAGGAAGTCGAGCACCGCGGCGGCCACCCGCTGCTCGACCTCCGCGCCGAGCGCGTCGATGGTGTCGTGTGCCCAGGCCCGCAGTTGCGAGGCCGATCCGAGGGCCGCGACCTGGCGGACGGCGGCCTGGACGGGCGACCCCGCGGCGCTCGCACTCCGCCGGACCGCAACGCCGGCCCGCCCGAGCGCATCGACGATCGGGGCGACCTGCGCATTCGTACGGACGAGGACGGCGACCTCGCCGGTCCTGACGAGGGTCGGGTCACCCGTGACGACGAGCTGCGCGATGCGGGCGGCCTCGGCGGCCTCGTCGGCCGACGCCACCTCGATCACAGCAGGCCCGTCGCCGCGGCTGGAACTGAGTTCGGTGGGCTGGTCGCTCGCCCGGAGAACGTGGATGCCGGCATCGACGATCTGCGGGGTGCAGCGATGGTTGACCGGCAGCCGGACCACTTCGACACCGGGGAAGCGTTGCTCCACATCGACGAGCAACGCCGGGTCGGCGCCGTTGAATCCGTAGATGGCCTGCGCCGGGTCGCCGACGAGGAACAGGTCGTCGCGACCGGAGCGCAGCAGATCGATCAGCCGGTGCTGGAGGGGGTTGAGGTCCTGGGCCTCGTCGACCAGCACGTGACGGAAGCGCCACCGGAGCGCCTCGGCGAAGTCGGTCGAGTGCTCGATCTCGTAGATCGTTTGCGACAGCACGTCGTCGAAGTCGATCACCCCGCGCCGGCGCTTCAGGAGTTCGTACGCGGCGAACACCTCGGCACAGCCGGTGACGTCCGGCTGCGGGCGCCGCTGGGCCCGCCGGGCGGCTGCGGCGTAGTGGTCGGCGCGGATGCCGCGGGCCATCGCCCAGTTGATCTCGGCGAGGAACGCGTCGAGGTGGCGTCGCTCCCCGGCTGGCAGGGTGTCGCCGACGAGGCGTCGACGGTCGGCCACGATGGTCTTCGGCCGCCGGTTCGTGTCGGCCCACCGGTCCTTCAGCAGGCCGAGCATCACCGAGTGGAACGTGCCGGCCTCGACGCGCTCGCGGATGCCGAGGCGATTCAGCCGTCGGCGCAGCTCGCCGGCCGCCTCCCGGGTGAACGTGAGCACCAGCGTGTGGCGGGCGTCGGCCGTCCCCGTCGCGATGCGGTACGCGGCCCGCCGCGTGAGCACCCGCGTCTTGCCGGATCCTGCACCCGCGACGACCGCCACCAACCGTGACTCGGCGGTGACCGCACGCCGCTGATCGCCGTCGAGGTCTCCGAGCAGCGCAGCCGCGTCCACCGAACCATCGTACGTGCCCCTCACGCCAGGACCGTTCCGTCCCGCATCCCCCCTGATCCGGGTCCGCCCACCAGCCATCGAGCCGCGGTTTGTGGCAGCCGATCTCTCCACGGGTCGGCCGATCGGCTGCCACAAGATTCGGCCAGTTCGTTTGTGGCAGACGATGTTCTGACGGGTCGGCCGATCGGCTGCCACAAACTTGCGGAGGGCCGGTCGAACGGACAGGGGAGGGAGCGGACAGGGGAGGGAGCGGACAGGGGAGGGGAGGGAGCGGAGAGGGCACCGAGTTCGGATCGGCGATCGAACGTGTGTTCCGCTGTCACAGCCCTCCGGTAGAGTGCTCGAGATGACCGACATGGTGACCGGCCCGCGGTCGGGCGGGCTTCCGAGTGACGTGATCGACGATGCGTCGCCCGAAGCTCAGCTGATCGCGGCAGCACCGTCCAGCAACTATGCCGCGGCCGACGACGAGGTGTTCCGCGTCGTGTCCGACTTCGCGCCCGCGGGCGACCAGCCGGCGGCGATCGAGGCGCTGGCGGCCGGCATCGAGGCCGGCGACCGCTTCCAGACGCTGCTCGGCATCACCGGCTCGGGCAAATCAGCCACCATCGCCTGGACGATCGAGAAGACGCAGCGACCGACGCTGATCCTCGCCCCCAACAAGTCGCTCGCCGCCCAGCTCGCGCAGGAGATGCGCGAGTTCTTCCCGAACAACCGGGTCGAGTACTTCGTCAGCTACTACGACTACTACCAGCCCGAGGCGTACATCCCGTCGAGCGACACCTACATCGAGAAGGACAGCTCGATCAACGACGAGATCGAACGGCTCCGCCACTCGACCACCGCGGCGCTGCTCACCCGGCGCGACGTGATCGTGGTGGCGTCGGTGTCGTGCATCTACGGCATGGGCAACCCCGAGGAGTACAAGGGCCAGCTGCTCGACCTCAGCGTCGGCGTCGACTACGACATGCGCAACATCCTGCGCCGCCTCGTCGACATGCAGTACGACCGCAACGACATGACGCTCGGGCGCGGCAACTTCCGGGTGCGGGGCGACACGATCGAGGTGCATCCCGCGTACGAGGAGTCGGTGCTGCGCATCGAGATGTTCGGCGACACGGTCGACCGCATCACCACCATCGATCCGCTCACCGGCGAGCAGCTCAGCGAGATGGGGCGGGCGCACGTGTTCCCCGCCACTCACTACGTCACCGGCACCGAGCGGATGGCGGTGGCGATGGGCAAGATCGAACAGGAGCTCCAGGAGCGGCTGAAGTGGTTCGAGGAGAACGACAAGCTCCTCGAGGCCCAGCGGCTGCGCATGCGCACCTCCTACGACCTCGAGATGATGTCCGAGCTCGGCTACTGCAACGGCATCGAGAACTACTCGATGCACATCGACGGCCGCACCTACGGCGAGCCGCCGTTCACCCTGCTCGACTACTTCCCCGACGACTTCCTGCTGGTGGTCGACGAGAGCCACGTCGCCGTGCCCCAGCTCCACGGCCAGTTCGCCGGCGACCGCAGCCGCAAGGACATGCTCGTCGAGCACGGGTTCCGCCTCCCGTCGGC
>CAZYWK010000083.1:5004-16586 GCA_964651825.1 uncultured Ilumatobacteraceae bacterium | reverse complement strand
GTTCGAGTTCGCGGAAGCGTGCAGTGAGTTGGGCGTCGTCGAGCCCCATCAGTTGTTCGACGACGTCTGCAAACATGGATCAATGATACAGCATGTACGTTCGTGAATCAACACATGGAGCGAACAAATATTCGTATCTCCCGGATGAATCGAGGCAGCTCAGGTGGCGGTGACGATCGGCGTCGGAAGCGGGGCCGCGGCGAGCAGCCGGCGCACGACGGCGTCGACATCGGTCTGGCTGCTGAAGGCGGTGAGCTCGCCCTCGGCGCCGTGCGTCCATCCGCTGGCGACGCTCACGTTCCCACCACCGGCCTCGAACACCCGGCCCGTGACGTCCGCGGAGTCCGGCCCCACCAGCCAGGCCACGAGCGGCGCGACGTTGGCCGCGTCGAGCGGGTCGCCGGCAGGGTCAGGGTCGGCCAGCCACGCGGTCAGCCGGGTCCGGGCAACCGGGGCGACGGCGTTGACGGTGACGCCGAATCGAGCGAACTCGTCCGCTGCCACGATGGTGAACGCGGCGATCGCAGCCTTTGCTGCGCTGTAGATGGCCTCGGCCCGGAACCCGTAGAGCCCGGCCGACGAGGTTGTGGTCACGATCGATCCCTGCACCGGCCGGCCCTCGCGGGCCTCGGCGCGCCAGTAGGCACCGGCTGCCCGCGCCAGCAGGAACGTCCCCCGCACGTGCACAGCCAGCACGGTGTCGACGTCGTCCGCGGTCAGCCGGAGGATCGGGCCCGAGCGCAGCAACCCGGCGTTGGCCACCAACCCGTCGAGCCGACCGTACGAGTCGATCGCGGTGGCGATGATCGCGTCGACCCCCTCCGAAGCGGCGACGTCGGCGGCGACGCTCGAGATGGTTCCCCGCTGCGGATCCCGGCCTGACCCGATGGGCGTCGCGCCGAGCTCGGCCAGCGCCTCGTCGTCGATGTCGTTGGCCACGACGTCGGCGCCGAGAACGGTGAGCAGGTCGACGTAGCTGCGCCCCAGCCCGCGTGCTGCGCCGGTCACGGCGATCACACGCCCGGCGAGCGGCATCGACCGCAATGGGGTCGACGATTCACCGGCGCGTCCCAGCCTGCGGTCACCGACGAGTCGGTCGAGCTGCGAGACGATGTCGTCCTCGGCGGCGTAGGCGAGGAACACCGCGTCGACCCCCCGGGCGCCGAGCTCGGCCCGGTCGGTCTCCGTGAGCACCGACCCGCCGACGACCACGGCGATGCCGGCGTCGTGGCACTGCTCGACGAGGGCATCGACGTGGCCGTCGAACTCCCACGAATGGGCCGACACGCCGACGACGTCAGCGTCCTCCTCGATCGCCGCGGCGACCAGTGACGCGGCAGTATTGAACGCTCCGAGGTAGACGACCTCGAAGCCGGCGCGCACGAGGAGTTGGCTGACGGCGAGCGCCCCGACCTCGTGCTGGTCGAGGCCGACCATGCCGATCACCACTCGGCCGCGATCGGGCCGCGACCGCTCGCGCTCAACCATCGGTGAACGTCGGTGGAGAGGCGGTGCGGGCGAACGGGTCGGCTGGGCGCCCGGCGCCCTCGCGCAAGGCCCCGGTGATCTCACCGATGCTCGCCTCGCATTGCAGCGCGCCGATGATCGGCGCCATGAGGTCGGCCGCGTCAGCCGTCGCCGTGCGGACCAGCTCCAAGCCGGCCGCCACCGCCGCACCGTCGCGCCCGGCGCGCCAGCGGCGGATGCGCTCGACGTGGCCACGGTCGGCGGCGAAGCGCTCCTCGGCGACGTCGCGCAGGAGCCGGTCGTCGTCGGTGCTCATCCGATGGCAGTTGACGCCGACGACCGGCAGCTCACCGGACTGCACCTGCCGGGAGTGGCGATCCATCGCCCCGTGGAAGATCGACCGGAAGAAGCCGCGCTCGACCAGTTCGCCGATCTCGCCCTGTGCTTCGATCCGGCGCACCTCGTCGTCGATGCGCCGTTCGAGGTCGCTCGTCAGCGACTCGACATACCACGAGCCGCCGAGCGGATCGACCACCTCACCCGTCCGCGCCTCGAGCTGGATGATCTGCTGGGTTCGCAACGCGACGACGTGGGCCGTCGGCGACGGTGTGCGGAACGGCTCGTCGAACGTCGAGATCTCGAGCCCCTGCACGCCCGCCATCGCCATCGCCAGACCCTGCAGCGCGCCGCGGGCGATGTTGTTGACGGGCTGGGCGGCAGTCAGCGTCAACCCACTCGTGTGCACGGCGATGTTCACCGACCACGAGCGTTCGTCGACCGCGCCGAACTCGTCGCGCATCATGCGGGCGAACAGCCGGCGGGTGGCCCGGATCTTGGCGATCTCCTCGAACAGGTCCATGCGGCAGTTGACGAGCATCGCGATGCGGGGAGCGAAGGCGTCGACCGGAATGCCGCGCCCGAGGAGCCGGCGCGTGATCTCGCGGAGCTGGACGAACCCGAGCGCCATCTCCTCGACGACGTCGAGTCCGCCGTCGCTGATGAAGTACGTGTCCTCGAGGTACGGATGAAAGCGCGGCATCGTCTCGAGGGAGAACGCGATCGAGTCGAGTGCGAGCCGCATCCTGATCTCGAACGGGAGGAACATCGCGTACGAGCAGTCCTCGGTGTACAGCGGGCCCTGGATCGCCGATCCGCGCAGTGTGGCCGGGTCGAAGCCCAACGTTCCTGCTGCGAGGTACTGGCCGGCGATGGCGAAGGGCGCGGGGAGCGAGTGCGACAGCGTGACCCGATCGAGGGGGATGCCCTCGAGCAGCTCCACGAAGTCGAGCGCGCGGCAGATCGACACACCCGTCGTGCCGACGGCGGGTGCACACATCGGATGGTCCGGGTCGAGCGCCGACTGCGTCGGGTTGTCGCCGATCACGTCGATCCCGAGCGCGCCGTGGGCGAGCAGCTCACGGAGCTGCGCGTTCGACCGTCGCGCATCGCCCTGTCCCGACAGCTCGCGGTGGATCCACCCTCCGCCGCTCGCCCGGCCGGCAGACGAGCGCCGGCCGCGGGTGTACGGGAACTGCCCGGGATCGCCGAGGTCGCGGTCGTAGTCGTCGGTGACGTCGGCCGGACCGTAGAACACCTGGCGTGGCTCGGGCCCGGGCACGGTCGTCACCCCGTCGCCGAGGCCCGCTCGCGGAGCACGAACTTCTGGATCTTGCCGGACCCGGTCAGCGGCCACTGGTCGACGAACTCCCAGCGCACCGGCACCTTGTGCCTCGCCATTCGCTCGCCACACCACAGCGCGAGCGCGTCACCGCTGGGCGCCGGGTCGGATCGGGGAAGGACGAAGGCGGCGACCACCTCGCCCCAGTAGTCGTCGGGGAGCCCGACCACAGCGGCGTCGGCGACGTCGGGGTGGGCGACGAGCACGTTCTCGATCTCCCGCGGGTAGATGTTCTCGCCGCCGCGGATGATCATGTCCTTGAGGCGGCCTTCGACGGTGACGTACCCGCGTTCGTCCATCGAGCAGAGGTCGCCGGTGTGCAGCCAGCCGTCGGCGTCGATCGCCGCGGCGGTCGCCTCCGGATCGTCGTGGTAGCCGATCATGACGTGGAACCCTCGGGTGCAGAACTCGCCGGTCACGCCGAGCGCTGCGATCCCGCCTCCGTCGGTGTCGATCACCTTGGCCTCGGTCATCGGGAGCGGGCGGCCGACGGTGGCGGCCTTGTCGGCGATGCTGTCGTCCGGGTCGATCATGACCGCCACCGGCGAGCACTCCGTCTGACCGAACACGTTGGTGAACGCCACCCCGAGCTCGCGCTCGACCCGCTCGACGACCGGTGCCGGCACGAGCGACCCCCCGGCGACGACGCGCCGCAGCGAGCCCAACCGGCGATCTGGTCGTGACTGGTGGTCGAGGAGTGCCAGCAACATGGTGGGCACACCGCTGAACACGTCAGCCGACTCGGCCTCGATCAGCTCGAGCATCACGGCCGGGTCGAACGCGACGAGCGGGACGTGGGTCGCGCCGAGCCACAGGGCACCGAGCACACCCAGCACGCACCCTCCCGTGTGGAACATCGGCATCGGATCGACCCAGACCGGATGCTCGGACTCGATGCGCAGCCGGTCGGTCACCAGCCGCGCGTTGCCGACGATGCTGCGGTGCGCGAGCACCGCACCCTTGGGGAACCCGGTGGTGCCCGAGGTGAACTGGATCTGGGCGGGATCGGTCGGCTCCACGTGGGGGAGCGGTGCATCGCCGTCTCCACCGTCGAGGAACGAGGCCCAGTTCCCGATCTCGACGATGTCGCGCAGGTCCGGGAGCTCGGGCCGGAGCTGTTGAGCGGTCGCACCCATCGGGTTGCCGCGGAACTCGTGGAGCAGGAACAGCCCGGCGGCGTTCGAGCGTCGCAGCACGAACGCGACCTCGTCCGGCTTGAGTGCGGGGTTCACCGTGACGAGCACGAGGCCGGCGAGCGCGGCCCCCAGCTCGAGCAGGATCCACTCGGGCACGTTCGGCGCCCAGACGGCCACGTGCTCGCCGGGTGAGAACCGCCGCAGGAGGGCACGTGCGGTGCGCTCCGACTCGGCGAGCAGTTCGGCATATGTCCACCGACGGCGGTCGGCCGGCTCGGCGGTGCCGGCGACGAGGGCATCGCGGTCGGGGTGCGCGGCCACGGCGCGGCGCAGGAGATCACCGACGGTGAGCTCCTCGTCGACCATCGGGTCGGGTGGCAGCCGATCCATCGGCCAGTACGCCTCGGTCAGCAGGCCCACCCCGGTGATGTCGCTGCCACTCATGGTTCGATCACGTTCGCGGGGTCGGGCTGCTGGTCGGGCGGCGCGTGGCTGTAATCGCCCCACGGGCCGTCACGCTCGGCGAGCACGGCGCCGACGCCGGCGTCGGCGAGCTCGATGAACCGGTGGGCGTCGGGCGTGTTGCGCATGAGCCCGTCCAGGACCGGTCCGAGCAGCTGGGTCGAGTGCAGGCCCTGGTTCTCGTAGGCCTGGTTGACGATCAGCTTCATCGCCGCGAGCTGCGAGGCGGGAACGTTGCTGAGGTGCTGCACCCAGTCGGCGACCTCTGCTTCGAGCCGCTCGAAGGGCACCGACCGGTTGATCAATCCGATCGCCGCGGCCTCGGCTCCCGAGACCGGGCGGCCGGTGAGGGCGTACTCCTTCGCCTTGGCCATCCCGAGGCGATAGATCCACATGCCCGACAGATGGCATCCCCACATCCGCGCGTACGGTGTGCCGATGCGGGCGTCGTCTGACGCGATCACGATGTCGGCGCACAGGGCCATCTCGCTGCCCCCGCCGACGCACCAGCCGTGGACCTGTGCGATCACCGGTTTCGAGGTGCGCCACATCGACATGAACTGCTGCGTCGGCGACAGCGCTGGTGCGGTGGCGAACACGAAGTCCTTGCCGGGGTCCCACGAGCCGTCGGTGTTGATCCGGTCGTCCCAGTGGTGGAAGCCGTCGGCGAAGTCGTACCCCGCACAGAACGATCGGCCGACGCCGCGGACCACGATGACCTTGACGGTCTCGTCGACGGTGGCGCGGCGGATGGCGTCCTCGAACTCCTCGGGCATCGGTGGGACGATCGTGTTCAGGCGTTTCGGCCGGTTCAGCGTGACGGTGGCGGTCGACCCCGCGACGTCGTACCGAATCGTCTCGTAGCCCGGGGTGCCCGGCACGCTCGCCTCGCTCGCGTGGGTGTCATCGATGGTCGTCATGATCGTGCTCCGCTGGGTCGGGTGATCTCTGGGGGTGCTGGAGGGGGGACGATGGCCGCACCGATGGCCACCATCATCTGCACCAGCGTGTCGGGCGGTGGCGGCTGCGGGCGTCGCAGTGCCTCGCCGACCGCCTCACGGAACGCTCCGATGTAGGCGGCCGCGGCCAGTCCGGGCTCGACGTCGGCAGCCACGGCGCCCTCGCGCTGGCCGCGCACCACGTTGTGCGCAGCAACCTCGATCTGGATGGCGACGCGCCGGGCGTCGACATGAGCTGCGGCAGGTTCTTGGAGCACGCGGGCGAGCACGACCTTGGCCAGCGGATGCGCGTACAGGAAGTCGATCTCCCGTGCGATCCTGGCCTGTTCGCGCTGCTGCCAGCCACCTCCATGCGGCGACGGCGTGGTGTCGCCGGCGGGGAGGAACACCGCGTCGTCGTAGTCGTCGTAGAACTCCTCGACCACCGCCGCGACGAGGCCGTCCTTCGATCCGAAGTAGCGGTACAGCACAGCCTGGGATGCTCCGAGGCGCCGTGCCAGCGCGGCGATCTCGAGCCGCCCGTCAGCCTCCATCAGCTCGCTGCACGCCGCGTCGAGCAGTCGGCGCCGAGTAGCGCTTCCGCGTGCGGACAGTGTTCGAACCGGTTCGACCACCCTGTCGACGTTACGCCGGTCCAGACCTAAAGTAAAGTGACTTCACCTTCTGTTCGTGAGGTGCCGGCGCGAGTGCGCTTCGGCGGCCGGAAGCGTTGCTGGGCGCCCTGCTTGGTCATCTTGTAGAGGCGGCCGATCTCGGTCCACGATCGACCGTCCTTGCGTGCCGCCTTCACCAGATCGCGCTCGAGCGCTTCTGCGCTGACGCGGAGCCGGCGGGCCGCGTCGAGCGCGTCGAGGCTGTCGGTCGCTGCCTCGAACCCGTCGATCGCGGCAAGGATTCGCTTGAGCTCCCTACTGCGCGCCACACCCGGAAGCTACCTCAGGCAGATCGAGGCGACGGCAGGACCGTCGCCTCCCACCGTCAACGGAACGTTGTCATTTGCGTCAACACATGGTTGACTGGACGGACCCCATCGAGAGGAGGTGCCCGATGTCCAAGAAGAAGGACAAGAAGGACAAGAAGAAGAAGGACAAAAAGAAGAAGAGCAAGAAGAAGTAGCTGAGTGGCGACGGGCTGGGAGTTCGGCAACGGGCCGGCGCCCAGCCCGAACCGCCAGTCGTCCTTGGTGAGGGGCTACGCCTTGATGAGCCGCTCGATGGCTCGGGTGGCCTCAGCGATCATGGTTTCGAGGCGTTCCTCGTCGCCGTCGGCCACAGCGTTCTTCACGCAGTGGCGGACGTGTTCGTCGAGGAGGCCCACGGCGACCGACTGCAGGGCCTTGGTGGCCGCGCTGACCTGGGTGAGGACGTCGATGCAGTAGGTGTCTTCGTCGATCATGCGCCGGATGCCGCGCACTTGGCCTTCGATGCGGGCGAGACGCTTGTCGAACGCCTCCTTGGTCATCGAGTACCCGCGGGTCGGTGTGTCGGTCATCGGGTGTGGAACCTCCGGAGGCGCAGGCTGTTGGAGACGACGAAGACGCTGGACAACGCCATCGCGGCGCCGGCGAGCATCGGGTTGAGGAGCCCGGCGGCGGCGAGGGGCAGGGCGGCGACGTTGTAGGCGAACGCCCAGAACAGGTTGCCCTTGATGGTGGAAAGGGTCCGGCGGGAGAGGAGGATGGCATCGGCCGCCGAGCGGAGGTCGCCGCGCACGAGGGTGATGTCGCTGGCTTCCATGGCGACGTCCGTGCCGGTGCCCATCGCCAGGCCGAGGTCAGCTTGGGCGAGCGCGGCGGCGTCGTTCACTCCGTCGCCGACCATGGCGACGATCCGGCCTTCGTCTTGGAGGCGCCGGACCACATCGACCTTGCCATCGGGGAGCACCTCGGCGATGACCTCGGTGATGCCGACCTGGGCGGCGACCGCGCGGGCGGCTCGTTCGTTGTCGCCGGTGAGCAGGATCGGCCGGAGTCCGAGTCGCCGGAAGTCGGCGATCGCTGCCACGGACGTGTCCTTGATGGTGTCGGACACGACCAACACGGCGCGGGCGGCGCCGTCCCACCCGGCGAGAATGGCGGTGCGACCGTCGGCTTCGGCCGCGTCCTTGGCAGCGCGGAGGTCGTCGGGCAGGGCGAGGCCACGGTCGGCAAGGAACCGCTCGCGGCCGGCGACGACGGTGCGGCCATCGACGATGCCGTGCACGCCGAGACCCTGCGTGTTGACGAACGATTCGACAGCGGTGAGCTCGATGCCGCTGGCACGGGCACCGGCGGCGATCGCCTGGGCGATCGGGTGCTCGCTGGCGTCTTCGAGGGAGCCGGCGAGGCGCAGCACCTCGTCGTCGGTGACACCGCCGATCGCTGTTACCTCGACGAGGGCCATGCGGCCGGTGGTGACCGTGCCGGTCTTGTCGAGCACGATCGTGTCGACCTGTTTCGTGGACTCGAGGATCTCGGGGCCCTTGATCAAGATCCCGAGCTGGGCGCCGCGACCCGTGCCGACCATCAGGGCGGTGGGAGTGGCGAGTCCGAGGGCGCACGGGCAGGCGATGATCAGTACGGCGACCGCCGCGGTGAACGCGATCGTCGCGCTGTCGGTTGCGGCGGCGGTGAGCCAGAACCCGAGCGTGGCGGCGGCGAGGGCGATCACGATCGGTACGAAGACGGCCGAGACGCGGTCGGCGAGGCGCTGCACCGGTGCCTTGCCGGTCTGCGCGTCTTCGACGAGCCGGGCGATGTGGGCCAGCGCGGTGTCGCGGCCGACCCGGGTGGCCACGACGACGAGCCGCCCGGCGGCATTCAGCGTCGCGCCGTTGACCGCATCGCCTGGTCCGACCTCGACCGGAACGGGCTCGCCGGTGAGCAGCGACGTGTCGATCGCCGAGGTGCCGTCGGTGACGGTGCCGTCGGTGGCGATCTTCTCGCCCGGTCGGACGACGAAGTGGTCGCCGAGGGCGAGTTGATCGATCGGGATCCGGACCTCGGCACCGTCGCGGAGGACGGCGACGTCTTTGGCGCCGAGCTCGAGCAGTGCTCGCAGGGCGGCGCCGGAGCGGCGCTTGGCGCGGGCTTCGAAGTAGCGGCCGGCGAGGATGAACATCGTCACTCCGGCGGCGACTTCGAGGTAGATCTGCGAGGCGCCGGCACCGGGCTCGGCGGTCCAGGAGAACCCGTGGGTCATGCCGATCTCGCCGGCGGTGCCGAAGAACAGGGCGTACAGCGACCAGCCGAACGCGGCGAGGACACCGACGGAGATGAGCGTGTCCATCGTCGCGGTGGCGTGCCTGAGGTTCGTCCACGCGGCACGGTGGAACGGCCACGCTCCCCATGTGACCACCGGCGCCGCCAGGGTGAGCGACAGCCACTGCCACGCGTCGAACTGCAACGCCGGCACCATCGCGAGCACGATGACCGGCACGGCGAGCACCACCGAGGCGATCAGCCGCTGCCGGAGCGACGCGGTCTCGTCGGCCTCGAGCTCCGGCTCGCCGGCGGACACCGCGTTCGATGACGTCGGATCCTGGGGGAGGCGGGCGGTGTAGCCGGCCGCTTCCACCTGGGCGATCAACTCGTCGGTGGTCACGCCGTCCGCGACCTCGATCCTGGCCTGCTCGGTCGCGTAGTTGACCGTGGCGGTGACGCCGTCGAGCTTGTTGAGCCGCTTCTCGACGCGGGCCGCGCATGAGGCGCATGTCATCCCACCGATCACGAGGTCGACGCGACCGTCGGTGTTCGAGCGGGTGGGGGTGGTGGCGCTCATGGGATCATCAGGGCTGGCTCTCCGAGGGCGTCTCGGGGTCGGCCTCGGGGTGGGTGTCATGCGGCTCGTCGGTGTCGTGGGTCTCCTGGACGGCCGTGCCGCCGACAGCGATCGGTCCGACGGCCGCGCCCACGGCCGCTCCGGCGCCGAACACGCCCACGAGGAGGAGGCCGTAGGCGACGAGCTTGACGCCGGGGTTCATGACGCCACCGCGTAGCCAGCCTCGTCGACGGCGGTGGCGACGGCCTGGTCGTCGAGGCGACCGGAGGAGGTGACCTCGACCGTGCCGGACGCGAGGTCCACGTCGACTGCGGTGACGCCGTCGATCTTGCGCACCTCTTCGGACACCGCCGCGACGCAGTGGCTGCAGGTCATGCCCGTGACGATGTAGGTGCCCGTGGTCATGTGCCCATTATACCCAGGGGGGGTATCAACCAAACGTTGCGCGCGGCGACAGCGCAGATCTCGAGAGCTGGTCGTAGACTTCCTGGCCAGGAACTGCAACGCGCAGTTCTCCCGACGAGGGGCGCACCGTACCGGACGGAACGACGGGCGCAGGAGCCGTCGTCATGGCCTGGATCATCCTCATCGTCGCAGGTGCGTTCGAAGTCGCGTGGGCGAGTCTGCTCGACGAGACGAAGGGGTTCACCCGGCTGCTGCCGACCGTCGGGTTCCTGAGCACGCTGGCGATCAGCATGTACCTGCTCAGTGTCGCGACCAAGACGATCCCGATCGGAACAGGCTACGCGGTGTGGGTGGGTGTCGGAGCGGTCGGTGCCTTCCTCGTCGGGGTGCTCGTGAAGGGCGACGAGACGAACCTGCGTCAGATCATCGCGATCGGTGCGCTCATCGTGTCGATCGCCGCCGTCAAAGCCACCGCATCCGCGAGCTGAGGTCCCGTGAGGGACGCCCGGAACCTTCATGCGTGACGGGCATATCACAAGATTCCTTCAGGGCAGATGGGGTCGCGGCCGACGCGCGCGATCAGGAGCGAGCGGCGTTCCGGCGGCTGATGACCTGCCACCACAGCAACACCCCGCCGAGGGCGACGACGGTGAACCCGGCAGCGATCGTGCGTCCGCCGGCGTCGGGATCGGTGGCCACCGCGATCGCGGCGATGGCCACGAGGCACCACGACGCACCGGCGGCCCAGACCGCGAGCCGTTCGACCTGGGTCAGGTCCGGGTCGTTGGCGACCGCGGAGCTGCGGGCGCCTTCTGCCCGCAACAGCTGATCGAGCCAACGCACCGGTGCGGTCACGACGGCGACGAGCGACGGCGCCCACAGCGCGGTGATGCTCACCAGCCACATCTCTTCGGCAGGTCCGATCACCCGCGCGTCGCTCAGCACAGCGGTCGAAGCGAACACGACGAGGGCGGACGTGAGGAACGCGAGCAACGCCTTGACGTAGCGCAACACGATGACCTGCAGGCGCAGGATGTGTCGCGCCATACCGTGTTCGATCTTGGCGACCTCCTCGAGCAGCGTCCGGTCACGCGACGCGGTCAGCTCGAACAGCCCGCGGGCGCGACCGAGGTCGCCGTCGGTGTCGTGGCGACCGAGCCCTCCGTACGCGTCGAGCTGCTTGTCGATGCGTGAGCGGGCGAGGTCGTTGGACGGCACCAGGAGCTCCACGGTGCTCGGATGCTTCCGAGCCCGTTCGAGGTCGGCGTGTGACTCGGGGTCGAGCTCGTCGGCCGGGAGCCGCAGGCCGGTCAACGTGAACCGCGGCGTGAACACGTCGTGGTCGTCGGACGCGACGTGTTGGGCGTGGAAGTAGAACAGGGTCAGGTCGCGCAGCACGAGCCACAACGCGGCGAACGGCAGCGCCAGGAGCGCGATCGTGGCCGCCAGCAGGCACACGTGGGCGACGTCGAGATCGTCGGTGACCAGCGCCCGGATCACCGACACGATCGAGTCGCGTGCGATCGCCGGCAGCAGCACCATCAGGCCCGCACCGGACAGCAACGCCGTGGCGACACGGTGCACCGTCGACAGGCGCACCTCGGACCGCTGCACGAACGCCCGGATCGCAGCTCGTTCGTCGGTATCGAGTTCGGCCACGGCTCAGAGTTTGCTCAGCGCAGCGTCGGCATCGGTGGATACCGCACCGGGCGTCGGG
>CAZYWK010000083.1:0-4904 GCA_964651825.1 uncultured Ilumatobacteraceae bacterium | reverse complement strand
CGGGCGATGCCGGCCAGCATGCCGGCGACGGCGGCGAGCCAGGCGGTGAGCGCGACGGCGAGGGTGATCTTCGGCACCCATTCCAGGTGCCCGAGGTCGACGGCGAGACGCATCTTGAACGTCGCTGCTCCGTACATCCCGAGCGGGAACACGAGTGCCCAGTACGACGGGTGGTAGCGCAGCGGGAGCCGGCGAACGATGTGGCGCCACACCCCGATCGCGATCATCACGGGGAACCAGAACGTCGCCGTCGCCCACGCCAGCGTGACCACCCCCTCGATGAACGGGGCGAGCCGGTCGACGCGCGGCGACACGTCGCGGGCGAGGAGCAGGTTGGAGCCGGCGAGCACGGTGATCGCCACGGCGCCGGCGGCAATCCATGCCGGCGGATCGGCCTCGGTGGGTTCGAGCGGCTGGAACGTCCAGCGCAGGAACAACATGGTCATGACGGTGAGGTAGAGCACGAGACCGAGCCCGAACGCGGCGATGCACGCGAACGCGAGGAGGTCGTTCGAGTCATGGGCGAGGAGGAGCGCACCGGCCACGACGATCGACTCGGTGGCCACGGTGAGCAGGAACCACGAGCCGTTGATGCCGGCGCCGAGAGCAGGCTTGACGTGTCGCAGGATGTCGGAGATCAGCGCGCTGTAGAGGAGCACGACGAAGAGCGGCAACGAACACCACCAGAGGACCTCGGCGAGGGTCCACCATCCGTGGATGCTCGCCGATGCGCTGGCGAGCACGTTCGTGCCGGCGACGATGGTGAGGAACGTGAACCCCTTGGCGTGGGTGGTCAGGTCGGCGAACAGCAGGCGGGGGTAGACGACGAGACGGATCACGGTCAGGACCACGAGGATCGCGAACGAGCCGGCGGCGATGAAGTAGAGCGCTTCGGCGAGCCAGTCGAGGCCCTGCTGGTCGGCCGCGATGGCGATGATGCCCGTCGCCATCACGAGCGCGAAGTACCCGGGGAAGAGTTGCGCGATCGAACCTTCCGCGGTGCCGGGGTGGGGCACTGGCGCGGCGGTCACGGGCGCAGGTAGTGGAGAAATGTCGCCGCAGCGGCGAACAGCACGACCGACACCACCGCCGTCGCCCACGCGAGCGGCTCGGTGTCGGACTGGAACGCCTCGACCGCGACGGTCACGAGGAAGACCTGGAACGCGACGAGGATGATCACGTAGACGAGCACCGCGCTCGACGTGCGGCGTGCCCGATCCGAGGCCCTCACGTCTGCCTGCCGAGTGCCCAGATCATGCCGTCGTCACGGACCTCGACATCGATGCGGCCGAGCGGTCGCGTGGGCGGCCCGGAGATGACGTTGCCGGTGCGGACCTCGAAGTTCCCCTCGTGGCACGGGCAGTGCCACCGGTCCTCGTCGGGTTGGTAGTACACGACACAACCGAGGTGCGTGCACTTCTGGCTGAACGCCACGACGTCGTTATCGGCGAGGCGCACGAGGATCGCCGGGTCGTCGTCGCCGGGATAGCTGAACAGGAACGTCGAACCGATCTCCACGTCGGCGAGTGGCGTGATCGCCCGTGGCTCACCGGCATTGATCGTGCGCAGTTGGGTCCACACCGCGATGCCGACGTTGGCGACGGCCATCGTGCCGGCGCCGAGGACGAGGTAGCGGGCGAACTCGCGCCGGGTGACCTCCTCCTCCGACACCGCCTCGTACGGGAAGTCGCGCTTCCACGGCGGGGCCACCGGAACCTCGATCGGCGTCTGCTGCTCGGTCATTCGGTCACCTCCGGATGCTCGAGTCCGAACGGGTCGTCGAGCCAGGAGTGCTGCTCCCCGGAGAGCACATCGAGCGGCCCGCCGAGCGTGTCGTCGATCACCGTGTACACCTTGGTCCGGACGTCCTGACGGCCGAACATGAAGTCACGGAACAGCGTGCCGCTGCGGGTGTCACGGAACTGTTCGACGGTGCCGTACCAGAGCGCCTCGCTCGGGCACACCGACGCACACATCGGTGTGAGCCCCTCGGACGTCCGATCGGTGCACATGTCGCACTTCATCATCTGGTCGAAGTCGGCGACGTACTTGGGCACCCCGAACGGGCAGGCCAGTACGCAGTTCGAGCACCCGATGCAGCGCGGTTTCAACGCGGACTGCACGATGCCGTCCTCGGTCTGCTTGATGGCGTCGGCCGGGCACACCTGCGCGCACGTGGGGTCCTCGCAGTGCATGCACACCATCGGTGCGGTCTGTGTGCTGGTGGCGCGGTCGACGCGTTCGAGATGGATCAGCGACTGGCCGCGGTGCGTGCCGCACTCGGCGCACGCCTGGACGCACGCCTCGCACCCGATGCAGCGGCTCTGGTCGATCACGAAGACCGGGTGCTCGTCGATGCCGAAGCTGCCCGTTCTCATCGCTCGTCTCCGTGCAGCGCCAGATCGCGGGCGTCGATGGTCTCGGCGTGGCCACCGGCGCGTTCGACGCGCACCGCGGCGACCTTGAACTCGGGCATCTTGGAGAGCGGGTCGACCGCACGGATCGTGAGTTGGTTCGCGGCCTGGCGGCCCGGCCAGTGATAGGGGATGAACACCGTGTCGGGCCGGATCGTGTTGACGACGTGGGCCGGCAGCGTGATCGTGCCCCGCCTGGAGGTGACCGTGACGAGGTCGCCGTCGGCGACACCGACGGTGGCGGCCAGGTTCGGGTGCATCTCGCAGAGCGGTTCGGGGTACTGGGCGACGAGGGCGGCGATGCGGCGGGTCTGGGTGCCGGAGAGGTACTGCGACACCACCCTGCCGGTGGTCAGCAACACGGGGTACTCGTCGTCGACGGATTCGGCCGACGGCTTGAACGGCACGGCGTGGAAGCGGGCCCGGCCGTCGGGGAAGTTGAACCGGCCGCCTTCGTACAGCCGCGGGGTGCCCGGATGCCCGACTTCGGGAACCGGCCAGAACAGGCCCATCTCGTCGTCGATGCGTTGCCAGGTGGCGCCCGTGTAATCGGCGCTGCCACCGCTGCTCGCCCGGCAGAGCTCGTCGAAGATCTCCTCGGTGTTCGAGTACGAGAAGTACTCGCTCTTGCCGAGTCGGCGGGCGATGTCGAGCAGGATCTCCCAATCACGTCGTGCCTCACCGGGCGGTTCGACCGCGGCGTTGATCTTGATGATCCGTCCCTCGCCGCTGGTGGACGTGCCCTCGTCCTCCTCGTGCAGCGAGCCCGGCAGCACGATGTCGGCGTGTTGGGCGGATTCGGAGAGGAAGAAGTCGATCACCGCGTAGAACTCGAGCTTGTCGAGCGCTTCGCGGGTGAAGTTGACGTCGGGCGCCGACACGGCAGGGTTGAAGCAGATCGACAGGAGGCCCTTGATGGTTCCGTCGTGGATCGCCTCGATCAGCTCCTGTGCCGGGACGCCCTTGCCGGGGATGTCGGCCTCGTCGCACCCCCACACCTCGGCCACCGCAGCACGGTGCTCCGGGTTGGTGATGTCACGGTTGCCGGGCAGTTGGTCGCACTTGTGGCCGTGCTCGCGACCCCCTTGGCCGTTGCCCTGGCCGGTGATCGTCGAGACGCCACAGCCGGGTTTGCCGAACTTGCCGGTGGCCAGCCCGAGGTTGATCGCGGCGAGCACGTTGTCGACGCCCTTGGTGTGCTGTTCGATGCCGCGGGCGTGCAGCAACATGCCGGTCGCCGACGTTCCCCACAGCTCGGCGGCCTGCTCGATCCGGGCGGCCGGCACGCCGGTGATGCCAGCGGCCCACGCCGGGGTCATGTCCGCGGCCGCGGCGGCCGCGGCCTCGAAGCCGACCGTGTGGGCGTCGATGAAGTCGTGGTCGAGCCAGTCGTGGCGGATCAGGACGTGCAGCACGGCGCCGAACAGCGCCGAGTCGGTGCCGGGCCGCACCGGGAGGAACAGATCGGCCGTGCGGGCGAGGGGCACGACGCGCGGGTCCTGGACGATCAACTTGGCGCCCCGGTCGCGGGCCCGCCAGATGTAGCCCGTGGTGATCGGGAACGTCTCGGCGACGTTCGACCCGGCGATCCACACGACGTCGGCGAGCGGGATGTCGCTCCACGAGTTCGGCGCCCGGTCGATGCCGAGCGCCTTCTTGTTGCCGACGCCGGCCGACACCATGCAGTAGCGGCCGTTGTAGTCGAGGTTCGCCGTGTGCAATGCGAGGCGGGCGAACTTGCCGACGAGGTAGCTCTTCTCGTTGGTCAGCGAGACGCCGGACAGCATCGCGAACGCATCGTCGCCGTGTTCGGCCTGGATGCGCCGTATCTCGTCGACGACCCGGTCGAGGGCCTGGTCCCACGTGATGGTGCGGAAGCCGCCCGGCGCGGACTCGTCACGTTCCATGGGCTGCAACAGGCGGTCGGGGTGGCCGCCCTGCAGATAGCGTTTGACGCCCTTCGGGCAGAGCTTGCCCTCGTTGAACGGGAACTCGTACCACGGTTCGAACCCGACCACCGCGTTGTCGTGCACCTTGAGCTTGATGCCGCACTGCTGGCCGCAGAAGCAGCAGTGGGTGTTCACCACCTTGTCGACGGTCAGCCCCGCGTTCCAGCCCCCGGGCGGGGCTTCGTTGAGGTGTGGGCCGTACCGGGCGATCAACTCCTCGTCGGTGATCGGCGGGCGTGCCATCAGCCGAACCCTCCCACACGCGCCGACTGGGCGAGCGTGAACTGCGCGCGGCGGCACCGCGGACACGTGTCCTGGTAGTTGCCGCCGCCGTCGATCTCGTAGTCGAACCCGACCTGGGGCAGCACCGCCTTGAGGTCGGCGATCTGTTGGGCGCTGGCGAACGCCGTGCCGCAGTTCCTGCACAGCGCGGGTGCCCCCTCGGCGTTGGCGCGCTTGTAGAAGGCCACCCCGAGGTTGCCCGGGCGCTGGAAGATGTGGAACAGCTTCCCGAACGGCAGGTACATCAGCCCGAGGATCA
>CAZYWK010000082.1:0-17018 GCA_964651825.1 uncultured Ilumatobacteraceae bacterium | reverse complement strand
GCGTGCATGAACTCGACGTCTTCGGGCAGCGGCTTGCGCAGCGTCTTGGCCATCGCCTCCGCACCACGATCGGCCACGAGCCGGCGGCGGATCTCGGCTTCGATCTCGCCCTTGAACTTCTCGATGCGGTCCTCGTACTCCTCGCGCTCGAGGCGCTCCTCGAGCGCGGTGAGATCGCCATCGACCTGCTCGCGGGTTGCATCCATCAGCTTCTCGAGCATGCCGTCGAGGTCGAGGTTGCGCAGCGTCCGGTACAGGTAGTACGTGCCGCCGACCGGCCGGCCGGGCTCCATGCCGGCGAAGCGCTGCACGGCCTGCTTGGCCATCGCCCGCATCATGCCCTGGTCGCCGTTCATCAGCGCCTGCATCAACATCTGGGCGATCTCTTCGGGCGTCAGGTTGTCGAGCCCGCCGGCCCCACCCTCACCCTCCTGGCGCTGCTGCTCCTGCATCTCGCGCCACAGCTCGTCGATGTCGGTGTCGTCGTCGCCGTGGGCGAGCTTGTACTCCGGCCCACGCAGGCTGAAGTACACCTCGAACACCGTCTCGAAGCTGCGCCAGTGAGCGTGGTTCTTGATCAGCGTGGCGCCGAGCGCGTACTTGAACGCCTCGCGGTCTTCCAGCGGGATGTGCTGCACCGCCTCCATCGCGTCGAGGTTCTCGGTGAGGCTCACCGGCAGTCCCGCGTTGCGGAGCTCGACGACGAATCCGTTCAACAGGTCGAGCATGAGATCTCCACGCGCCAAGGGTAGACGCCCTGACCCCGAAGTCCCGCAACGAAACCGCAGTCGAGGCCCTGTCCGTCGAGCCGAAGGCCGAAGATTAGGTGTTTTCACGGATGCGTCGTCCGTGTCGGTTCCGTACGGTCGTCGTATGGGCGGACAGCGGCGAGGCTGGCTCGGTGTGGCGACGCGGCGTCGCGCCCGCACCGCGCTGCTGTGGCTGCTGACCGTGTCGCTCGCCCTCGTCACCTTCGCCGACGCACGGGTGTTCGCCGACGACGGTGAACTGGCGACCGGCAACACCGAACCGGATCCGCCGCCCACGACCGATCCGCCCACCACGACCGACACGCCACCGACGACCGAGCCGCCGCCCACCGCCGAAGCGCCGCCGACGACTGCAGCGCCGACCCCGACCGAGTCGCAACCGACGAGCATCACCACCACGACGAGCCCAGCCTCGGCGACTCCGGAGGAGGCCCCGCCCACACCGGCGCCGGAATCGCCGTCGAGCACGATCGAGCTGGAACCGGTGCCGGCCACGACCATCCCTCAACCCGTCGTAGAGGGTGAGGGGGAGGGCCTGCCGGCGAGTCTCGAGCCGCCGGCGATGATGCTGTCGACGATCGAGTCCGGCGGGCCGGTGTTTCCCTTGGCGCCACGCAACCTGCGCGTGGAGGAGCGGACCGACACCACGCTCACGCTGGCGTGGGATCCCCCGCTACCGAACAACGCGGAGATCGACCACTACGAACTGCAGGCCGGCACAGTGACCGGTGGACCGTGGTTCGGCGATTACACCGAGCGCCACGGGACGTCGGCGACCCTGCCCTGGACGTCGGACTCCTCGGCACGGTTCTCGGTGTACGCGGTCGGCGCTTCCGGCAGCTATGGCGACCGCAGCAACGTCGTCACCGTCTACCAGCTGCCCCGTGCGGTGTTGGAAATCGACGCGACCCCTGGCGATGCGAGCGCCAGCCTCCAGTGGGAGGATCTCAGCCCGGGCGACTGGCCGGGACTGAGGTACCGGATCGAGCAGTGGGATCCCCTGTCAGGCGACTGGGAGAGGGTGCAGCACACACCGTCGCCGCACTGGCTCGCCACCGGACTCACCAACGGCGTCGAGTATCGATTCCGAGTCGTCGTCGAACACGGCCAGCTCGAGGGCCCGCCGTCCGAGGAAGCTTCGGTCACGCCGATGGAAGGCGCCACGGTCCCGTCGCGCCCGACACTCGTGTCGGTCGACGGCAGCCTGAGTGCCGGCCCCGGGCTCGGCAAGGTGCGCGTCGAGTGGGAACCGCCGTCGGCCGTGCCCGATGGCTGGACGCTCACCCGCTACGTCGTGCAGTACAACTACCTTCCGCTCGCGTACGGCTGGGACTACAACGCCGATGACTTCACCGACGACGGCGTGAGCACCTCACAGGTACTCCGCATGTCGCCCGGCTCCGACTACGCCGTGCGGGTGGTCCCGGAATACTCCGTCCCCGGTCAAGGCGACGGCGTGCTCGGCGAACCGTCGAACGTGATGTACGTGAGCGTCGCCCCCGGCGCGCCGACCAACCTGCACGTCGCCCCCGGCGACCTCTCGCCGAGCACGGATGGGCGACGGTCGGTCCGGCTGGAGTGGAACGCCCCGACCGGGTACAGCGGCATCGTCGGCTACTGGGTCGAGTACCAGCCCCAGTGGGATTTCTTCAACGACCCGAACGGCTGGTCGAGCGCACATCACGAGATGATCGAAGAGACGCACGCCACGGTGTCGCCTGAATCGTTCGTCACCGACCCCGACATCGACTACCGCTTCCGCGTCCGTGCGGTGACCATCGTCGACGACTGGGACGTCCTGAGCGCGCCGTCGAACCTGGCCCAGACCGCACCCTGGGAGGTCCTGGCCGCACCGACCGGCGTCACCGCGACGGGCGGCGACCGCAGCGTGGTCGTGGCCTGGGACCCGGCCGGTGAACGGACCCACGAGGTCCAACTCGCGGCATCGGCGAGCGGCCCGTGGTACCCCACCGGGTCCGTGGCCGCGGGGACGTCCGAGCTCACCGTCGGCGACCTCGCGCCGGGCCTCGAGTACTTCTTCCGTGTGCGGGGAGCCCCCGAGGCGCCATATGTCGGCGCGTGGAGCGCGGCCGTGTCGGCGACGCCGACCGGCCCGCCCGTGTTCCCGTCGGCCCCGCGCGGGCTGCAGATCGCCGAACGCACCGACACCGCGCTCACGCTGACGTGGGAGCCGCCGGAGTCGGGCGCCGACGCGATCGACCACTATGTGTTGCAGGCGCGCTGGCCCAGCGGGTGGTGGGGCTCGGTCGCCACGTCCGAGGGTCTGTCGATCACCGTGCCGCGGTCGGACACCGACGGCCGCTGGCTGTCGGTGTACGCAGTCACCTCGTCCGATGTGTTGGGAGACCGCAGCCTCCCGGTGCGGACATACCGCGTACCGGACCAGCTCTCGCTCTGGGCGGAAGCGACCGACGGCGGTGCGATGCTCTACTGGGACGACCAGAGCCAGGTCGACTGGCCGGGGCTCCACTACCGGATCGAGCAGAGCCCGAACGGCACCGACCAGTGGAGCACGGCGCACACCACGCAGATCGCGCACTGGCTCGCCACCGATCTCTCGAACGACGTCACGTACTGGTTCCGGGCCGTGCTCGTGCACGACGGCCAGGAGAGCGAGCCGTCGACCCCGATGCCGGTGACGCCGCGGGCCGGTGCCCCGGTCCCGCCCGGGCCGCCGGTGCTGGCACCGGTCGAAAGTGACCTCAACGCCTCGCTGGGCCTCGGGCTCGGCCAGGTACGGGTCAGGTGGACCCCACCGGCGGTCGGCTTCGGCCAGGCCGCGATCGACCGCGTCGTCGTCGAGTACCGGCGCATCACGGCCGACGCCGGGTGGTACGCCGTCGAGTACGGCTCGATGAGCCCGTTGGTCGTCGACCTGGTGCCTGACATCCAGTACGAGCTGCGCGCCGTGGCGGTCGACGTCAACGGTCGGCGCGGCGAGCCGTCGAACCTGCGGCTGGTCACGGTCGATCCGGGCGCGCCCGCGAACCTGCACGTCGACTTCGAGAACCTGACGCCCACCGCGGGCGACGCCCGCTCGGTCACGCTGGACTGGGATGCGCCGACCGGCTACGTCGCCGACGGCTACGTCGTCGAGATTCTCCCCCAGGAGGACTTCAGGTGCGACCCCGGCTGCTGGTGGCAGGCCACCGACGGCCTGGTGACCGACACCCACGTCACGATCACGGACGGCTACCTGGCGGCGCAGCCCGAGCACATCGAGTGGCGGTTCCGTGTCCGGGCGATCGTCGGCGACCCGTACTCCGAAGACCCACACCTCACGAGCGGCGCGTCGAACCTGGCCCAGACCGCACCGTGGCGCGTCCTGGCCGCGCCGAGCGATGTCACCGCAACCCCCGGCGACGGCAGCGTGCTCGTCGCCTGGGGCGAGCCCGCGGACGCGCGAGCCCACGAGGTGCAGGTCGCGCTCGCCGAGGGCGGTCCCTGGACCCCCGCGGGGTCCGCGCCCGCGGGAACGTTCGAACTCGCGGTCGGCGACCTCGCGCCGGGCCTCGAGTACTGGTTCCGCGTCAGGAGTGCCCCCGACGCCCCGTACGTCAGCCCGTGGAGCGCGGCGGTGCCGGCGATCCCGGAAGGGTCCGCGGCCGCGGTGCCGACCGGCCTGCACGTCGTCACCCAGACCGTCGGTGCCCCGATCGAGTCCGTGCTCACGCTGGCGTGGACCGCGCCCTCCGGCCCGGTCGACCACTACGTGATCGAGCGCCGTGCGCTCTACGGCGACCGGTGGCAGTCGATCGGCGAGTCCGAGGGGCCGTCGTTCACCACGACTGACTGGTACGAGCGGTACGGCCACTACCGGGTGTACGCGGTCAACGACGAGGGCAGCGGTGGCCGCAGCGACGCGCTCACCGTGTACCAACTGCTGCCGCAGGTGGCACGGCCCGACGCCACGCCAGGCAACGCCAGCGCCGACCTGCAGTGGACACCGTTGGGCGTCGGCGAATGGCCGGGGCTCTGGTACCGCGTCGAGCAAGCGACACTGGGCACGCCCTTCGAGGAGGTCGGGCGCACGCAGTCGGCTCGGTGGGTCGACACCGGGCTCACCAACGGCATCGAGTACACGTACCGAGTCGTCGCCGAGCACGGCGGCAAGGAAGGCCCGCCGTCCGCGCCGCGATCGGTGACGCCGAGCGCGAGCGACGTCCTGCCGCCGGGGCCGCCGACGCTGCTGTCGGTCGACGTCGACGCGGGGCAGGATCTCGGGCTGGGCCAGGCGCGGGTCACATGGACGGCGCCGCCGGCCGTGGACGGTCAGTTGCCCGTCGACATCTACATCGTCGAGTACACGCCGCTCATGACGGGCTTCATCTGGGACTCGTCGGGCATAAGCGATCCGGCGGCCACGACGCACACGTTCAGCGGCCTCCGGCCCGGTGAGCGGTACGCCGTGCGCGTCGTCGCCCAGGCCGCGAACGGGCAGCGGGGTGAGCCGTCGAACATCAAGTTCGTCACGGCTGATCCCGGCGAGCCGACGAACCTGCGCCTCGCCGCCGGCGACCAGAACCCGACGGTCGACGGTCGGCGTGCCGTCTCGCTGGAGTGGGACGCGCCGAGCTACGGCGGCATCGTCGGCTACGCGATCGAGTTCCAGGACGAGCAGTTCTTCGACCAGTGTGGCTCGTCGTGCGATTGGTGGGAGGCCCACGAGGGTCTGGTGACCGGCACCCACGCCACGGTCTCGCCCGAGTACTTCGACGAAGAACTCGACGCCGGCTACCGCTTCCACGTGCGCGCCGTCACCGGCTCCGACGCCGTCCGGAGCGGGCCGTCGGATGCTGTGCGGAGCGCATCGTGGCTGGTGCTGGATGCGCCCTCGGGGGTCACCGCGACCGGCGGCGACTTTAGCGTCCGCGTCGCCTGGACGGACCCGGACACGCCGCGCATCCACCAGGTGCAGATCGCGGCGGACGACGGCGTCTGGTCCACCGCCGGGTCCGCGCCCGCGGGCACTTCCGAACTGACCGTCGGCGACCTCGAGCCCGACGCCGAGTACTCGTTCCGCGTGAGGGTCGCACCCGGCGGCGGCTCGGTCGGCCGGTGGAGCGACATCGTGTCGGCGCCGGCGATGGTGCTCGGCGCGCCGACTGCGGTCGTGGCGACGCGCGGTGACGGATCGGTGAACCTGACGTGGGCGTTGCCGGCGTCCACCGGTGGTTCGCCACTCACCGGCTACCGGATCGAGCGCCGCGCGGACACCGACGGCAGCGCCTGGGCGACCGTCGCCGACGTCGATGCGGGAACGCTCTCGTTCGCCGTGACCGGCCCGCCGAATGAGCCGTCGCGCTTCCGGGTGCGCGCCCTCTCGGCCGCCGGTGTCGGCGCTCCGAGCGACGAGCGGGTCGGCACCGTGCGCACCATGCCGCCGGCGGTCACCGGGCTGGTGGCCGCACCCGCCAGCGGCCAGGTCGGCCTGACGTGGGATCGCGTGCTGACCGACCAGCCGGCCGCGCTCGTCCGCTACGTCGTCGAGCAGGGCACGACCGCCGACGGTCCGTGGACCCCGATCGGTGCCACGCCGGCCCAGCCGTGGACGACCGCGGTGAACTCGTGGACGGTGACGGGACTGGCGAACGGCACCGCCGTGTCGTTCCGCGTCACCGCGGTCAACGGCGCCGGCGACCCGATCGACACCGGCACGACCCACCCTGGGCTCACCGGCCCATCGAGCACTCCGGCGACGGTGACGCCGAACGTGAGCGTGCCCTCGTCCCCCGCGCTGTGGTTCTCGCGCGGCGACGGCACCATCACGTTCAACTGGTTCCCGCCGGCATCCGACGGGGGCTCGCCGATCACCGAGTACCGGCTCGAACGGGCGCCGGCGGGCTCGTCCGACTACTCCCTCGTCGGGACCGCCACCGAGCACTCGCTGACGATCACCTCCACCGCCCCGATCACCACTGCGATCGGTACGAGGTACCGGTATCGCGTCGTCGCCGCGAACGAAGCCGGCGCGGGCACCCCCTCGAACTCGTTCGAGACCTGGCTCCGCAACGTCCCCGTCGTGACCGGTCTCGTCGCCACCCCCGGCGACCAGCACGTCACCCTCACGTGGACGACGATCGGCGCCGACTCCAGCACCGAGTACCGCGTCGAGCGCGCACCGGCTCCCGATGGGCCGTGGACCAACCCGAGCGGTGTCGTGCACGACACGACCGCCACCGAGAGCGCGGTGAACGGCACCACGTACTACTGGCGCGTCATCGCCGTCAACGGCGGCTTCGACCAGACGGCCAGCAACAACCCGATCGTCGGCCCGTTCGCCGAGCCGCTGTACGGCGCACCTACCGAACCGGTCGCCGCGACGCCCGTCGGGCCGCCGTCGGCGCCGACGGACTTCGCGTTCGAGCGTGGTGACGGCACGATCACGTTCACCTGGCTCGCTCCAGCATCCGACGGCGGCTCACCGATCCTGGGCTACTGGTTGGAGCGCGCGCCGGCGGCGTCGTCCGACTTCTTTCCCATCGGCCACATGGACGCCGACGCACGCTCGATCACCGTCACCCATTCCGCGCCGGACTTCACTCCACTCGGCACCGCGTACCGATATCGCGTCGGCGCCCGCAACGCACACGGCGTCACGCCCTCGAACTGGTACGAGACCCGACTCCGCAACGTTCCCGTGGTAACCGACCTCCAGGCCGCACCCGGCGTCGGCCAGGTTGCCCTGACGTGGGATGCAACCGGGACCGACTCGAGCACCCGCTACCAGATCGAGGAGGCCACAAACCCGAACGGACCGTGGAGCACCGTCGCCGACTCCGTGGCCGCACGAGCCTTCACGGTGGAGACGATCAGTACCGCCTACTGGCGGGTCCGCGGCGTCAACGGCATCAACGACTCGGCGTCCGGACCCGGCAACGAGCCGCTCGTCGGACCGTTCGCCGAACCCGTCAGCGCGACCCCGGAGCGGGTCACCCCGTCGGCGCCGCAGGACTTCGTCGCCCAGCGCATCGCGTCGACCGTGACCCTGACATGGTCGGAACCGGCGAGCGATGGGGGTTCACCGTTCACCGGGTACACGGTGTCGACCGCGACCTCTCCGACCGGGCCGTGGACGGTCGTCAGTGGCAACGCATTCAGCGGCATGCAGGTCGTCGACGAAGGGAGCGAGCCGCGCTGGTTCCAGGTGATCGCAAGCAACATCAACGGCATGGGCGAGCCGGCGATCGCCCGCGCCGCAGCAGTGCCGGGGGCGGTGCAGGGGTTGGGCCACCAGCGCGGCGACGGCACAGTGACCCTGTCGTGGCGCCTCCCGGGGTCCAATGGTGGCTCGCCGATCACCGGGTATCGGGTGGAGCGCGCCGAGTCGGTGGAGGGACCATGGACGCAGGTCGCCACGCGGGCTGCGGACGCGCCGTCGGTCAGCGTCACCGTCGATGGCCCGCTGGACGTGCGACGGTGGTTCCGGGTCGTGGCGGTCAACGCGGCCGGTGACGGCGAGGCGACGGTGCTCGACCTCACGCTGCGCGGGTCGCCGAGCCAGGTGACCAACCTCGAGGCGTGGCCAGGCAGCGTCGTGCTGACGTGGGACGAAGCAACCGCAGCGAGCCCGAACCCTGACATCACGTACTACGTCGAGCGGTCGACATCACCCGGCGGCGGCTACGCGCCGCTCGGTTCGACCGACGAGCTGATGTTCACCGACACGTCGGTAGTAGGCGGCACGACGTACTGGTACCGGGTGTACGCGTCGAACGGGGTCAACGACCTGGTGGCCGGTGAGAACCAGGGTGTTGGTGTTGCCGGCGAGCCGTCCGTTCCGGTCTCGATCGCCGCCACGTCGGTGCCGTCGGCGCCGACGATCACGTCGGCCGTGGTGGCTCCGGTGGTCGGCGCGGGCGAGGTGCGGCTGGCGTGGTCGGTGCCGGCGACCGGCGGCTCGCCGATCCTCGACTACGTCGTCGACTACCAGCGCACGTCCGCGGGCGCGGGTGATCCGTGGATCCTCGCCGACGACGGGTACGGCACGGCGACGACGGCGACGATCACCGGCTTGACGATCGGCACGGCCTACCGCTTCCGGGTCACGGCCGTCAACGGCATCGGTGTGGGTGCGCCGTCGGCCGTCGTCACGGCGACGCCGGGTGCCGTCGTTCCCGGCGTGCCGCGCGAGCTGACGGCAGCGGCCACGGCGACGGGTGTGGTGCTCACATGGGAGCCGCCGACCACCAACGGTGGGTCGCCGATCCTCGACTACGTGCTGCTGCGCGGCCCGTCGGCCTCGGGCCCGTGGTCGGTGGTGTCCCACGACGCCGTCAGCCCGTTCACCGTCGACGACATGACCTACCCCGAGCGCGCCTGGTTCGCCGTCGCCGCCCGCAACAGTATCGAGTACGGCGATCCCGCCTTCGTCGAAGGCGGCCCGATCGCGGTGCCGTCGGCGCCGACGGGGGTGTGGGTGACACGTGGTGATGGAACGATGACGTTCGACTGGGAACCACCAGCCGACGACGGTGGATCACCGATCACCAGCTACCGCATCTACCGCGGGGCGGTATCGACACCGGCCCTCGAAACCACGGAACTGACCGGCACCATCGCTGGAGCCGTCAACCAAAACATCACCTACCGCATCGCCGCCGTCAACATCGCCGGCGAAGGCCCTTCCAGCGACCGCTTCCTCATTGCTCGCACCATCCCCGCCGCACCCCAACTCACCGCCACCCCCGGCGACCGCCAAGTCACGCTCTCCTGGACCGCCGCCGGCAGCACCAACGCCAACCTCCGCTACTTCGTCCAACGCGCCACCAACCCCGACGGCCCCTGGACCACCATCACCTCCTTCCTCACCGCACGCACCTACACCAACACCGGACTCACCAACGCCACCACCTACCACTACCGCGTCTACGCCACCAACGGCGCCACCGACGGCGTCAACCACCCCAACAGCCCCGGCCCCGCCCTCCAAGGCCCCAACAGCAACACCACCACCGTCACACCACTCGGAACACCGTCCGCACCGCAGAACTTCTTCGCCAGTCTCAACAGCAACGGCGTGACGTTCACGTGGCAGCCGCCGGCGAGCGACGGCGGATCCCCGATCACCGGGTACTCGCTGGCGACCTCGACCTCCCCCAACGGGTCGTGGGGAGTCATCACGGCAGAGGCGTTCAGCGGGATGACCTTGTTCACCACCGACGGGCAGGCCCGCTGGTACCGGCTCGTCCCCCGCAACGCCATCGGTATCGGGGAGCCGGCGATCGTGCAGGCCACCGCGCCAACCGTCCCGTCGGCACCGCTCAACTTCGGATTCACGCGCAGCGACCGGGCACTCACGTTCACCTGGCAGACACCGACCGACACCGGTGGGCTGGGCATCTCGTACCGGTTGGAGCGGGCGCCCGGCACATCGGGAAACTTCACCGAGGTCGCCGTGATCCCCGGGTACCAGCAGTCGACGACGATCTCGGTCCCCTGGAACTCCACCGAGTTCGGCGTCGTCTACCAGTACCGCGTCGTCGCCGTCAACGGCGTCGGCGCATCACCGCCGTCCGCGGCGCGCACCGCGGTGATGCGGGAAGCGCCCAGGATCACCTTTGCCCCGATTCCCGAGCCCGGCGATCGATCGGTCACGCTGCGCTGGGCTGCCGTCTACTACACCGACGCCACCACCCGCTATGAGGTGCAGCAGGCGACCAGTCCTGACGGACCGTGGATCGGCGTGAGCTCGGTGACCGCCACATCGGTCACCATCAACTACCTGAACAACGGCTCGACCTACTACTGGCGGGTCCGACCCGTCAACGGCGCCTTCGACATCGCCAACTACGGACCGGGCAACAATGCACTCCTCGGACCGTATTCGCACCTGGTCGGGGTGACGCCTGGCGCTCCGTCCGAGCCCCTTCGGCTGTCTGCCGAGGCCGGGCCGGGCAGCGCCACGCTGACCTGGCAGGTCCCCAAGGTCGAGGGCAGCGAGCCGATCACGAGCTACCTCGTGCAGCAGCTCTCTCCGACGGGCGAATGGACGACGATCACTACGGCCGAGCTCGCCCGCCCTGCCTACCGGGTCCGTCTTACCGTGCCGATGCTCGACCCCGACGTCGTGCACCACTTCCGGGTCATCGCGGTGAACGACATCAGTCAGAGCGCGCCCGGCTCCGCCGTCGGCGTGACACCACTCGTCGTGCCCGACGGAGCGCCGCCGGTGGAACCACTGCCGGAGACGGTGACGATCTCGGTGCCGGCCACGCCGGCCGGACTGAGCCTCACCCCGGGATGGTTGAGCGTGACGCTGGCCTGGGAGCCACCGACGAACGACGGTGGCTCCCCGATCACCGGGTACGTCGTGCAGGTCAGCTCCGACGAGACGTTGTGGTCGGACTACCACCCCCCGGCCGGGGCGATGTCGTTCGTGTGGAACGGAGGTGTCCGGGCGTGGCCACTCCGCGTCCTCGCCAGCAACGCGGACGGGGACAGCGCGCCGTCGGAAACGATGCAGATGCCCGGGGCCTCAGCGCCCGGAAAGCCGACGATGGTGCGCCTGCAGAAGGACGCCCAGAAGATCGTCACCATCACGTGGCAGCCACCGGAGAGCGACGGGGGATCGCCGATCCTCGGCTACGAGGTATCGGACCCCAACACGTCGGTCCTGCTCGCCACGCTTCCCGCGTCGGCGCGGACGTTCACCGACAGCGAACCGCTGGGCGACACGACGCGCTACTACCGGCTGGTCGCCGTGACTGCGGTCGCCCGAAGCGCCCCGGTGAACCTCGGCGCCCACCCGGTCTACTGAGCACGTCGACGCGGGTGACCCGCATCGCTCGGCCAGGCGGCTGACGGCGCGTCGGCCGATGATCGACTGAGTCAACGCGATGCGCTCGGTGTGGCGTCGAGCGGGTAGTGCGTGCGGACTCCGGGGAAGCGCCGGAAGTCGTGGTCGGCGGTGTGGACGACTCCGTGGTGGGCGCGGGCGAGCGTGGCGATCTGAGCATCGGTCACAAGATTCCCTCCGCTCGACCCGGCCGCCACCAGCAACTCCATCACGTCGTCGAGGTGGGTGGGTGGCGTCGGAAGGACCCGTACGACGCTGCGACGCAACCACGACCGTACGTGCCCGTCGGCGGCGGCGAGCGTCATCGGCTGTTCGTACACCCGTGGGTTGGTTGCGATCCGGACGAAGGCGAACAGTGTCGGGTGGGTGAGACCAACGGTCTCGACCCCGCAGAGCGCTGTGCTCCACCAGTGGGCGGCCGCGACATGGTGCGGCGACTGCGAGTCGTAGGCGTACAGCAGCAGGTTGGCGTCGGGGACGATCACTCTGCCACTCGGCCGGTGAGCTGGACGAACGCATCCGCCTCAAGCTCGTCCGCCATCGCGTTGAGCCGCGCCGGATCGATACCCGCACGCAGCCCGAGCGGCGACGCCTCGACGACGAAGGGCTCCTCGTCGGCTGCCAGCGTTGCCAGCCCGCGCTGGATCGCCTCGTTCAGCGCCACCTTGAAGCTCAGCCCCCGCTCGGCCATTGCACGCCGGATCAACCGCTCCGACGTCGAATCGAGCGTTACCGTCGTTCGCATGACAGCATGATAGCAACCCTTTCGAGCAGTCCTGCTGTCAGACACAGGGCAGCGTCATTCCTCAACGACGGGCTGAAGAACGTCTCGTCGGAGTCTCAGGCGCCGACCGGGCCGATCCTGACGATCAACTGGCTGCGCGAGCGGATGCCGAGCTTGCGGTAGATGGCCTGGAGATGGGCGTCGACGGTGCGTGGGCTGAGCGCCAGCGCCGCGGCGACCTCGCGGTTGGTGAGCCCGCTGGCCACCTGGACGGCAACCCGTAGCTCAGCCGGCGTGAGCAGCGCCGCGAGCGCGTCGTCGGCGGCCGTCTCGGGCGAGACGAGCTGCCCGACGCGCGTGCGCTCGATCCACGGGCGGGCGCCGAGGCGCTCGAACGCTGCCCTCGCGACCTCGATCGTGTCGGCCCGATCGCGCTCGTCGAGCAGCTCGGCCAACACCAGCCGGCTGCGCGCCGCCTCGAACGGCGCCCCGAGCCGGTCGAGCAACCCGACCGAGCGTCGCGCCGCGTCGAGGTCGCGGTCGAGCAACCCCCGACCACGCGCCGCGACCGCGGCGGGCCACGCGCGTCCCGTCGCTCCGGCGATGGCGTCGAGTTGCCCGACGAGCCGCTCGGCCTCGCGTCGCTCGTCCAGCCCGACCAGCGCCTCAAGCAGGTCGCCCTGCCACCACAGGATGCCCGGATCGGTCGCGCTGCCCGATGAGGACAGACGCCAACACCACTCGAGCGAAGTCGCCGCCGCCTCGTACCGCTCGGTGGCGACGTCGGCCAGGCCGAGGGCGTGGCGACCCCACGCGCCGAGCGCGGCCATCTCCATCTCGTCGCCCCGTTCGATGGCCAGGCTCGCCGCCACCCGGGCCGACCCGTCGAGCCCGAGTGCGGCCTCGACGCGGGCCAACGTCGCGTCGCCGAACGTCCCGTAGGGAATCCCGTCGCGCGAGTGGAACGTCGCATCGGCGGCTGCGTCGCCGCGGGCGCGCACCCACTGGCCGGTCCGCCAGCACACCTCCGCGGCCATCGCCAGCCCGAAGAGCTCCCCCGCCGCGAGCGCGCTGAGCCGGGACGCATCGATCGACCGGTCGAACGTCGCCAACGACTCGCTCCACCGCTCGCGGACCATCAGGTCGAAACCCACGAGGTGTGCCAGATCGATGAGGGAACGGGGCAGGTCGTCGCTGATCGACAACGCGATCCGATCGAGCTCGGCGAGCCGGCGATCGAGTGCCACACCTTCGCCCGACAGCAGGCGGGCATGCGTGGCGACGCAGCCGGCCGCAACCCGGCTCAGCTCGTCACCGCGTTCCGCGAGCGCTTCGGCCCGGGCGGCGAGTTCGACGGCCTCCGGGGAGGCGGCGAGGGTCGCCAGCTGGGCCGCGGACACCAACAGCATCGTGGCCACATCGGGATGGTCCGCGGCGACCAGCGCCGACTCGTTGGACAGCAGTCGAACCGCGTCGGGCACCGACGTCGTCCACCCGACGACCTCGCCGAGGACACCGGTGGCTCCGGCGTGGGCCGGGCCGGGGGCGGTGAGGGATCGAGCGCGTTCCAGCAGTTCGACCGCCAGGTCGGAGCGATCGGCGTCCCAGGCGGCGGTGCCCGCGGCGGTCAGTGCGCCGACGCGACCCTCGACATCGGCCGCCAACGCTGCCACCCGCTCCCAGATCGCGGACGCCGCGAGGTGGGAGCCGGAGTCGGCCGCATGACGGGCGAGATCCTCGAGCGCCGCAAACGCATCGGCGGTGTCCTCCTCACATCCCTCGGCCAGGTGCCATGCACGCCGTTCGGGGGTCTGGCCGAGGTCGGTCTCGGCCATCGCGCGGTGGATGGCTCGTCGCTCACCCGGGTCGGCATCGGCCACCGTGGAGGTCGCGTACAGCGGATGCGTGAACTCGACGATCCCGTCGGATCGCCGAATGACGCCGGCGCGCTCGGCCGCGTCGAGATCGGTCGGCGCGAGCCCGAGGGGTCGTAGCGTCGCCGCCAGCACGCTCGGACTCACCTGGCCGCACAGCGCGACGACCACCAGCGCCCGCTGCGTGTCACGCGGCAGCTCCCGCACCCGTTCGGAGAGCCACTCAGACAGGCGCGATCCGGCGGGGAGCAGCTCCGGGAGCGGGCTCGACCCCGAACGCTGGTCCTCGCTCAGCGCCCGCCCGACCTCCAAGAGCGCCAACGGGTTGCCCGCGGTGGCCGACCAGCATCGTGCTACGACCTCCTCACTCGCCTCACCCGTGGAGCCGAGCAACGCGCGCGACTCGTCGATGTCGAGGCCGCGCAGGTGGAGTTCGGGCAGGTCGCCGATCGGCGACCTGACGCTCTCGCTCTCGGGTCGCGTTGCCGCGATCACGGCGACGCGGTGGCGGTCGAGGCGGCGGCGGGCGAACTGGATCACGTCGAGGCTCACGCTGTCGATCCACTGCACGTCGTCGAGCACCAGCACGACCAGGCGTTCGTCGCTCGTCGATGTGAGGAGCTCGAGCAGCGCCAGCCCCGCCGACGAGACGGGCACCGGTGTACCCGTGGCGAGGATCGACTCGAGCACCGCGCGGTGCGGGTCAGAGGTGCGGGCCAGCGATTCGCGGTGCGCGTTCAACAGCGTGATCAGGCCGGCGAGCGGAATGTCCTGTTCCGACTCGGCGCCGGCCACCCAGCAGACCTGGGCGTCCGAGGTCCGCCGAGCGAGATCGGTGAGCAGCGCCGTCTTGCCGATGCCCGGCTCACCGGTGATCCAGAGCGCCGAGGCCAGGCCCGATCGTGCCGAGCCGAGCGTCGAGTCGAGGATGCTCCGTTCGACCTCGCGCCCGACGAACACGGCACCAACGTAGCCCCCCGCCAGCTCGTCGTGCTGAGCGACTGAGCGAGAACGCGACAGATCATCGATTTGACGAGCGACGATCTGTAGAGATCAGGAGCGACGATCTGTAGACTTTTGATATGGCGGACTATCGACCGCGCGTCATCGACGCCGAGCTGCTGCAACGCATGGGTGTCATGGGGGCCGTTCTGATCGACGGCCCGAAGGCGGTCGGCAAGACAAGGACGGCCTCCCAGGTCGCCAAGTCAGTCCTACGCGTGGACGTCGACCGAGCCGCTCGTGCGGCGCTCGAAGCACACCCCGAGCAGCTGTTTACGCTTCCGACGCCGATTCTGTTCGACGAGTGGCAGGAGACGCCGGAGCTGTGGAACCTGGTCCGCCGAGCCGTCGACGATCACGACGAGAAGGGCCTCTACCTCCTGACCGGGTCAGCGACACCTCGCGACGACGCACGGCTCCACTCGGGCGCGGGCCGCATCGGCCGGCTGCGCATGCGTCCGATGTCGCTCCTCGAGACAGGACATTCAAGCGGTGCCGTCAGCCTGGTGGATCTGCTCGCGGGGGCCGACCCGAGCGGCAGCCCTGCCGAGCTGTCGGTCCCCGAGATCGTCGAGCGCATCACGATCGGTGGCTGGCCCGACCTGCTCACGTTTGAAGAACGCGACGCCCGGGATTGGCTTCGGGGCTACCTCGCAAACATCGCCGAGGTCGACCTGCCGACGCTCGGCCCCCGGCGCAACCCGGAAAACATCCTGCGGCTCTTCGCCGCCCTCGGCCGAGCCGTCGGGACTCCCCTGAACCGCTCGGCACTTGAAGTCGAGGTGGGCGGCCAGGGTGGGTCGATCGCGTCCGAAACCCTCACCAACTACCTCGATGCGCTCGGGCGCCTGATGCTCGTCGAGTCCCTGCCCGCGTGGCGCCCGCACATGCGCTCCCGCACCCGGCTGCGGGCCTCACCCGTGCACCACTTCGTCGACCCGTCGATCGGGCCGGCGGCGCTGGGGGTCGGCTCGACGGAGTTGCTCGCCGACTTACACGCCACCGGCTTCCACTTCGAGTCGCTCGCCCTCCGCGATCTGCGCGTCTACGCGCAAGCACTCGGAGCGACGTTCTCGTCATGGCGTGACACACAGCTCAACAAAGAAGTCGATGCAGTCCTTGAACTTCCCAACGGCCGATGGGCCGCGTTCGAGTTCAAGCTCGGCGAAGCCGCGGCGGACGCTGCCGCTGAGGCATTGCTGCACTTCGCCCGAAAGATCGACACCGACCGTCACGGAGAACCGCTCGCGCTCGTGGTTGTCACCGGCGGCCGGTTCACCTACCGCAGACCAGACGGCGTGCTCGTCGTGCCCATTACCGCCCTCGGGCCATAGGCGGCGTCACCCGCCTTCGACGCTGAGCTCTTTCGCCGCCTTGGTGATGTCGGTCTGGTACTTGAGGAGAATGTTGAGCGTCTCCTTCGCCGTCGCCTCGTCGATCACGTCGATGTTGAGCAGCATCAGCGTGCGGGCCCAGTCGAGGGTCTCCGACACACTCGGCGCCTTCTTCAGGTCGAGCTGGCGGATCGAGCGGACGATGCGCGTGACCTGGTCGGCCAGGCTGTCGCTGATGTCCGGCACCTTGGCCAGGACGATCTCCTTCTCCCGCTCCAGCGTCGGGTAGTCGACGTGGAGGTAGAGACAGCGCCGCTTGAGCGCCTCGGACAACTCGCGGGTGTTGTTCGACGTGAGGAACACGAGCGGGATCTGCGTCGCGGTGATCGTGCCCAGCTCGGGGATCGACACCTGGTAGTCGGAGAGGATCTCGAGCAGCAACGCCTCGGTCTCGACCTCGACGCGGTCGACCTCGTCGATCAGCAGCACGACCGG
>CAZYWK010000081.1:0-17209 GCA_964651825.1 uncultured Ilumatobacteraceae bacterium | reverse complement strand
GTCCTCGCGGCGCCGGGCGCGCACGCTCGGGTGGAGGATCGTGTAGAGCACGATCGCCAGGGCCGCCATCGCGAAGGGGAGGTAGGCCGGGTTCGAGCCGGTCAGCGTGGGGTACAGCACGAACGCCGACAACAGCGCGGTCCACGTCCAGAGGATCACCACGCTGCGACGGTGACCGTGGCCGAGGTTCATCAGGCGGTGATGGAGGTGGCCCTTGTCGGCGGTGGCGAGGGCGCGTCGCCCGGTGGCGCGGCGGACGATCGCGAACAGCGTGTCGAGGATCGGTACGCCGAGGATGAGCAGCGGGATCGCGAGGGGCGCCAGGAAGAAGTACGTCTGGCCGATGAACTCGTCGGAGAACGAGTCGGCACGGCCCCCGACGACGCTGGTCGACACCGCGAGGAGCAGGCCGAGCAGGAGCGCACCACCGTCGCCCATCATGATCCGGGCCGGGTTGAAGTTGTGCGGCAGGAACCCGACGCACACCCCGACGGCGATCATCAACAGCAGCGGGCCGATGTTGGCCGAGTCGAGCAGGCCGAGGTCGGTGAGCTTCTGGCTGTACAGGAAGAACGCGAACGCCCCGATGGCGACGATGCCCGCAGCGAGCCCGTCGAGGCCGTCGATCAGGTTGATCGCCTGGCTGATGCCGAGCAACCAGAGCACCGTGACCAGCGGCTTCAGGTCGTCGGCGAGGATGATCGGGCCGTCGTAGAACGGCAGCCGGAACGAGAACATGACGACGCCGAACCACACGAGGGCGAGGCCGGCGACGACGGTGCCGGAGACCTTGGCCGGCGCGGAGATCTCCTTGATGTCGTCGATGAAGCCGACGCCGAAGATCACCGCCGCGGCGATCAGCACGCCGAGCGGTTCGGAGTTGTTGGTGAAGACGACGTCGAAGCTGCCGAGCATCCAGGCGGTGCCGAGCGCGGCGACGAAGCCGGCGAACATCGCCAGGCCGCCGACATCGGGCAGCGGTGTTTGATGCACCGTGCGGTCGTTCGGGAGGTAGACCCACCCCTGTCGCTTGGCCAGCCGGCTCACGACCGGCGTCATCGCGAACGTCACCAGTGCCGCCACCGCTCCGATCAGGAGATAGGAGCTGAGCTCGGGCACGGTCGATCAGCTTAGGGACGCCCGACGCCGAGCGATGACTCGGTGGCTGTCACGCACTTCGGCAGGCGGTGACCAGGGCCGCGTCGGTGATCGTCATCGGCGATCCGTTCACGACAGCGAAGAACACGCGCTGTCCGACCACGACGTCGACCTCGGCCGGCTCGGCCGTGCCGTCATTGATCATCACGACCGTGCCGCGGCTCAGCCGCTTCCGCCAGGTGGCGAGCTCGGCCGGGCTGGAGCACCGAGCCTCCTTCACCCGGACCACGCCCGCGGCGGAACCGCCGAGCGCATCGACCCAGTGATGCACACCGGGGGATCCGAAGGCGTGGCTGTACCCGCATTCGTTCGTGAGTGCAGCGCTCCCGAAGAACGCCTGGTCGCCGCGGACCTCGAAGGCATGGGCGGCCGGGTCGGCGCAGGCCCAGAGCACGAGGTCGCCCTCGCTGATGGTCACCACCTCCTGGTCGACCACGAATCCCCGGCCTTTGGTCTTCATGGTGATGTCGTGTTGCTTCATCGTCGAGTCCGGCTCCGTGCCGACGACCTCGATCGTGAAGCGGAAGTCGCTCACGATCGACCCGCCGCCGGCGGAGACGACGTCGTAGCGGTAGGTGCCGGGCTTCATGAAGCGCTGGGCATAGCAGTCACCGAACCCGAGGGCCCGACTGTCGAGAGTGTTGCTGAGCATGGTGCGTCCTCCTCGGATGCTGGTCAGGAGATGTCGATGGTGAGGACGAGTTCGTCCTCGTCGGTGGACGTGATCTCGGCGCGGACGTCGTCGATGGTGACGAACACGTCCGGGTCGGTGGCCCCAGCGGCGGGGATGGCCTTGAAGTTCTTCGCCTGCTTGTAGATCGGGATCCGCAGCCCGCTGACGAACGGCGACAGGATCGGACCGAGGAAGCCCGTGAGCCCGGCGATGCCGATGGCCACCAGGATCGCGTTGACGGCGATGGCGATGAACGGCCCGGCGAACGGGATCGCCAGCAGGATCGGGGTGACCGCGAGCGACACCGCGGCCAGGAGGGCGGCGGTCGTGGCACCGAACTGGAGGTTCGGGACGCCCTGCACGATCGCTTCCACCTTCCACACGCCGCCGCTCTCGGTGATGCTGATGCCGAAGTCGGCCGTCACCTTCACGAAGTCGGAGAACGAGACCGGCACGCTGACCGTGGGCCAGTCGATGCAGACCCTGGGTGTGCACACCCGGCCGACGCAGGGAATGTTGACGCAGACGCGTGGCAGGCAGAAGTCCGGCAGGAAGGTCGACAGGTCGATCCCGAACGAGAACGACAGGTTCCAGTCGAGTCGGAAGTCGTCGATCCGGATCGTCCCGGGTGCGATCAGGTCGACGTCACCTGCCGAGAGCGAGGCCGAGGCGCCATAGGACGCCACGAAGGGGCCGAGCGCGCCCGAGCCGGTCGCCGGCGGGATCGTGACGAGGCCGATGGCGGTGTCGAGCAGGTCGTCGGCTGCGGGTTCGTCGATGGCAGCGGTGATGTCCATGTTGGGTTCCTCTCAGTGTCGAAGCGGGGCTTGGTCGCGGTGTCGGGGCCGGGTCGGTCGACGGTTCACACGTCGCCGAGCATCTCGATCTGGTCGTTCTGGGCGAAGGGACCTGCCGCGGGCATCAGTTCGAACGCGCCGGCGCGGAGCGCGGTCAACGGCAAGCGCACCGAGGCGAGGACCGCGCGCAGGATCTGGAGCAGGAGGCACTCGATCACGGACTCGAGCTCGTTCGGTTCGAGATCGACGAGCTCGAGCTCGTCGACGACGAGTCGGAGGGCGTCACCAGTCGACGACGAGGTTCGCTCGGCATGGGCGATGGCGAACACCTCGACCTTGAAACAGACGGGTCGGAGGTCCTTGCCGATCGGACGCTCAGGATTGTCTTCGGGCCGGTCCTCGCGTTCGGGATCGCGTTCGGGATCGCGGTCCGGCTTGCCGTCGTCGTCGCGACGTTCACGGCGCGCGCAGGCGACACAGATCTGAACGGCCGTGTGGATCGACACCCGCTGCGAGCCGAGCGGATCGAGTTCGGGCGGCAAGCCCGCCGACTGGGGATGGGCGTCAACCAGCGGTCGTTCGAGGTGAACACTCCAGTCGATCCCGCCGGGCACGCCCGGGAACTGGATTGCCGGCATCTGGGTCGCACTGACCGTCGTTGCCGCAACGAAGCCGGGCGAGCCGTAGTTCAGGTACTTCGGGCGGGCGGTGAAGAACCGGCGCAGCAGGTCGTCGAGTCCGTTCTCGTGGATCGCAGCGAACACGTCGTGGGATTGGGTCAGGCTCATCCGGGCACCTCTCGCTCGTCGTTCGGACTCGTCCGGTCCGGCCCCGGTCATTCCGGGCACTCCAACAAGAGCGCGGACGATGCGGGTCAGATACGCGATTCGTGGGCGCCGGTGACGGCGGCAGCGTCAGTACGCGGGGAACCTGGCGCAGAGGTCGGCGACCTCTTTGCGCACGACGGCGAGTTCGGCGGCGTCGTCGCGGTGGCGCAGCGTGCGGGCGATCAGCGCGGCGATGGTCGTCATCTCCGCCTCCTTCATCCCCTGCGAGGTGACCGACGGCGTGCCGATGCGGAGGCCGCTCGTGACGAACGGGCTGCGCGGATCGTCGGGGATGGTGTTCTTGTTGAGCGTGATGCCGGCCTCGTCGAGGCTGAGCTGGGCCTGCTTGCCCGTCAGCTCGCCGTCGAACGGGGTGAGGTCGACGACCATCATGTGGTTGTCGGTGCCGCCCGAGACCAACCGGAACCCTTCGCCGACGAGCGCGCCGGCCAGCGCGGACGCGTTGACGACGATCTGGTGGGCGTAGTCGGTGAACGACGGGTCCATCGCCTCGCGGAATGCGACGGCCTTGCCGGCGATGACGTGCTCGAGCGGACCACCCTGCCAGCCGGGGAACACGGCCTTGTCGATCGGCTTGGCGAACTCGGCCTTCGACAGGATGCAGCCACCGCGTGGACCGCGCAGGGTCTTGTGGGTCGTCAACGTGACGATGTCGGCGATGCCGACCGGGTTCGGGTGGGCGCCACCGGCGACGAGGCCGGCGAGGTGTGCCATGTCGAACATGAACACTGCACCGACCTCGTCGGCGATCGCCCGGAACGGCTCGGGGTCGAGGCGACGGGGGTAGCTCGTGGTGCCGGCGACGATCATCTTCGGACGGTGCTCGACGGCGAGCTCGCGGACCTCGTCGATGTCGATGCGCTCCTCGGCGCCCACGCCGTAGGACACGAAGTTGTAGAGCAGGCCGCTGGCGTTGACGGGTGAGCCGTGCGTGAGGTGGCCGCCGTGGTCGAGGCTCAGCCCGAGCACGGTGTCGCCCGGCTGCAGCAGCGCCTGGTACACGCACATGTTGGCGTTGGCGCCGGAGTGCGGCTGGACGTTGGCGTGCTCGGCGCCGAACAGCTCCTTCGCCCGGTCGATGGCGAGCTGCTCGATGGAGTCGACGATCTGGTTGCCGCCGTAGTAGCGCTTGCCCGGGTACCCCTCGGAATACTTGTTGGTGAGCACCGAACCGACCGCGCGCATGACCGCCGGCGACGTGAAGTTCTCGCTGGCGATCAGCTGCAGGCCGGTCGTCTGACGCTCGACCTCACGGGCGATGAGCGCTTCGACCTCGAGGTCGGGGTCGGTGTCGGAGGGGAACGGCATGGCGGCTGGGTCCTTCGTGTTCGGGTGGCGGGGCTTGCTCAGAACTCGGCTTCGAGCTCGGTGATCTGGTCGACCCGGCGGGCGTGGCGGCCGCCCTCGAAGTCGGTCGTGAGGAACGTGTCGACGATCTCCTCGGCGAGGCCGACGCCGACGACGCGGCCACCCATCGCGAGCACGTTGGCGTCGTTGTGGGCGCGGGCCATCCGGGCGGTGTAGAGGCAGTTGCAGAGCGCGGCGCGCACGCCGCGGACCTTGTTCGCCGAGAGTTGCTCGCCCTGGCCGCTGCCGCCGAGGACGATGCCGACGTCGGCGGCTCCGTCGCGCACCGAGCGTCCGACGCCGGCGCAGATCGGTGGGTAGTCGACCGACTCGGTGGAGTGGGTGCCGTGGTCGTCGACGTCGTAGCCCTGCCCGAGCAGCACCATCACCAGGTGCTGCTTCAGCTCGAATCCGGCGTGGTCGGAACCGATCGCGATCCGTCGGCCTGTACCGATCGATGGGTCGGTCGGTGCTGCGTCGGTCGACGTGTCGGTCGCAGAGTCCGTCATCGAGCCCGAGTGTACGACCTGTTCGTTCTGGCCCCGGCCCCAAACGAACGAGGTCGGGCACCGTTGGGATCGGTGGGGCGGCGATTCGTAGGGTGCGGCTCGTGACTCTCGATCCGCGCACCCCTGTCATCGTCGGCGTCGGCCAGTTCCTGCACCGGGCCGACGGGATCGACGACGCCCTGGAGCCGGTCGCCTTGATGGAGCAGGCGGCGCTGGCGGCGGCGAGCGACGCCGGGTTGTCCGGCCCGCCGGCGGTCGATTCGATCCGCGTCGTCGGCCTGCTGTCGTGGCGGTACCGCAACCCTGCACGCTTCCTGGCCCAGCGCCTCGGTGTCGAGCCCCGCGAGCTCGGCTACACCGCCATGGGCGGCAACAGCCCGCAGTCGATCGTCAACTCGACGGCACTCGACATCCAGGCCGGCCGGCTCGACGTCGCCTTGCTGGCCGGCGGCGAGTCGTGGCGCACGTTCATGCGTGCCCGCAAGGCCGGCGCCACGCTCGATTGGCCGAAGGCGGCCGACGACGACACGCCGGTGCTGATCGGCGAGGACCTCGAGATGAACTTGCCGGCCGAGATCGAGCGCGGCATCTATCAACCCGTGCAGGTCTACCCGATGTTCGAGGCTGCGCTGCGCGCCGCGTCCGGACGCTCGATCGCCGAGCACGAGGCGCACCTCGGCCGGCTGTGGTCGGATCTCAGCCACGTCGCGGCCGGCAACGAGTACGCCTGGATCCGCGACGCCAAGACGCCCGAGGAGATCACGACGGTCACCGATTCGAACCGGATGATCGGCCTGCCGTACCCGAAGTACATGAACTCCAACAACGACGTCGACATGGGCGCGGCGATCATCATGTGCTCGGTGGAGGCCGCCCGCCGGCTCGGTGTGCCCGAGGACCGTTGGGTGTTCCCATGGTCCGGCACCGACTGTCACGAGCACAAGTTCGTGTCGCACCGGGACTCGTTCACCCGGACGCCGGCGATCGAGATCGGCGGACGCCGGGCGCTCGACCTGGCCGGCGTCGGCATCGACGACATCGGGATCATCGACCTCTACTCCTGCTTCCCGGCAGCAGTGCAGCTCGGTGCCGCGTCGCTCGGAATCGACCTCGCCAGGCAATGGTCGCGCACCGGTGGGCTCCCGTTCGCGGGCGGCCCGTGGAACAACTACGTGATGCATGCGATCGCCACGGTGGTGACCGACCTGCGCGCGGAGCCGGGCGAGCTCGGCCTCGTGTGGGCGAACGGTGGGTACGCCACGAAGCATTCCTTCGGGGTGTACTCGACGACGCCGCCGGTGAACGCGTTCCGGCACGAAAAGCCGCAGGACGAGATCGACCGGCTGCCGCGGCGCGAGTTCGCGACGCCGGAGGATGCCACCGGCACCGCGACGATCGAGGCCTACACCGTGATGTTCTCCCGCGACGGCTCGCCGGAAAAGCCGTATGCGTCGTGCCTGCTCGCCGACGGCCGTCGCGCGTGGGGCTCGTCCACCGATGCCGACACCGCCGCGGCCATGTGCGACGGCGACTGGGTCGGCACCACCGTCACCCTCTCCGCCGACGGCACCCTCCTCCTCCCCTGAGCACCGCGACCGTCAGCCGTCGGAGCCGGCGAGGATTCCCTGATCGGGGCAGTTGGCAGCGAGGTAGGCGAGGGTGCGGGGGACCTGCGCGTCGGTGATCAGCACGGGGTCCTCGACGATCGGGGGGCGGGCGGCGCTGAAGGCTGCGGCGGCCTGATCGACGGCACCCGCCACCGCGGCGTCGACCGGGAGATCCTCGATCGGGGTGTCGAGCCCGGCGTCGGCGAGCGTCGTCAACCAGACCGTGCCGAGCGCGTCGATGTCGGAGCGCCCGAGGCCGGCATCGACCAGCGCGTCGTGCGCCTCGGCGGCCCGGTCGGCCATCGGACCGACGAAGCCGACGACGAACGCCGTTCGCTCCGACTCGAGCTCGTCCGGAAGATTGTCGTCGAGCCCCGCGACCGCGGCGAGGAGCACCGACGACGCGGCAAGTTCGTCGCGTGCGGCCACGAGCGGATCGAACCCGAACGACGACACGAGGGCGAGCGCCTGGAACGAGCCGGCGAACTCGCTCCACGACCGGCAGAACGCATCGTCGCTGTCGAGGCCTGGCACGCCGCTGTCGGGCACGGTGACCACGCCGCTCGACGGCGGATCTCCGGCTGTCGATGAGCTGGCGGCTCGGCCGGTCGTGTCCGGCGTGATCGCCGCCGCCGATCGATCGGTCGACGGCGTGGCGGGTTCGCCGACCGCGCTCGGCGCCGCCGTGTCGCCCGGGGCGCCGTCGCCGCCATCGGAGCACCCGACCGCGGCGACGATCATCACGACCGCGCCGGCGCAGACCGCGGAGCGGATCCCGGTGTTCGCCAACCGGCGCCCAGGGCCAGGAGTCGTCTGCACGCCGACAGTGTGGCGGATGGCATGCTCGGGTCCATGTCGGCCGCCGCGACCTCGACGATCCGAACCTCGACCGACCGACCGAGGATCCTGCTCGACTGCGATCCTGGCCACGACGACGCTGTCGCGATCATCGCCGCCGCCCGCTACGCCGACCTGGTCGGGATCACGACGGTGGCCGGCAACGCCCCGCTGGAACGCACGACGCAGAACGCGCTCGTGATGCGTGATCTCCTCGGCATCGACGTGCCGGTCCATGCCGGCAGCCCCGTCCCCCTGGTCGAGCCGCCCCACCCGGCGCCGTTCGTGCACGGCGAATCCGGCCTCGACGGCGCCGACCTCCCGGCACCGACCACTCCGCTCGACGGCACCGATGCCGTGGGCTTCATCGTCGACACGTGTCGCGCGACCGATGGCGTCCAGCTCGTGCCCGTCGGCCCGCTCACCAACATCGCTCTGGCGCTGCGCACCGCACCCGATCTGGCCGAGCGCATCGCCGGCATCTCGCTGATGGGCGGTGGCACCTTCGGCAACCGCAACGCGATGGGCGAGTTCAACATCTGGGCCGATCCGGAGGCGGCACGGATCGTGTTCGAATCAGGCGTTCCGCTCACGATGGCCGGCCTCCACGTGACCCACCAGTTCCAGGCGACCCCGCCGCGCACGGCGCGGATCCGCGCGCTCGGGGGCCAGCTCGCCGAAGTGCTGGCCGATCTGTTCGAGTTCTTCTCCGGCACCTACCTCGGTCGGCACGACCCCGGCGCGATCGAAGGCGCCCCGGTGCACGACCCGCTCGCCGTCCTCGCCGTCACCCACCCCGGCCTGTTCGAGAGCGTCGAGCGTCACGTCGCGATCGAGACGGCGGGCGAACACACCCGCGGCATGACGGTGATCGACGAGCGCCGGCTCGTGGACCGCCCGGCGCCGAACTGCACCGTGCTCACCCGCGTCGACGCCGACGCCGCGTTCGACCTGATCGTCGACGCCGTCGCCCACTTCACCCACCCCTGACCCGAACGAAGTCGCCGGCGGGCGGGTTCCGGGGCGAGGTGTCGGCGGGTCGCCACCTACTGTCGAGGCAATGCGTGCAGCGGTGATGACCAACTGGGAACTTCGAGTCGACGACATCGACGAACCGACGCCGGCCGAGGGCCAGGTGCTCACCAAGGTCCTGTCGTGCGGGATCTGCGGCAGCGACCTGCACCTGCTGCACCACGGCGAGGAGTCGCGCAGGGCGAGCGAGGAGCTCCGCGGCGACGGGCCGCCCGATCCCCTCGCGGAGAACATGTTCGATCCGGCCGGCAACCTCGTGATGGGCCACGAGTTCTGCTGTGAGGTCGTCGAGCTCGGACCCGGCGTGAACAACCTCGCGGTCGGCGACGTCGTGGTGTCGATGCCCGTCACGTTCGACGCCCGCGGCGTCCACGCCATCGGCTTTTCCAACACCTACCCCGGTGGCTACGCCGAGCTGATGGTCCTCAACGAGATGCTCGCCATGAAGGTGCCGACGGGCCTGCCGCCGCGGATGGCGGCACTCACCGAGCCGCTCGCGGTCGGCGTCCACGCCGTCGCCAAGTCGAAGATCGCTCCGGGCGACGCGGCGGTCGTCATCGGGCTCGGCCCGGTCGGCCTCGCCTGCATCGCGGCGATGAAGCTGCTCGGCATCGGCCCGATCGTCGGCGCCGACTTCTCCCCCGCCCGCCGCCAGCTGGCCGAGCACCTCGGCTGCGACGAGGTCGTCGATCCCGCGGTCGAGCCGGCGATCGCGGCCTGGAGGCGGATCGACGGCAACAAGCCGCTCGTCGTGTTCGAGGCCGTCGGGGTGCCCGGCATGATCGAACAGGCGATGCGCATCGCGCCGAAGGACACCCGCATCCTCGTCGTCGGCGCGTGCATGCAGGAGGACGCCATCCACCCGATGCTCGGCATCGGCAAGGAGCTCAACATCCAGTTCGTGCTCGGCTACCAGCCCGACGAGTTCGCCGCCTCGCTCGACGCGATCGCCGACGAAAGGGTCGATCTGGCACCGCTGCTCACCGGCTTCGTCTCGATCGAAGGCGTCCCGCAAGCCTTCGTCGACCTCGGCAATCCCGAGGCGCATGCCAAGATCCTCGTCGAGCCGTGACCGAACACACCACCGAACACCCCACCGACGCGATGTCCGACACCTTTCCCCGCCAGTACGCCCGCACGCAGCGCTTCACGCTCGGCGAGCCGCGGAACCTCCACGTCAGCGCCGACGGCAAGCGCGTCGTGTTCCTGCGCAGTGGCGGCGGCAGCGACCCGGTCAACTCGCTGTGGGTCCTCGACGTCGACGCGGGCGAGGAGCGGCTGATCGCCGACGCCGCGAAACTGTTCGACGACGAGGCCGGCAACGACGACACGATGTCCGACGCCGAGCGGGCCCAGCGCGAGCGCCTTCGCGAGGGCGCCGCGGGGATCACGTCGTACGCGACCGACGCCGCGACCACCGTGGTCGCGTTCGCTGTCGGTGGCGTGCTGTTCGCCGGCGGCCTCCTGTCGGGACGGGCGCGCCGTCTCGACGTCGAGGGACCGGTCTTCGACCCGCGCCCGGACCCCACGGCCCGGCGGATCGCCTACGTCAGCGGCCGGCGACTGTGCATCGCCGAGCTCGACGGGAGGTCACGGGTGCTGGCCGGCGACGACGCGCACGACACCGACACCGTCTCGTGGGGGCGCGCCGACTTCATCGCCGCTGAGGAGATGGGCCGCTACCGCGGGTACTGGTGGAGCCCGGATGGCACGGCGATCGCCGCCTGCCGGGTCGACGAGGCGCCCGTGGGCGAGTGGGTGATCGCCGATCCGGCGAGGCCGTCCGAGCCGGCCCGGACGATCCGCTATCCGGCCGCCGGCACCGACAATGCGATCGTCACGGTTCACGTCCTCGGGCTCGACGGGGCCCGCGTCGCGCTCGACTGGGACCGCGAGTTCTTCCCCTACGTCGCGCAGGTCGACTGGACCGACGGTGGGCTCGTGCTGCTCGTGCAGTCGCGCGACCAGCGCAGCACGATGGTGCTGCGGGCCGACACCACCACGGGCGAGACCGCGGTGCTCGCGCACGACTACGACGACCAGTGGGTCGACCTCGTCGCCGGGGTGCCGAAGATCCTCCCGGATGGGCGCCTCGTCACCACCGGCGACCGCGACGGCACGCGGCGGCTCCTCGTCGACGGCGAGCCCGTCACGCCGGTCGAGCTGCAGGTGCGCAGCGTCGTCGACGCCTCCGACGCCGGGATCACGTTCCACGCCAACAACATCGACGACGCGACCGAGCTCCACGTCTGGCGGTGGGACGACGCGCGGCTCACGGCGCTCACCACCGAGTCGGGCGTCCACACCGCCGCCGTCGGTGGGCCGACCACCGTCATCCGAACGGCGACCCTCGACGAGCCCGGCAGCCGGATCGTGACCCTCGACGGCCACCGCTTCGCCTCGCACGCCGAGACCCCGCTCGTCGAACCGAACGTCGAGCTCATCACGACCGGGCTGCGATCGCTCGCCACCGCAGTGCTGCTCCCCCACGACCACGACGGCTCCCAGCTGCCCGTCCTGCTCGACCCGTACGGCGGCCCGCACGCCCTGCGTGTGCAACGGTCGTCGAACGCGTTCGCGTCGTCACAGTGGTTCGCCGACCAGGGTTTTGCCGTCGTGGTCGCCGACGGGCGGGGCACGCCGGGGCGCGGCGCCGGCTGGGACCGGACGGTGCACCGCGACCTTGCGACACCGGCACTGGAGGACCAGATCGATGCGCTCCACGGTGCCGCCGAACGCTTCGACGTGCTCGACCTCGACCGGGTGGCCATCCGCGGCTGGAGCTTCGGTGGCTACCTCGCCGCGCTCGCCGTGCTGCGCCGCCCCGACGTGTTCCACGCCGCCGTCGCCGGAGCGCCGGTGACCGACTGGCGGCTGTACGACACGCACTACACCGAGCGCTATCTCGGCCATCCCGACGACGACGATGCGGGCTACGACGCCAGCTCGCTCCTCTCGCTCGCAGCCGCCCTCACCCGGCCACTGCTGTTGATCCACGGCCTCGCCGACGACAACGTGGTCGCAGCCCACACGCTGCAGCTGTCATCTGCATTGCTCGCCGCCGGACGGCCCCACGAGGTGCTCCCGCTCGTCGGCGTGAGCCACATGACCCCCCAGGAGCAGGTCGCGGAGAACCTCTTGTTGCATCAGCTCGACTTCCTCCGCCGCTCGCTCGGCATCGACAACGACCCCCAGGGAGCCATCCATGGATAGCCGCCTCGCCACCCTCTACAACGGCGTGGCCGTGCACGCCACCGCCGACCAGGAGCACCAGGCCGCCCTCGAACTGCTCGCGCTCGTGATGCTCTCCGATGATCAGATCAGCGACGACGAGGTGGCCGCCGTGCGCGAGATCAGCACCGAGTGGCGCCAGCGGGAGTTCGCGTTCGAGGACTACCTGCGGCCGGCGATCGAGCACGCCCGGCGGGCCATCGAGAACGACCGGATCGCCGAATTCCTCGACCAGATCGATACCAGGATCAGCAGCCGGGTGCTGCGCAATGCACTGTTCTCGGCCGCCCGCGAGGTCGCTGGCATCGACGACGAGCTCTCGCCAGACGAACACTCGCTGCTCGCTGCGGTCGCCGTCCGCTTCGGCTGAGCCGCGCCGAGCAGCGCGCTCAGGTGTCGAGGTGGACACGGAGCTTGACGGTGTCGCCGAGCTCGAGTCCCTCGGCCTTGCGGACCGCGACCTTGACCGGCACGAGGTACATGTCCTCCTTCGGGAACAGCGACGTACGGAAGTCGGTATCGCCGATGCGGACCTCGACCGGGATGCACCCCCAGCCGTAGGTGACGAGCGACGACACGGCCTCGATCGCCGCGCTCGCTTCCTCCGGAGCGGTGACGAAGTGGAACGGCGCCGGGCCCCGCCAGTAGATGATCTCGCCGCTGAACTCCAGGTCCACGGCTCGAATCCTAAGAAGTCTGGGCGTGGTCGGCCGGGCGCCGGGCGATGGCGATGCGGTCGCGGCCGGCGAGGTCCCGGCGGATCTCGACGTCGGCATACCCGCGGCAGTCGAGCAGCTCACGGACCGCCCGTCCCTGAGTGGCACCGATCTCGACCACGAGCCATCCCCCGGGAACGAGCCGTTCGAACGATGCCTCGACCAGGTGTCGGATGTCGTCGAGCCCGTCCGCGCCGGCGAACAACGCCGAAGCGGGCTCCCAGTCGGTGACGATCTGCTCCACGTCGGGCGAGCCCAACTCGACGTACGGCGGGTTCGACACGATCACGTCGAAGCGCTCGCCAGCGGGCACGGCGTCGAACCACGATCCTTCGCCGACACGCACGTTGCGACCGGCGCGGCCGAGCCCGGCAAGATTGGCGCGGGCGACATCGAGCGCGTCCGGGCTGGCATCGGCGATCCAAACGAACGTGCCGTCGAGCGGGAGCTCGTGCGCCAGCGACAGGCCGATCACGCCCGAGCCGGTGCCGAGGTCGAGCACCGTCCGGGTCGGTCCGAACGACCTCGCCAGCTCGATCGCCACGCCGGCGACGAGCTCGGTCTCGGGTCGAGGGATCAGCACCCGCCGATCGATCGCCACGTCGAGGTGCCGGAACGACCACTGGCCGAGCACGTACTGGAGTGGTTCGCCGGCCGCCCGCCGAGAAAGCATCGAGTCGAGGTGAGCGACCATCCGTTCGGTCGCGTCGGCGTCGAGCAGAGCCAGGAACTCGTCACCGTCGATCGCGCCCGACGCCACCTCGCACAGCCAGCGCGCCTCGGTGCGGTCGCCGACCGTCGAGGCGGTCTCGGCCCACAGCTCGCGCCACGTGGTCATCCCGTGCCGTCGCCACCCTCGGCGAGCAGGCGCGCCCGCTCCTCGGCGGCGAGCGCGTCGATCACCACCTGGAGGTCGCCGGCGAGGATCGCCGCGAGCCGGTACACGGTGAAGCCGATGCGGTGGTCGGTGACCCGGTTCTCCTTGTAGTTGTACGTCCGGATCTTCTCGCTGCGCCCACCGCCACCGGTCTGGGCCCGCCGCTCCGCCGACAGCTCGGCATTGCGCTCCCGCTCGGCCAGCTCGAACAGGCGAGCCCGCAGCACCACCATCGCCCGCTGCCGGTTCTGGAGTTGCGAGCGCTCGTCCTGCATCGACACCACCAGCCCACTCGGGCGATGGGTGATGCGCACCGCGGAGTCGGTCGTGTTCACACCCTGGCCGCCCGGCCCGCTCGCCCGGTAGACGTCGATGTCGAGGTCGCGCTCGTCGATCTGCACGTCGACCTCGTCGACCTCGGGCAGCACGGTGACCGTGGCCGACGACGTGTGGATGCGCCCCTGGCTCTCGGTCGCCGGAACCCGCTGCACGCGATGCGGGCCGCCTTCGAACTTCAGGTTGCGCCACGCCGTCGGTCCCGCGACCTCGAACGTGATGTCGTTGTAGCCACCCATGTCGCTGACCGACGACGACAGCACGGTCACCTTCCACCGCTGGCTCGCGGCGTAGGCAAGGTACATCTCGGCCAGGTCGCGGGCGAACAGGTTGGCCTCCTCGCCGCCCTCCGCACCGCGGATCTCGACGATCACGTTCTTGCCGTCGTGCGGGTCGGCGGGCAGCATCAGCTCGCGCAGCTCGTCGTCGAGCACCGCCAACTCGGCGTTGACGTCGTCGATCTCGGCGACGAGCAGGTCGCGTTCGTCGCCCGTGGCGTCGGGGAGCATCGACCGGGCGGCGTCGGCGTCGGCGGCACGGGCGTCGCGGCGGCGGACCGCCTCCACCACCGGGCCGAGCTCGGTGTAGCGCTTCGACAGGGTCCGGAGCTGGTCGGGATCGGCCAGCACCTCGGGATCGGAGAGCTGTGCTTCGAGCGTCTCGTATTCGTCGACGATCTGGCGGAGACGCTCGTGCATGGCCGGACCGAGGCTACTGATCGACCGTGCGGCCGACGCGTGAAGCGGGGCGACCTGGCCGATCTCGTAGGGTCGGGCGCGTGGCGACGATCAACGATCTGCTGCTCGACGCGTTCGGACGGGTCGACGAGGGCGTCCGCACGCTGCTCGACTCGGTGTCGGCAGAGGCGATCAACGTCCGACCCGACGGTGTCGGCAACCCGATCGGTTGGCTGGTGTGGCACCTCTTGCGCGTGCAGGACGACCATCTCGCCGAGATCGCCGAGATCGAGCAGGTGTGGACCTCCGGAGGCTGGTTCGAGCGGTTCGGCTTGCCGTTCCCCGCGACGGCGCACGGCTACGGGTTCACCAGCGAGCAGGTCGACGAGACTCGTTTCGCGGGCACCGAACTGCTCGCCGGGTACCAGGTGGCGGTGCATGCGATGACGGTCGACCTGCTCGGTGGGATCACGGCGAGGCGACTCGACGACGTCATCGACACCCGTTGGGATCCGCCGGTGACGGTGGCGGTTCGCCTCGTCAGCGTCACGGAGGACTGCCTCCAACACCTCGGGCAGGCCAACTACGTGGCGGGCCTGCTCAGTCGACGGTGACGAACGCGATCGGCGCGCGCAACAACTGCGCCAGTTCCTGCGTGATCGGAGCCAGGTCGCGGGTGGGGACGACGACCACGATCGGATCGTCCGTGGTCGCCTGGACGTCGGCGACGAACGGGACGAGGTCGAGGTCGATGCCGACGGAGCACACGATGTGCGAGCGACGACCCGCATCATCGGAACCGGACGCGACGCACGGCACGGTGTCGTTCAGGCCGGTTCGTGGAAGCGGCGGATCGACCGGTTCGACGCTCACCAATCCGATCAGCGACGGCTGGTCGACGAGCCGCGAGCGGACGAGCCGCTCGGGAACGAGCCGGTTCAGCGGATGGGGCGAGGCCCCCGGTCGGCGATGGCCGTCGACGGTGGCGACGACCTCGGCGAGCGCGTCGACGGTCGGCAGGTCGCCGTGGATGATGCGGAACGCCTCACGGTCGGGGGCACCGACGCCGACCTCCACGATCACCCCGTCACTGGTCGTGTGGTCGGCCGCCAACTCTGCCGACAGCGCGCTGATCGGCTCGACGCCGTCCTCGTCGAAGTAGCCGGTGGTCGGCTGGTCGACGACGCGGCAGACCTCGAGGCCACGCACCTCACCGGTGACCACGCCGTGCTCGACGACGAACGTCGCGCCCGAGCCCTCGATCATCTCGCGCACGGCGAGGTGGACCGGCGCCGCGTCGCGCGGTGGCGTAAGTGGCTCGGCCACGGCGGGCAGAAGTGTTCGTTCCACCGGGTACCAGACCACGATCGGGAGGGCGAAGCGCTCCGCGCGCCGAGCCAGCAACCCGGTGTCGCTCTCGGCGATCAGGTCGAGCGACGTCGCGTCGTGGCGGATCGCCCACGCCAGAGCGCCACCGAGCGATCGGCCGGCCGGCCCATCGATGAGCACCCAGGCCGCGCCGTCGACCACCATGGCCGAGCCGTTGGCGATCGGCTCGGGCACCTGATCGACCGCTCGCCCCAGATGCTCGGCCACCAGCACCCCCAGCTTGATCCCGAGCAGCTGAGCCCGGCGATTCTGCACCGCATCGCGCTCTGCCTCGCTCACCGCCCCGACCCTACCGACGCCCCTGGCCCGAGGCGATGGTGATGTCGCGTCATTGGCGCCGAGCATCTCCATCGCTTTGGCCGGATCGCTTGTCCGGCCACTCCACGGAGTTCGACGGCCTCGGTGCGTGGTTTCAGCAGGATCTCGTCGAGATCCAGACGCGACAACGCCGCCGTCCCGGCCGGGAACGGCGGCGTTTGCCTGTTCGTTCAGTCGTCGTTCGGCGTCGCCGGCGCGTTCTTGCGCGAGCCGTAGCGACGGTTGAACCGCTCGACGCGACCACCGGAGTCGACGAGCTTCTGCTTGCCCGTGAAGAACGGGTGGCACTCGTTGCAGAGCTCGACCTGCAGGTCGCCGCTCACGGTCGACTTGGTGACGAACGTGTTGCCGCAGGAGCAGCGCACGGTCGTGTCGGTGTAGTCGGGATGGATGTCGGTCTTCATGGTGATCCTTTCGAGGATGGCTGAGCGGGCGGCCCCTGTGGCCCCGATCGTCATCCGAGATCGAGCAATCAGGCTATCGGCGCCAGAGGTCGTTCAGCCCGTGCGTCACATCGAGGGTTGCTTGGCGATCTCGGCGAGGAACTCGTCGTTGGTGCGGAACGTCTTGAGGCGGTCCATCAGCAGCTCGAGGCCGGCGGCTGCGCTGCCGTCGGCGGCCAGGCCGGACAGTACGCGGCGCAGCTTCCACACCTGCTGGAGCTGCTTGCGGTCGAACAGCAGCTCCTCGTGGCGGGTCGAGCTGGCGTCGACGTCGATCGCCGGGTAGATGCGGCGCTCGGCGACCTTGCGGTCGAGGCGCAGCTCCATGTTGCCGGTGCCCTTGAACTCCTCGAAGATCGCCTCGTCCATGCGGCTGTTCGTGTCGACCAGCGCGGTGGCGAGGATGGTGAGCGA
>CAZYWK010000080.1:14510-17248 GCA_964651825.1 uncultured Ilumatobacteraceae bacterium | reverse complement strand
ACGGGAACGAGATGATCCCGTAGCGCCCGTCGTTGGCGAAGATCAGGTTCTCGAACGCCGCCATGATCGGGAACACTCCGACCAGAACGGCGAGCAACAGCCACCGGCTCCGCGGCCCTGGTCGCCGGCACACGACGACCAGCCCGTACACGGCGAGCGCGACGAGCAGTACGTACAACAGCGGGCCGACGACGGCGTTCGGCTGCCAGTCCAGGCCGAGATCGCGCAGGCCGAACGCCCGCGGGAGGAGATCCTCGCCGAACGTCCGGAGACGTTCGAGATACGTGCCCTCGACGTCGGCCGGCGTGTCGAGCGAGGGCCACGCGTTCTTGACGTTCCACGCCAGCAGCGGGAGGCACCCGAGGATGCCGCCGCCGATCACGAGCACCCATGTGACGAGCCAGCGCCGCTGCATCCACAGCACCGTCAGCACCATCGGCACGAGCGTCGCGAGGAACATCGGGTGGAGCCAGAAGCCGAACCCGGCAAGCAGCCCGAACCCGAACATCGTCCACCGGCGCGGTTGTCGCGCGTCGACGACCATCCCGGCCGCCACGAACGCCATTGCGGTCACCGCCAGGCCTGAGGCGTAGGCCGAGTATCCGGTCACCGAGATGAGCAGTAGCGCTCCCGGCGTGATCCAGCACATCGCGGCGGCCACAGCGCCGGTGCGACGACCCGCCAACCTCGCCGCGGCGGCCCCGACGGCGAGCGAGGCAACGGCCCACGACACCGTGCTGAGCAGCTTGAGGACCACGACGTTCGCGCCGAGCAGCGCGGCGATCGGCGCGTACACGTAGCCCTCGAACGGAAGCGTGTACGCCGTCCCGCCGAGCACCAGGGGAAACCGGCCGCTGAGGATCTCGAAGCTCTCGATGCCGGTGTACGCCTCGTCGGCGGTGAGCACGCCAGCCGGCGACCGCAGCACCAGCCACCGGACGAACAGGCCGGCGAGGCCCACGAGCACCACTGCCAACCACCGTCCCCACTGCCGGCTCGACGCGGCGCGCGCGTCGAAGATCGTCACGTCGTCGCCACGCCTTCGCCGGATGGCCACGGTGTGGTCGAACACCTCGCGATTCGCAGCGATGACCAATTCGAGCCCGGCAGTCCGCGCGGCCCGGGGATCGGCGTCCGCGGGCACGGCGTCGGTCACGAAAGTGACGCGGTCGCGAGGATGCGCCTGTGCGTCGGCCACCGCCGATTCGAGCAACCGGTCGACACCGGCGCCAGCAGTGCCAGCGGTCCAGATCGCAGTCACGCGTCGGTTCACCGCGGGCCGGTCACGGTTGACGAGCGCCTCGTCGTCGCCGCGCGGACGGGTCGGCCGATCCCCGATCCGGCTCGCCCAGATCGACCGGAACGTCGCCTGGGACGCCTCCCCCATCGCCAGGTTCTGCCCCGCGCCGCCGAGCCCGTGGTGGTGCACCACCGGCACGTCGACGACGAGCCGCGTTCGCAATCCCTCATCCTCGACCCGCAGTGCGTAATCGACGTCTTCGAAGTAGGCCGGGTGATACCGACGGTCGAAGCCGCCTCGAGCGACGTGTTCGGATCGGCGCACGACCCAGCACGCCGCGGACGCGTAGTCGACGTCGCGGCTGAACGCCTGCGTCCAGTCGCCGGGCATCACCTCCGGTCCTCCGACAGCAGCCGTGCACGCGTCGTCGTAGAGCAGCTGGCCGGCCTCTTGCAGCGTGCCGTCCGGATTCACCAGGACCGGAGCGGCGATGCCCACCACCGGGTCGTCGAGCGCGGCGACGAGCGGTTCCAGCCATCCCTCACCGACGATCACGTCCGGGTTGAGGAAGCAGACGTACGTGCCGTGCGCGTGCTCGACGCCCAACTCGTTGCCGCCGGCGAAGCCGAGGTTCTCGTCCGGAACGACGATGACGACATCGTCGCGATCGGCCAACACGTCGCCCGCAGTCGGACGTTCATCGGAGCTCGGGTTGTCGACGACGATCACCTCGTGCGCGAGCAGCGTGTGGCGGGCGATCGCATCCACGGCGTCCGCGAGGATCGGCCCCGTACCGAAGGCGACGATGACGATCGAGACGATCGGTGGCTCGGACCTGACTGGCGAGTGGCCGTCGCCGGCGGTCGACATGCTGCGGCAGCCTACGGGGCGGATCAGGGCTGGTACGTGAACGGAAGGTCGGCCGCGACCTCCGAGAGCAGTGGTGCCGTGCGATCGCGTTCGGAGTAGAGCAACTCGACGTCGGGCCAGACCACACCGACCTCCGGATCGTCGAATCTGATCCCGCTCTCGGTCGCGGCGTCGTAGTACGCCGTTGTCTTGTACACGAAGTCGGCGACCTCACTCGTCACGCAGAACCCGTGGGCGAACCCGATGGGGATCCAGAGCTGGTACCCGTTGACATCGTCGAGCTCGACGCTCTCCCACTGTCCGAACGTCGGCGAGCCCCGCCGGAGATCGACGACCACGTCGATGACCGACCCGCGAGCGCAACGCACGAGCTTGCCCTGCCCCGGGTGGGTCTGGAAGTGGAGCCCGCGCACGGTGCCGCGACGCGAGCGTGAGTGATTGTCCTGCACGAACTCGCCGGGCTCGGGGATGCCGGCCGCCGCCCAGGCCGCGGCGCTGTAGGTCTCGACGAAGAAGCCCCGCTCGTCACCGTGCACCTGCGGCGCGAGCAGCACGAGGCCGGACAGCCGCGTGTCGAGCGTTCTCACGATCCGCTCTGCACGACCCCGCGGGCGCCGGTGATCGTCCA
>CAZYWK010000080.1:0-14410 GCA_964651825.1 uncultured Ilumatobacteraceae bacterium | reverse complement strand
TCGAGCGTTCTCACGATCCGCTCTGCACGACCCCGCGGGCGCCGGTGATCGTCCAGTGCGCCGGGATGCTCACGAGCCCGCTGTCGTAGGACTTGAACTGGCGGACTTCGAACCGGATGCGACGGTCCCAGTGGTCGTACGGATGAACCTCGGTGTGATCGGTGAGCGCGACGGTCAGGTCGTAGACCCCTTCGAGGAGAGGGAGACTGTCGATGGCGATGTCAACGCTGGCCGGCCCGTCCATCAGCCCGATCGTCCGCCCGTTGCGACGGGTACTCGTCTCCCACACCGTTCCGCCGGTGAGGCTGTCGATCCGCACGCCGAGGACCGCGTCCTGGAGCGGCGTGTGGGCCGTCATGTCGACGTGGATCGTCACCGGCTCGTGCGTCGTGAGCACCGCCTGATCGACGCCGTCGGCGTCACGGAGCTCGACATGGACGATCTGGGCCTCGCCCGAGCCCCAACGTGACCCTTGTTCGCCCTCGACCCGCTTCGCCTGGTGGCTCTGGCCCTGGTACGCCGCGATCACCTCGGCGGCCTTGCCGAGCATCCGCAGCTCACCCTTGTCGATCCACGCCGCGTCCTCGCAGAGCTGCTCGACCTGCGCGAGACCATGGCTCACGAACACGATCGTGCGGCCGTCGCGGCGGAACTCGTCGATCTTCTCGGCGCAGCGACGCTGGAAGCTCTCGTCACCGACCGACAGCACCTCGTCGATCAGCAGCACATCGGGTTCCACATGCGCCGCCACCGCGAAGCCGAGACGCACGAACATGCCGGAGGAGTAGTTCTTCACGGGTGTGTCGATGAAGTCGGCAAGCCCGGCGAACTCCACGATGTCGTCGAAGCGGGCCGCGATCTCCTTCTTCGAGAGGCCCAGAATGGCGCCGTTGAGGAAGACGTTCTCCCGGCCGGTGAGCTCGGGGTGGAACCCCGCGCCGAGCTCGAGCAACGCCGACACGCGACCGGTGATCTGCACCGAGCCCTTCTCGGGCTGGAGGATGCCCGCCATTGTCTTGAGCAGCGTGCTCTTGCCCGAACCGTTGGAGCCGATGACCCCGAACGTCGATCCGGTCGGCACGGCGAAGTCGACACCCTTGAGCGCCCAGAACTCCTCGTAGCGCGCACGCCGCCCCTTGAGGATCGCCGCCTTCAGGTACTGGTTGCGCTCGTGATAGAGCCGGTAGCTCTTCCAGAGCTCGTTCACGGAGAGAGCGGTCGACATGCGGGTCAGAGTCTTGCTGATACCGGATCGCGAACCAACCATGCCCGGCGTCACCATCGCGCGCCACTGATCACGGTGGCGGCACAGATAGCCTCGCTGCGCTCCCATGAACCCCGTCGTCACCGTCTACAAGTCGCGCGATCTCCTCTGGAATCTGACGCTGCGCGAGCTGCGCACTAAGTACCGGCGCTCGTTCCTCGGCTGGGCGTGGTCGATGCTCAACCCGCTGTCGCAGATCCTGATCTATGGATTCGTCTTCGGCACGTTGCTCGGTTCGACCGCACCCGTCGGCGATCCGAGCGGGCTCGACAACTTCGCGCTGTACCTGCTGTGCGGGTTGCTGCCGTGGAACTTCTTCGGGCTCGTCACGTCACTCGGCCTCGGCGCGGTCTCGGCGAATGCGGGTCTGGTCCGCCGCGTCGCGTTCCCCCGCGAAGTGCTCGTGTTCTCGAACGTCTTGCACGCGTGCGTGCAGTTCTCGATCGAGATGACGCTGCTGTTCATCGTGCTGGTGATCGCTGGGAGTCCGTTCCTGGTGTGGATCCCACTCGTCGTGGTGACATCGGTCCTCCTCGCGATCTTCGCGACCGGTCTCGCCCTCGCGCTGAGCGTGCTCGCCGTCTACTTCCGCGATGTCAGCTACCTGTGGGCGATCATCATCCAGGTCTGGTTCTTCGCTACTCCGATCGTGTATCCACCGTCGTTGCTGCAGGAGAACGCACCGACCTGGGTCTACAACGTCTTGAAGCTCAACCCGATGAACGGGTTCATCGAGACGTACCGCCGGTGCCTGTACGACGGGGCCGCGCCGGGCTGGAAGACGTTTGTCGGGCTCGTCCTGATCTCATTCGCGAGCCTGGTGATCGGCTGGGCGATCTTCAATCGGATGTCCCGCCGTCTCCCCGAAGAGGTCTGAGTCCGCGAGGTCGCGCTGGCCCGCTCGAAGCAGCGCGGCGAAGGCTGCGCCAGCGATCGTGAACGCGACGACAAAGCAGAGCACCGCGGCGAGGTTCGACATCGTGTCGGGGTGCCACTGCGCGTTCGACACGAAGTTCCACGACCCGCTCCGCCCGACCGCGTAGCGGCGGAGGTTCTGCATCGCGCCGATCACGTGCACGCCGAGCCAGACCGAGAGCAGCAGCCGTGAGGCACGCCTGGTGAGGCCGTCACCCGCACCGGCCGTGGCCGCCGAGGCGCCGGCCACCAGCAGGACCCCGACCCAGATCGGGAGCAGGTAACGACCCTGCAGGTAGGGGAACCGGACAACACCGAACGCCATCGGCGTGACGACGAGCGCTGCCACCGCCAGTGCAGTAGACACGACCAGTCGGCGTTGTGAGCCGGCCAGGCCGAGGACGACGACGGATCCGGCCACGATCATGGCGACCAGGAACGTCTCCTCACCGATCGGCGAGTCGAGCCAGCCGAACACGCCCACGGCCTGGTAGATGTAGGTCCGGACGTACCGACCGGCCTCCCACATGTCGGTTCCCTGACCATCACGCCAGTTGCCGAAAAACCGCGAGATCGTGGGCGGGGCGGACGCGAGCGCGGCCACGACCACGAGCCCGATCGGCGCGCCGATCCAGAGCCTGGTGCGCCGCGGTGTGGCAGCAATCCAGTCACGGACCGCCGCGCCGTGGACGAGCGGCAGCAGCACGAGGGCCAGGATCGCCAGCCACAGCAGGCCGTCTCGGCGAGACAGCGCCAGTCCGCCTGCGCCGGCAGCGATGGCCGCGGCGACGGGCCATCCTCGCTCGACGGGGGCACGCAACGACAGCACCGCAGCCACGAACAGCATCGCTGAGCTCAGCGCCATACCCGACGGGTTGACGGTGGCCATCGTGAAGACGGCCATCGGCGTCAGGGCGACTGCGAAGCCGACGAGCGGCCACGGTCCGGACCCCGGCCGTGTGACGAACACCCCGGCCCAAGCCACGATCGCCACGACGACCATGGCCAGCCACAGGCGCATGACGTACGCGCCGGCCAGCCCGCTCGTGAACACGGCGGGGAGCGCTGCGATGCCGTGGAAGAGCGGTGGATAGCCGTCCGTCGGCACCGTTCGCGGCGTGCCATCGTCACCCCACGTGAGGTCCTGGCACACCGGAGTGGTCTCCGGTAGGAACTTGAAGCATTCGATCGAGTCGACCGGCAAGCCGTCGGTCGTGAACGGGTTGCTGAAGTCGCCCCTCGCGATGCTCTGGGCGCGAACCATGTGCAGGTTCTCGTCCGGTGAGGCGAACATCGGGTTGGTGACCGCCCACACCGCGACGACGGGGAGCAGACCGATGAAGAACAGCACCCACCGGCGACGCATGGTGCTGTCCGACACGACCGGTCACCGTAGCGGCGGAGCGTTACGCTGCGGGCGGACGTATGGCAGGAACAACGCGATCCGCGCACGACATGATCAGCACCCAGCACGGTGGCGGCGCGCCGTTCCCCGGCGTGATCGAACGCGTCGTCGAGCGCCTCCATCGGCCCCTGACGTTCTTGTGGTCCCGCGGGTTCCGCTTCCTCGGCGTGCTCGATGCGGTCGCGCTCTACGCGCTGATGGTCGCGATCAGCTTCGTCCGGTTCGGGTTCAGTTGGGAGTGGAACACCTATCCGCTGTCCCGGTACTTCGTCGGCTTCGCCATCGCGACCGGCATCCACCTCGTCGTCAACTACTTCACCGGGCTGTACGAACGCGAGCCACGCCTCGGGCAGCGGCCGTGGCTCCCGCTCTGCCTGCTGGCGACGGCGATCGGGGTCGCTGTGCAGGGTCTGGCGTTCGTGCTCCTCGACCGGTACCTGATGCCGCGCCTCAACCTCGCTGTCTTCCTCACGCTGGCGTCGTTCCTGCTCGTCGCCAACCGGCGTGTCAGCCGTGCGTTGTCGCGGCGGCGCAACGGACCACCGCGGGTGATCCTCGTCGGCGAGAGCACCTCGCTCGATCTGGCTGCGGAGCACCTCGAGCAGAGTGATCGCGACGCCGTGCTGGTCGGCCGCGTCCGTGCCGCCCACCGCTTGACCGAGGCGGTCGTGGCCCACGATGCGACAGATGTCCTCCTGCTCGACATCACCGGCTTCGGGTCGGTGTATCCCGAACCGCTCAACTCCCTCGATGCGGCAGGCATCGGCTTCCTCCAGCGCGTGAGCGCACGCGAGACGCTGCTCGGCCTGAAGAACGTCCGCGAGGTCGGCGGCATGCCGTTCGTCCCGCTGCGCGTGCACACCGTGCCGATCCACAAGGTCCGGTTGAAGCGGGCGTTCGACCTGATCGTGGTTGTCCTGACCGCTCCGCTCTGGGCGGCGGCGATCGGGCTCGTCGCCCTCTACGTCGCGGCGCGCGACGGCCGGCCGGTCTTCTACCGCCAGACACGGGTCGGCCGCGACGGCAAGACGTTCGAGTGCGTGAAGTTCCGCACCATGACAGTCGACGCCGAAGAGGACGGCGGACCGCGACTGGCCACGATCGACGACCCGCGCATCGTGCCCGCCCTGGCCTGGATGCGCGCCATGCGCGCCGACGAGCTGCCCCAGCTGTGGAACGTGCTGAAAGGCGAGATGTCGCTCGTCGGCCCCCGGCCCGAGCGGCCCGAGCTGGTGGACGACATCGTGCGCCGGGTGCCCGGTTACCTGCGGCGCAGCGAGCTCCCACCGGGCCTCACGGGGTTGGCACAGGTGCACGGACGTTACGACACCGACGCCGAGTACAAGCTCGGCTACGACCTCCAGTACCTGGTGAACTGGTCGGTGGTGCTCGACGTGCAGATCCTGGCGCGCACGGTCTGGGTCGTGTTGAGCCGGCGTGTCTGAGCCCGGGGCGGCCGTCCGAGCCGACTGGCCCGACTGGCCCGACGTCGACGTCGTCATGCCGATTCGTGACGAGGCCGAGCACCTCGATGCCGCCGTCGGTTCGGTGCTCGCCCAGGACTATCCCGGCACACTGCGCGTCTACCTCGCCGTCGCTCCGTCGAACGATGACACCCGCGAGGTCGCCGCGCGCCTGTCGGATTCGGAGCCTCGTGTCGTCGTCGTCGACAACCCGGCCGGCGTCACCCCGGCGGGCCTGAACCTCGCGATCCGTGCCGGTTCGGCGCCGATCGTGGTCCGGGTCGACGGCCACAGCCAGCTGTCCGACGGCTACGTCCGGCGAGCGGTCGAAACACTCGGGCGGACGGGGGCGGCCAACGTCGGCGGGATGCAGGTGCCCGATCCCCACACCGACTTCGAGCGTGCCGTGGCCGCGGCGACCACGTCGTGGCTCGGCACCGGTGGAGCGTCGTACCGCCTCGGCGGCACGCAGGGACCGGTCGACACCGTATATCTCGGGGTCTTCGACCGTCGAGCGATCGAGTCGGTCGGCTTGTTCGACGAGCGACTCATCCGCAACCAGGACTACGAGCTGAACATCCGCCTGCGCGAAGCCGGACACCAGGTGTGGTTCGACCCCGAGCTGCGCGTGGGCTACCGACCGCGGGGCACGTGGCGCGATCTCGCCCGGCAGTACTACGAGTACGGCCAGTGGAAGGCGGTGGTGATCCGCATGCACCCCAGTTCGCTCCGAATCCGCCAGCTCGCCCCTCCCGCCGGGATCGCCGTCGGCGCCATATCGACGGTGCTCGCCGTGCGGTGGCCACGGCTCCTGGTCGTGCCCGCGGTAGCGGCGACCACAGTCGTCGCCGAAGCGTCGCGCATCAGCCGCCGCAGCGGAGCACCGTCGGTATCGGTGCTCACCGCGCTCGTGACCATCCCGGTGACGTGGACGATCGGCCTCGCGACGGGGCGATTCACTCGGCGGTAGCGACCGGCACCGGTGGCACCAAACCTGATCCGCTCCGGTCAGTGGATTTCGTGGCCGTCGGGGTGGTGGATGTGGAGGTGGCCGTGGTGGTCGCGGTGGACTCGGTAGCGGTGTTCTTTGAGCCGGTTGTGGTTGGGGCAGAGCCCGTCGGCGTTGTCTTGGTCGGTTCCGCCGTGGTGGTGGTGCCAGCTGCGGGTGTGGTCGGCTTCGCAGCGTCGGATGGGGACGTTGCAGCCAGGCCAGATGCAACACATCTGTTGCAGCAGGGCGGCTTTGCGGGCGGCACCGCGGAAGAGTCGTTGTTTGCGGCCGTAGTTGATGACGTGGCCGTGGTGGGTGTCGGTGACGACCCGGCGCACTTCGGCCCACAACACGAGCCCGGCTGCTTCGGACAGGTCGAGTTGATGGCCGCTTTGGGTGCGGCACACGATGTCGGCGAAGCGCGATGCGAAGACCGGTTCGCCGCGTAGCAGGGTGTCGAGACTCTCGTGGTCGATGAGGATGACGAGCTCGGGGACCGGGCGCATCCGATCGGGTGGGCAGGCTGCGGCGGCGCGGGCCATGGCCACGAGGGCGTCGGTGGCGCGTTGGTGGTCGGTGCGGGCCAGATCGGTGACACCGAAGTTGCCCTCGCCGAATGCTTCGGTGGCTTGGGCCCAGTCGGCTTCGAACTCGGCGGCGCGGTAGTGGGCCCAGATCTCGTTGAACTCGGCGCCGCCGACGTCGTCGAAACGGGCGCGTAGTTCCCAGCCACCGGTGTCGGGCTCGGTGATGGTGGCGCCCCGGTTCCGGCGGACGCGTTCGGTCTTCTCGGCGGCGCCGTCGGGGTCGACGAGAGCCTGCCAACGCAACGCTCGCTGTTTGAACTCCTCGTACGGCAACGCGATGGCGTCGGCCAGCAGGTCGGCTTCACGGCCGTGCAAAGCGTCGTCGGGGATGCGGGGGTCGGCAGCGATGTGGGCCATCAACGCGGTCTGTTCGATACCGACCTCACCGTTGGTGAACGCCTCGGCCCACAACGTGAGACGGGGGTGCATGCGGGCCATCTGGCAGCGGTGGAACGCTTCACGCTTGGACAGCTGTAGCCGATGCGTCAGCCAGGTCTTACCGGTGAAGAACCCGTCACCGCGGAACGGGTTCGTCGCCACCACCCGCTCCGCGACAGCGACGTTGGCCGCCTCGGCGACACGACGCACCCGGTTCAGTCCGAGCGCCAAGCGTTCCAGACCGGCCGCATCGAGTTGGGCGTTTTGATCGATCACCAACCGTTGGATCGACCGCACCGCCGTGTCGATCGCGGAATCGATCAGATCGTACGGCGCCGGCTCGGCGCTGGCCCGCTGCGGCTCGGGCCGCAACCAATCCTCCAACAACGACGGCATCGACGCGGCCCTCACCCTGAACCGCTCGAGCGCCTCCACGCGCTCGTCGCACTCGTCGCGTTCGTCGCGTTCGTCGATCACCCCCGTGGCTGCGAAGTCGTTGCTTCCCATGACCCCCATCATGACAAGGGGGTGTCACAGCCAGGGCTCGATCGTCACGGTGAGTTGTGGCGTTCGGGCGCTACGGCGCTGAGCGGCTCAACGACTGCGCCACGCGTGCAAGCGGCGGCGCACCTGCGGGGACTTCACCAGGGAGTCACGGACGAACACGATGTTGAACTGGAACCTCGACTGAGCGTCGCGGGCGATCGGCACGAGTCCGAACCCGCGCACGAACTCGACGACGTCGGCCCACAGCCATTCCTGGCCGTCCCATGCCGGTCGCCCCTCGACTTCGATCATCAGGACGTCGGTCCTCCCCAACAACGCCTGGGCACCGCGGAGCACCATCGACGACGCTCCCTCGACGTCGACCCAGCAGGCGACTCGGGCCGGACTGATGGTGCCACCGTCGCGCTCCGCGAAGAACGAGTCGAGCGTGACCGCCTCGACTTCGACACCCTCGACATAGCCCGGCTTGTACGAGGCGCGACCGAGCAATGAACCCTGGCCATCGGCGATCGGATTGCCGTCCGCATTCCGGCGGACGTTGAACTTGATGGTGCCCGGGCTCTCGGACAAGGCCAGGTGCCGGTAGTCGACACGGGTTTCGCGCAACCGCTCCTCGAACCGACGGTGCGTGAAGGGGTTGGCCTCGAACGCGACCACGTCACGGTCCGCCCGACCTGCGGCAGCGCGTTGTGACGCGTCGGCCTCCTTCGCGCCGGCCTCGACGAAGCGCCCGACATCCAGATCATCGATGAGCCCGAAGAACAGCTCGATCAGTCGCTCGACCGATTCGACGCGGCTCTGCTTGTCGACGACGCCGAATTGCACTGATCGGTAGAACGCCGACGACACCGGTCCGGTGCCGCTCCCCCAGCGGAACTGGTCGCGCACGGAGTGCCGCCAGACCCATTGGCCGGCCCCGTGTCGCCGGAAGCGACGGCCCGACTCGGTGAGCGCTGAGTCGACTCGCTTCCCGGCGCGTTCGAAGACGGTGGTCATCTCGGAAGTCTCTTCTCGTTCGCTGGGGGGATCAGATGTGGATCATCGAGCTCGGTAGCCCGCCCGCGACGTGGATCGTATTGCGCCGGAAGTCGTCGTGGGAGACGTTCCACGAATTGTCGGCGGAACGACGCTGTACATAGCTGAACCGGTCGGCAGCGAACGTGGAGAGCCCCCGTCGATGGCACGCCCTGATGAACGCGCCGTCCTCACCGAGCGAGATGGGCGCGAACTCGAGATCCGACGTCCGGTCCCGGTCGATGACGAGGGTCCCGCCGGCCAGCGTCGAGCTGTAGGTGAACTCGTGTCCTGGGAAGCGCAGGATCGTTTCGTCGTCGCTCTCGAGATGGGCGAAATAGGTGTGCTTGCCGACAACCGCGGCACCGGAGTAGCCATGGGCGCGCAGCGAGTCGTTGAGGTGCTCGGGCCCGTACAGATCGTCGTCGTCGAACTTGGCGATGAACCGGGCGTCGGTCGCCGCCATCGCCGCGTTCAGGCATTCCCCGAGCGACACTTCCGGCGGACGCTCGATCCGCGTGGTCGGACGGCCGACGCTGCTGATCCGATCGGAGACTGCGTCGATCGCCGCCTCGTCGAACCCGTCCGCGTTGGTGACGAGGACGAACTCGAAGTTGTCGTGGGCCTGCCGCTGCACGTTCTCGGCGACCGCCTGCAGGAAGTGGGGGCGGTTCGTCACACAGACCACCGCGACGCGTCCGGCCGCGATCGGGTTGGCCTCCCGGTACTCGTCGTGCCTGCGAGCCGTCTCATCGCTCCACCGCTCGTGATCGGAGCGATCGACACCGGCGAACACCGATGTCGCCGGCCGCGCCGACCCACGCCGGGTGAGCACACGCAGCGCATCGGCGTAGCCGCGCCAGCACCGGTTGCGCACGTTGTCGACCGTGAGCGCCGCCCCGGCGTCAGGCACCGTCTCGCTCCCACGGGGCCGGCACGGGGAAGTACTCCTCGAAGAAGGCCCTGATCTGCGCCTCGCGGGTGCTCGACCCGCCGGCGTGTTCGGTCTCGTTGATGCAGAACGTGTCGAACCGTCGCGACAGCCGTATGCGATCGAGGTGCCATCGGAGGCGTCCCGACTCGACGTGCACGTACTCCGAGTCGATCTCGCCCAGCACGCCCACGCCGATGCCGAGTGCGTAGTGCTGCGCGAGCGAGGCGGCGACACTCAGGTCGGTCGGTGACCGGAAGCGGCTGTGCACCGTGGCATCCATGATCTCGCGGAACTCCGACTCGAGCTGCTCGATCGCGCTGCGTCGAAGCGGGTACGGCGAGTGGAGCGGCTTGTGCGAGACGACTCGCCCGAAACGCTGCTGGAGGAGCTCCCGACCACGGCGGGCGGCCGTGTCCACCGCCAGCGTGTTCTCGTCCTCGTAGCCGACGACGCGGGCATCACTTTGGAACACCTTGGCGAGGCCGTTGGAGGTGAAGAAGGTCTCGGGCCTGACCGGTCGCCCCAGCAACATGTCGTCGTTGAAGTAGATGAAGTGCTCGGACAGTCCGGGGATCTTGTGGAGTGACGCCTCGATCGAGTGCGAGTTGAACGTCGGCAATGCGTCCGCGGGCATGATCTCGGAGTGATCGACGAACGTAATCTGTTCATCGTCGAGCATCCACTGCGGACGTTGACCGGCGGTGACGATGTAGATCCGGTTGACCCAGCCCGCGAACGCCCACACGGAGCGCAACGAGTAGCGCAGTTCGTCCCGGCTGCGATACCGGGCCGGATCGAGTGCCGTCTCGTCGATCGAACGTCCGCTAGCGGCCGCTGTCGCCCGGAACGACTCGAGCCAGGCCGGATCCGACCCGTCGACCCACGTGTACACGACGTCGATCGGCTCACCGAAGTGCTCGAGGTTGGCCCCGACCGGGAACGCCTCGAGGCCCGGGTACTCGTGCCCGTCGATCACCTCGATCGTCCGCGGCGACCGCGGATCGAACCGCTCCTGCCCCCGCACACCGATCCGCTCCATCTGCCCGGATGCGCCCAGCTCCCAGAACGTGATCTCGACTGCCACCTCCCTGCCCACGGCCTGATCTCCGAACGCGAACTCACGGTAGACGTACCACGTCGGCGAGCAGAGGATCCGGTCTGTTCGCGTCGCCGGTAGCGAGATGGTGTGTTCTCTCCCATGACCTTCCCAGGCGAGGCGCCAGCCGCGTTCGTTCGTCAAGCCACCGAGGGCGCCGAGCGCAGTCGGCCGATCGCTCGCTCCGATCCCGAACGTCACCGAGTCCGGGGTTCGTCCGACGAGATGGAACTCGACACAGCCGTCGAGCACTTCGGCCACACGTGCTGCGAACTTTTGAGCGAGCATGGCAACAGGGCGATCGAGTACTTCGCTCGCCGGATGGCGCGAGGCGGTGAGCGGCACGGCTCGCAGCACTCGGTGGCCGAACTCACCGAGTCGAAGCAAGATCACCTCCCGGTAGAGCCCGGACACAATCGGCGGGAATCGGCGGTCGGTTCGGTAGCGGCGCAGCAGACTTCGAAGGCGAGTCAGGCGCGCAGACATCCGCCCAGGAGTTTACTGGCAGGGTCGCTGCGAGGAGTTCGCCATACTTGGACAGAGCGTGCCCTCGACTTCGCCGAACCACGAGCCTGTCAGCGACTCCGACCCGCCACCGAACCAGCAGCCCGGCTCACTAGAGTGCAAGTGATGCCGACGGAGAACGTATGAGTTCCGGATGTCGGTACGTTCGTCAAGACAGCGATCGGCGTCCATGGGAAAGCGAGGTCTCGGCGGGTGTCAGCTGAGCCGATCTACGTGACCAGACCAGCGATGCCGCCTCTCGCTGACTACGTCGCACAGCTCGAAGACATCTGGCGGGCGCGTTTCCTGACGAACTCAGGCCCCAAGCATCAAGAGCTCGAGCGTCTGCTGGGCGCGTACCTCGGCGTTGAGCACGTCGGCCTCTACGCGAATGGTCATCTCGCGCTCGAGAGTGCGCTGCAGGCCCTGGAGATCGGTGGCGAAGTGATCACGACGCCGTTCACGTTCGCATCGACGACTCATGCCATCGTGCGTTCCGGAGCGAAGCCGGTGTTCTGCGATATCGACTCCGCCACGTATGTCATGGACCCCGAACTCATCGAGGACCTGATCACAGACCGTACGACGGCGATCCTTCCTGTGCACGTGTACGGGAACCTGTGCGATTACGACGCGATCGATGACATCGCGCGCCGCCATGGCTTGAAGGTGATCTACGATGCCGCACACGCTTTCGGCGTCACTCAGGACGGGGTAGGTGTCGGAACCTTCGGCGATATCTCCATGTTCAGCTTTCACGCCACCAAGGTCTTCAACACGATCGAGGGAGGCGGACTGACCTTCAGCAACCCCGAGCTGAGCCATCGGCTCCGAGCATGGCGACAGTTTGGCCAGATCGGAAGCGACAATGCGGAATCGGTCGGTACGAACGCCAAGATGACCGAGCCAGCGGCGGCGATGGGCATCTGCAATCTGCGCTACGTGGACGAGAGCATCGCCAAGCGTCGCTTGGTGTGCGACCGTTACCGGGAACAGCTCGATGGTGTGCCCGGCATCACCCTGAACCCGGTCCCGCGGGGCGTTCGTCAGAACTACGCCTACTTCCCGGTGTTGTTCGACCCTGCTCGCTTCGGTCGGTCGCGTGACGAAGTCGCGGACACGCTGGCACTCAACGACATCTACGCGCGACGCTACTTCCACCCATTGACCTCCCATTTCACGGCCTACGGCGATCGTTTCGCAACGTCGTCGACGCCGAGAGCCGAGCAGGTCTCGGAACGCGTCCTCACTCTCCCCTTGTACCCCGACCTGGCGCTCGACGACGTCGGCAGGATTTGCGAGATCATTCTGAGAAGTCGATGAAGGCCGTGGGTGGAATCGCATGAAGGCAGTCCTCGTCACCGGTGGTGCCGGCTTCGTCGGGTCTCATCTCGTCCACCACCTGTTGCGTGAGCAACCGGGTCGCGTCGTCGTCCTCGACAGCCTCACGGTGGCCGCGAACGTTGTGGATCTCGCCGATCTCGCCGGTGACCCTCGCTACTCCTTCGTCCGCGGCGATGTCAGGGACCGGCATCTCCTCCGCCGCATCTTCGCCGAGCACGAATTCGACGCCGTGGTCAACCTCGCGACGGAATCGTATGTCGACCGCAGCATCACCGACCCCGAGATCTTCGTCAGCACGAATGTCATGGGGACCCAAGCGCTCCTGGATGCCGCGCGAGAGTCCTGGCGTCTGACACCCGAGGACTCGCGCGAGGCTCAGTACCGACAGGGTGTGCGATTCGTCCAGGTCTCGGCGGCGGAGGTCTACGGCGATCTAGTACCCGACGACGGATTCGACGAGAACGCACAGCTGGCTCCGACGACGCCCTACGCCGCGTCGAAAGCGGGGGCCGACCTCCTCGTACAGACGTATCATCGGTCGTTCGGTCTCCCGGTGAACATCGTGAGGTGCTCCATCAACTACGGGCCGCATCAGTTCCCGGAGAAGCTGGTGCCGAAGGTGATCCTCCACTGGTCCACCCGCCGACGATTACCGGTCTACGGCGATGGCGAGCAGATCCGTGACTGGATCTACGTCGCTGACACCTGCCGCGCTCTCCAGGCTGTCCTCGATCGGGGCGCCGACGGAGAGACCTACAACGTCGGCGGCGACTCCGAGTACACCAACCTCGCTGTCGTCGAAGCCGTCCTCGCCCGGTTGGGAGGGCAACTCGAGACTGCTGAACACGTTCGCGACCGTCCTGGGCACGCGCGCCGTGTCGTGCTCGACTCGAGCAAGATCAGATCGACACTCGATTGGGACCCGACCCATTCGCTCACCGCCGGCGTCGACGCGACGGTCAGCTGGTATCTGGCAAATCCGGAATGGCTCCGACTCGTGACGACCGGCGCCTACCGCGAGTCCAATCGTTCGTCAAGGTGACGACGCCGCGGTACCAGGGCAGGCCCAATGAACTTGAGGAATCAAACGGGCGCGGCTCAGCACCAGCGTCTCGGAGCCCACAGTTCGAAAGGCACCAACATGATGCAGCGTGGCGAGACGGACCTCTCGACGACGGTTGAATCGGACACATCCCCGATCAAGCAGAGGCATGCACCTTCGAACGGTTCCGGAGTGATCAAGAAGTCCATGTCCAAGCTGAGAGAAATCGACAGCGGGAGTATCTCGTTCTACCGACGCGAGCGAAAGGCGCGAGCGATAGTGGCTCGCCAGCTCGGGACGGGTAGCGGCACCAAACTCCACATCGGATCCGGAGCCCTGGTCATTAACAGCGGATGGATCAACCTCGACATGGAAGAGCTTCCCACCGTAGATATATCTTTGAATGTTCTCGATGGGCTACCCTTCGCCTCGAACAGTGTCGACGTCGTCTACAGCGAGCACTTCATTGAACACTTGCCTAAAGAAGGTACGAAGTACTTTCTGGCTGAGGCGTACCGTGTCCTAAAGCGTGGCGGCGTGCACAGGATCTTGACTCCTGATATCCGCGTCTGTGTCGACGTCTTTCTCAAGGGAAACTGGCGCGATGTCCCCTGGAGTCGAGAATACGGGATAGAAACGTCAGCAGATTACTTGAATAATACGCTCAGGTTGTGGGGCCATCAATATCTATTTGACCGAGAAACACTGTGGAAGTTCGCTGATGCGGCAGGCTACGTAGATATGACATGGGAAAGGCTGGGGGAAAGTCGCTTTCCTGACTTGGTGGGGATCGACACAAGACCCAACAGCATCATCCTTGACGCCGTAAAGGGTGGCTGAGCGGTCACGAGAGCCGAAGCACCAGTTTCCTGAGTACGTCGAACTGGCCGTCACCTTGGCGTGTGCGAGCCCCCTGTCTGTCAGGCTGAGGTGAGACACCGGTGATGCCGGTGCTCACTATCCATT